>JBGTAZ010000026.1:0-8830 GCA_041749615.1 Leptolyngbyaceae cyanobacterium | reverse complement strand
CTGTTTTAGAGTCGGTAGTTGAGTTATCTCAAACCCCTAAACAAGTTGCGGAGGAAATTGGTCGGCAGGCTGAGGCAACTAATCAACTTGAGAAGGCACTCAAGGATGTGTATTTTGTCAGTGGGTTAGGCACCGATGAGCGGGTGTTTCGGCTGTTGAAATGCGAGGGCTACCGACCTGTTCATATTCATTGGGTGCAACCGGTTCGCGGTGAGACGATGCCAGCCTATGCCAAACGGTTGACTGCCCAAATTCAGTGCGATCGCCCCATTCTGGTGGGCTTGTCTTTTGGCGGCATGATGGCAGTTGAAATTGCTAAGCAGATTGAAACCGAAAAAGTCATCCTGATTTCCAGCACTAAAACCTGCTGTGAAGTTCCTTTTTACTTCAAGATGTTTCGCTGGTTTCAAATCCATCGCGTGTTTCCCTTTAAAAGTATGCTCTGGGCGGGATATTGGCTTGCCTACTGGTTTTTCAGCATAAACACAGTGGATGAACGCCAAATGCTCAAAGCAATTTTGCTAGACATTGATCCCCATTTTCTTAAATGGTCATTTCATAAAGTAGTGACTTGGAAAAATGATGTGATTCCTGAAAATCTCCAGCATATTCACGGATCGAGCGATCGCATTTTTTTGATGCGCTTTATCAAACCTGATTTCATTCTTGAAAAAGGCGGGCATCTGATGGTGATGAACCAAGCTGCCGAAATATCCACTTTGTTAGAGAAACTATTGATCGAGGATGATAATCTCAACCTGCCTTCGAGCTAGTTGATTGCTAAGGAACTTCTATCCAAGTTCTACGGTGATTCGATTGATGGGCGCAATCCATTAGCAGTTGAGAATACACGCCTTCTTGCAATGACGGTGCTAGAGAGTTGCCCTGATCGATGCCCTGTACCCAGCGATCGATGATGCAAACAAAGGGCGCAATTCGTCCATCATCCCAGGTGCGCGGAAAGGCGAGGCGATCGGGAATTTCGAGGGTTGTCAGCGGTTCTCCAGTTTGGCTACCCATCAGCTTAAAGCCGTGGACATAATCTTTTTGGTTGTCGCTGCCCAAAATTAGCGTGCCGCGATCGCCGTACACTTCCAGCCAATGCCCTCGACCCTGATAGGTCGCCGCGCTCAGCGTTATCTGGCAAGGTGTGCCATCTGCCAGTTCCAGCATAATCAGGCAAACATCATCAGCATCGACTGGTTTAAGTGTGCCGCTGAGTGGGTCGGGGCGCTGGGTGACCGCCACGCTTAACCGAGCATTTAGCCGCCGCACGGAGCCAAATAACCAGGCAATATAATCAAAGGCGTGGGAGCCGATCGCGCCCAAAGCACCGCCGCCCAAATCTTTCTGGGCATACCAGTTCCAGGCGCGTGCAGCATCGGCTCGACTGGAAACCAGCCAATCCACTTTGATCAGTCGTGGTTTACCGATATAGCCTTCGGTCAGCAATTCTTGCAAGCGCTGCCACGCCGGAATGCAGCGAAACTCAAAGTTCATTGTGGTAGTGAGTTTTTGGGCGATCGCGATCTGATGCAGTTCCTCTGCCTCCGCCACATTCAACGTCGTCGGTTTTTCGAGTAGCAAGTGTTTTCCGGCATTCAGCACCGTTTTTGCCATCTCATAATGCAAAAACGGCGGGGTCGAAATGCTGACTGCTTGTACCTCTGGCAATGCCGCGATCGCCTCCAGACTTTGGCAAGCATGGGGAATGTTATGGGTTTGAGCGATCGCTTCTGCCTTTGCTAAGTCTCGATGATAGACCGCCACAATCCGAGTCCGGTGGTGTGCCTGAAACCCCGGAATGTGGACTTTTTGACCAAAGCCCGTGCCAACAATGGCAACGCCAATTTCAGATTGAGACATAGGAATTTTAATGGTGTGGCTATGCTTGCATCGTACCTTGCGAACTGACCAGTCAGCGTTTCGCTATCGCGCTTTCGCTATCGTTCAAATCTCACCCTCTGCGATCGCCCCGATCATCCACTCCTATTCACCGGGATGGTTTCAATGTCACCTAGCTAGATGAGGAAAACGGATGAAGTATTAATGAGGAGCAGCTTCTATTGTGGAGTGATAGAAAGGGCTGCTAGCGAATCGCTCTACTTCTGTAAAGAAGATTGGGGCGGTTGATTGCTGTTTGGGAATAATAGCTTATACAGAATCGCTAACATCAACCCTTTCATCTCATTATCTACCCTGCCAGTGCTACCGAACTATGACTCGACCGATCGCTCAAGTAAAAGTGTTGATTGTGGAACGCGCCCCAACCGTTGCCGCGCTGATTGCTTCAACCTTAAGAAGTCATGGCTATGCGATCGCGGGGATTGTCAACTCTGGCGAAAGGGCGTTAGCGTTTGCCGCTGCCACCGAGCCGGATGTGGTGCTAGTGGATATTGAGCTTTCGGGATACATGGATGGCATGACGACCGCCCGGAAAATCAGTCACGAATGTCACTGCCCAGTGATTTACATGACGACCTACCAAGATGATGAAACTCTAACGCGATCGCAGTTTACAAACCCTGCGGGCTACTTGCTCAAACCCTTCACTGCTGAAGAACTGAAAGAGACTATTCAAGGCGCACTTGATCAGACCGCGATCGCCGCCAACCAACCCAAACTATTGATCACCGATCTCCTCCCTTTGGATACCTGGGAACCTGGTTTTATGACCCTGCTGACAGCGGTAAGCCAAATCCAGCCCATGCCACGAGTGCTATTTGAAAAAGGCATCTTAACTATCTATACCCATACTTTGGATGATGCTCGGCTAGTCAACAATCGTAGCCGAGCGATCGCCCTTTCCTTTCCCTATCAAATCTTCACCTGGGACCTGGAACAGCATCGATATCGTCCTTACGTTAACTAGAGCGTGGGGAGTGCGGAGTACGGAGTACAACGTGCGGCGTTGCTGAATGCAAGTATGATTTTTGACTGTAGGGGTAGGTCTTGTGCCTACCCTGACGTAAGTGGAGGGCAACCACAAGGGATTGCCCCTACAAATTTCCTCCCCAGATTCAGCAATGCCCAACGTGCGAACTCTGAACCTCGAACTCCGAACCTCTCCCCTAGCTAATCGCCTCCGAAATATAGTCCGCAGTGGCTTCTACCAAAGCGATCGCGTTTTCATACACCATCCGCGTCGGTCCTAACATGCCGACGCTGCCCACTGGCGTTGAGCCTTTGCAGTAGGTGGATGAAATCAACGTGCAACAGCGAATCGGTTCTAGCGTATTTTCGGAGCCGATCCGAACTGAAACGCGCTTGCCGGACTGATCAAAGGGAGAAGATCCAAAGATTAGGGGAATAATTTGATCTTGCTCATCTTCTAGCAGATGCACAATCGTTTGAACCTGATGCACTTCTGAAAATTCAGGTTGGCGCATCACTTCGGATAAACCACTCATCATCAGTTGGGTTGGCGCGGGAGACTGTGATCGGCGCGTGAGTTCCGTCAAGATGTTTTTGAGGAAATCACCGTAGCGTTGAAATTCGCGATCGAGTTCAGTCCAATCCATCTGAGTCAGTTCAGCGATCGCTTTACCGCGTAGATGGCTATTCAAAAAATTGGACAAAATCTGTAATTCGCGTTCCAGCAGTTCCGCTTCTGCCGCTGTATTATCCTCACCGGTTGCCAGATCCAGCAGGGCAGACTGGGTTTCATAGGAATCGGTGACAAAAATCAGCATCACCCGACTGGAATCCACTAGCACCAGTTGAATGTGGTGTAACCGCGCCGTGTAGGTTTGAGGCATCGTAATCAGGGCAATGTAGCCGCTGACGGTTGCCAAAATGTGGGCGGCTCCTCTGAGCATGGCTTCTAGGCTGCCGTCTTCGCGGGTGCGGCGATCGCTCAACAACTGATCGATATGCAGCGCAAAGTCACTGGATGGAGTCAGCAACTTATCTACATAAATTCGATAGCCCGAATCGGAGGGCACCCGTCCTGCCGAAATATGGGGTTGGTAAAGCAGCCCCACTTTTTCTAGCACGCCCATCGAGTTACGGATGGTTGCAGAACTAACGCTCAGGTTATATTCCTTCAGCAATGCTTCGGAGCCAACGGGTTCTGCGGTGGCGATGTAGTGACGAACGGTTGCCCAAAGCACCTGCTGCTGACGAGTCGTAAGTTTAATCGGTGAGGACATGAGGGTAATGCACGAATTCTAAAGGGATTGCACTAAGGGCGATCGCAACGCTTATCCCTTATGTTTAAAAACTAATCATCAGTGAGATGCTGAGCGAAAGGTGTTCTTAGTGAACGATTGCGTAGATGACCTCTGTATCTAATATAAAGGGCAAAGCGATCGCCCTGCCACTGTGCCGCCACCCTGGGAAATACTAAACTCTAATATCGGGGAATCCCAGCATCTACCACACAGGAGTAAGCATCAATGCCGCCTGTGACATTTTTTACATTTGCAAAGCCTTGACTGATAAGCCACTGGCACATTTGAGCAGAGCGCATTCCGTGATGGCACAGCACCAAAGTTTCCTGGTTCTCATCTAGGCGACTGTGAATGTCGGTTGACCACTCACCATGCTGGCTTAGGGGCAAGTTGACAAAACCTTCTAGCTGGGCAAGTTCTAATTCGTGGGGTTCTCGCACATCCACAAACTGGCGATCGCCCTCTGCCTGTAACAGGGTCGCCAATTCCTCAACTGTAATTTCTGGCAGCGATGTAAACATGTTTCACAAAAATTAGACGATAATCAAAGATTAACAGAGCGCCGACTCATGATGCTGTGAGTCAAAACGCGCAATACTTCTTAAATATGCCGCTAGTGAGTTTGGCGATCGCTGCCGTTCAGTGCCAAAATTTCCGGAAATGGGGTGATGAGACAGTGTAATTGCTTATTGTGGAGAGTTCAAAGGCTGCCGGCAAATTGCTAGCATTAAACTCTCATCCCATTTCTGCCCATTCACGAACGGAAAGCGAGCTATGAAACTGATCAATGCCCTCTTAATTTCACTCTGCGTTTCGGGTGTATCTCTACTTTATTTGGGCAATGTTTCTGCAAAAGATTCTGCTTCCCCCGCTTCAAGGAATTCTGCATCAATTGCGCCCGCTATGACGATCGCCCTGCAATCGATCGCCCAAGCCAAGCCAAGTTTGGCAGTGTTAGCCCTCGACACCCAGGGATTACGAGTAGTGAATGCGTCTACGGGAGCAACGCGGGCGATCGCTTTTGGCACCAAGGAAGCGGATGTGGTTTCAATCCTTACGAACTTACGAGGAAAGCCTCGCGATCGCGGCGTGAATCAGGAGTGCGGTGCAGGTCCGCTTGGCTTTGCCAATTGGGCAGATGGATTGTCTCTACAGTTTAATCAAGGTCGCTTCGCGGGATGGAGCGTCGATGGTCGCAGTAAAGCAGCCAACAAGCTAACGACTATCAACGGAATTGGCACTGGCTCAACTCGAACTCAGCTTAATAAGGCTTACACCGTAAAAGTTAGCCAGAGTTCTCTGGGAACCGAATTTTCTGCGGGTCGTCTCGGAGGGTTGCTGAGTGGAAACAAGCCAACCGATCGCGTGACTAGCCTATGGAGCGGCACAACCTGCTTTTTCCGGTGATATAGCGTTGCTCAGAACGCTGTTGCTCAGAAAGCTTAGGATATGACTATTTGATCCAATGCCGTTTCGCCCGTTTGTAGATCCACAGTTGAATTGATGATTCCGCATAAGTGATCCCTCACAGACGGGCACTACGAACATGATTTCGCAAGCAATAGAGATTATCCAGATAGATTAACAGAGCGCCGACTCATGGCGCTGTGGGGCAAAACGCGCAATACTTCTTGAATCGTGGTGATGCCGCTGGTGACTTTGGCGATCGCGGCGATCCGAAACGACTCAAACCCCGACTCTGCCAAGTAGCGATACATTTGGGTCATGGTGCCTTCATAAATAATCTGGCGCAGGGTATCATCCACATCCAGCAGTTCGATAATTGCTTCCCGCCCGGAGTAGCCAGAGTGGAAGCAGCGAGCGCAGCCTTTGCCCACTCGCCAGTCCTCAGATTTTGCCTGTTCTGGATGAATGCCCAGCAGTTTCAAATCAGACTGGGTGGGCGTGTAGGGAGCGGCACAATGGGCACAAATTTTGCGAACGAGTCGCTGTGCCACAATGCCCAGCAATGCATCGCTAATCAAACCAGGATCGGGACCAATATCTTTGAGCCGAGGAATGGCGCTGGCGGCATCATTGGTATGGAGCGTGGTCAGTACTAAGTGTCCAGTAAGCGCTGCACGAAAAGCAGTTTCGGCAGTCTCATGGTCGCGGATTTCTCCCAGCATAATGATGTCGGGGTCTTGCCGGAGGATGGCGCGTAGCCCTGCGGCAAAGGTCATTCCCGCTAATTCATGCACCTGAGTTTGGGTGATGCGCGGCAAAATATATTCCACCGGATCTTCCACCGTCACCACATTCACATATTCAGTCGCCACTGTTTGCAGGCTGGTGTAGAGCGTGCTGGTTTTGCCAGAGCCAGTGGGTCCGGTGAAAATAATCATGCCCTGGGGTTGTTTGAGCCAGCCTTGGTAAATTGCCAGGGTGCGATCGCTAAAGCCCAACTCATTCATGCCAGCAAAAGGATTTTCGCGCGGCAGCAGGCGAATCACCGCTTTTTCACCGCCGACGCAGGGTAAGGTGCTAACGCGCATATCCAGCCCCAAATCGGCTTCCGATCCGCTGGTGTATTTGTCTCCAATCCGGGCATCTTGGGGGCGGCGACTTTCGGCAATGTCCATATCTGCCATGACTTTGAGGGCAACGATCGCCCGTCGGCTAATCTCTGGCGGCAGCAGGGTAATGTCTCGCAAAATGCCGTCGATCCGGTAGCGGATTCGCAACCCGTCGGTTGTCGGTTCTAGGTGAATATCGCTGGCACGGTTCCGCAATGCGCCCGAAATAATGGTTTTAATCCGCCCAATTTGATCAACGGCTTTTGCCAGCAGTTCACGGGTGATCTCGCTAATGTTTTCCTGCTCGTGTTCGCCCGTCAGCGGATTGATGAATGGCTGAGAACTGAGGCGATTGGCATCGATATTTTGGGTGCGATACCAGGTAGTGTAGCTTTTGTCGGTAACGGGAATGATTTTGATATTGGTAAAGGTGCGATCGCTCAACTGCCGAATTGTATCCAGCGAAACGGGCACGGGACAGCCGAGATAAAAGCAGTTTTGCCACAGCAATAGCGGCAGTAGCGGCGGCAGCGTGGTGCGATCGGGAAACTCGCGCAAAAAGCGATAGCTAACCTCCACATCCAATAAGCTAAGGGTGACGGTGCCATCTTCATCCACCAGCCACCGCAGCGCTTCTTCACAGGTGATTTCGCGATTTTTAAGCTGTTGCCAAACTGAAAGAGTAGATGTGGAATTCATTGCGAATTACGAATGACGAGTGGCGAATGACGAGTGGCGAATTATGAGAGTACGGATAAACGTTGGAAGCTAGCCCTATTCCCTATTCCCTGTAACCTATTCCCTATTCCCTTCTCTTCTATGTTGAATCACAAATTGTTTTAGCGCGGTTTGACGATTCTTCATGAAACGGCTCCAAAAGCCTGGAATTAAGTTGTCCATGGTGCGAGCGATCGCCCAAACCTCTAGTGCCATTGAGTTATAAAGGGCGCGATCGCTGTGGCGTAAGCGTTCAAGCCATTGGTCAATATCTATGTAAGACGCTGATTCAAGCAAATCTTTTTCAGGAATCGAATTTTCAGGAGGATAAGACATGGAATAAGGAATAGGGATAGCCCTATTTGCTAACAGGATTTGAGTGACGATGCTGATTCTAGCGTAGCGATTCTACATCCAGAATTCCCTAATTCTCTTTTTGAAATGCTACTAGATCGCAAAAATATTTTTCTAGAAACCATACAATCTAAAAAACATAAAAAAGAGGATTGAATCTTTTCAAACTCAATCCTCTCGTTATATTACTTAGCACTCACGAATAGAGGGGTAGAAAACCCTCTAGACTTGTTCCAGATTTACCTTGACTACCTTCGGGCGATCGGCTTCTAGCTTGGGGAGGGTCAGGGTCAAAATGCCATCTTTGAATTCAGCTTGAACCTGATCATTTTGGACGGCATTGGGCAACGAAATTACTCGTTTGAAACTGCCATAGCGAAACTCCGAACGAATGACTTGATGAGTTTCCGTTTTTGTTTCAGCTTTATACTCACCAGCAATAGAAACAGTGTCGCGGCTAACTTGAACATCAAGATCTTTTGCTTCGATGCCCGGTAGTTCTACCCGAAGAATCACCTCTGTTTCTGTATTCTTGAGTTCGATCGCAGGATTCCAATGCGTTCCGTTTGTTCGCAGTCCTGTGTTTCGAGCGACTGGAGACAATTCATCAAATAATTGGTCAAGTTGATGACGAAGCGTGTCTACTTCTTGCCAGGGTTGCCAACGAATTAGTGTCATAATTTGCTCACCTTAGAGATTCAAGCGTCAATAAAACATCGTGCCGAGTTCCTCAAAACTTGACTGATTCAGATTGATTTAGAAGGCAGTCAATAGAATCAAAAAACTCTTACTGGATGTACAAATGAAGTGGTTTTTGATGTCAACCAGCGCATTTGTTCATCCATGTTTCTAATTTAAAGTGAGCCTGACTGAACGACATTGGGGGAAACCGTCGTCTAGAAGTTGGGTTTGCCGAAAATCATGGGCAATGTTCCAGAAGTGTTGTTGCATCAGCCCAAAACCCGTAGAGACAGGAAAGTTCATATCTCTATCAACCGATCTGGAATCCTACCCGCCGATTCGTGCAAGAAGTCTATTCTTCTAGCAGCATCAATTGTTGTGGATTGAAGC
>JBGTAZ010000025.1:0-5214 GCA_041749615.1 Leptolyngbyaceae cyanobacterium | reverse complement strand
GCGACCCCACAAAGCTCAGCACGAACGGTGTCACCTTCACCAACGTCACCCCGCTCAAGGATGCTAGCGGCAACTTTTTTGCCAAGTTCAGCCTTGACCCCGAAGACATTGTGCTGACCAACAACGGCAGACTGTTTATTTCGTCGGAAGGGGAAGTGCGCCCCGATTTGGGAGCCAGCCGCGTTACCGATCCATTCATCAAAGAATTCAACCTGACCACCGGGCAAGAAGTTGGGTTATTTGTGATTCCCGAAAAATTCCTGCCCAAGTTTCAAGACACGAACGGCAGCGGCATAGTGGATGCAGGCGACACCCAAACGTCCGGCATTCGTAATAACCTGGCATTTGAAAGCCTGACGATTACGCCCGACCAAAAGTTCATCTTCACCGCCACCGAGAACGCCTTGATTCAGGACGGCGCATTGAGCAGCCCCACCAGCACCAGCCCTGCTCGAATCATTCAATACAGCCTGGTTGCGGGTCAGCCCGAAAAAGAATACCTGTACGAAGTGGATAAAGTGGCGATCGCGCCTCCCGTGGCAGGCAGTTTCAGCACCAATGGTTTAGTAGACCTGCTGGCGATCGATAATCGCGGCACGTTATTGGCAGTCGAGCGTTCCTTTACCACAGGCGCTCCCGGCACTGGCAACACGATCAAAATCTACGAAATCAGCACTCAAGGTGCCAGCGACATTAGCGCCATCCAGTCGCTCAATAGCCTCAGTGCTGGCGATCTCGCAGCGATTCAACCCGTTCGTAAACGCTTGGTCTTAAACCTGGATGACCTAGACATTCCCACAGGTTTAGACAATATTGAGGGCATTGAGTTTGGTCCCACTTTGCCCGATGGCAGCCGCTCGATTGTGCTGGTCAGCGACAATAACTTTAGCGCCACTCAGTTCACCCAAATTTTGGCGCTGAGCGCCGAGTTGATTCCCACGGTTACGCCCCGCGTGGAAACCCCAGCGAACCTCAACGATCCCACTCTGCCCTTCAGTCAGCGCGTCGATTCCGATGATCCGGCAATTTACGTGAATCCCACCAACTCTGCCGACAGCTTAGTGCTAACTGCGGTGAAAAATGGCGGGTTGCAGGTCTACGATCTTTCTGGAAAGCTGCTGCAATCGGTGAATCCTGGCAACATTCGCTACAACAATGTGGATTTGCTCTACGGCTTTGAAATGCAGGGTCAAACGGTGGATTTGGCGATCGCCAGCGATCGCAACAACGACAAACTGGTGATCTTCAAAATCGATGCCAATGGCGCAAACGGGGAATATGTCACCGACATTACCAGCAGCAGCATTGGCACCCTGTTCCAATCCACCCCGTTCGAGCCGCCCTACTCTGCCTCTAGCCGCAGCGCCTACGGCATTGCCGGATACACTAGCCCCGTCACGGGCGATGCCTACGCCTTTGTCACCCGCCGCCAAACGGGAGATGTCTCGCAGTACAAGCTAGTGGATGCAGGCAACGGCAAAATTACCGCCGATCGCGTCCGCAGCTTCACCGTACCCATTCCAACGGATGCGCCTGCCGATACCGACCCCCAGCTTGAAGGCATGGTGGTTGATCAAGAAACAGGCTTCCTCTACATCGGTCAAGAAAACGTCGGCATCTGGAAATACTTGGCAGAACCCAACGGCGGCAGCAATGGCGCTCTGATTGATGTGGTCAAGGAACTCGGCGGCAAGAATTTGACCGACGATGTGGAAGGCTTGACCATCTACTACGGCGCAGACGGAGCAGGTTACTTGCTCGTCTCCAGCCAAGGCGACAACACCTTCGGCGTTTACTCGCGCGAAGGCAACAACGACTTTTTGGGACGGTTTGCGGTCGGTGCCAATGGCGCGATCGATAGCGTCCAAGAATCCGACGGGGCTGCCGTGATCAACGTGCCCCTGGGACCCAACTATCCCTTTGGCTTGTTCGTCACCCAAGATGGCTTCAACGATCCGGCAGTGCTGGTGGAAGATGATGGCGAACTGGAAAACGTCAGCCCCTGGGAAAATATCGCCAATGCCTTTGGCACACCACTTAACATTGACACCACCAGCTTCGACCCGCGCAATCCTCAAGCGCAGTCGTTGCTAAACGGCGTAGGTAGCGGTGACACCACCCAAAGCTCCACCGTCTTGTGGACTCGCAGTAACTTCACTGGCGAAGTGACCTTTGAGTATTCCACTACAGCAGATTTCAGCGCGATCGCGGGTACTAAAACCGCCACCGTTTTCGATCCGCTAGTGCCCGTAAAAGTGGAAGTGGATGGACTCAACGCCAACACCGAATACTTCTATCGGGCGATCGATGCGGCTGGCGACACCGAAAGCGGCAGATTTGCCACTGCTGCTGCCGTGGGAACTCGCACTGGTTTGAGCTTTGGTGCGGCTGGCGACTGGCGTGGTGAGCTTAGCCCTTATCCGGCGATCGCCAACGCACCCAGCAAAAACCTCGACTTCTTCATTGAACTCGGCGACACCATCTACGCAGACTATCCCTCGCCAGCGTTGAACAAGCCCCAAGCTGAAAACCTGGATGAGTACCGGATCAAACACGCAGAAGTCTACGGCAGCCGCTTTGGACAAAACACTTGGGCAGACTTGAGAGCCTCTACGTCCATTCTGGCAACGATTGACGACCACGAGGTGATCAACGATTTCGCCGGGGGTGAACTGGTTACCTCTGATCCACGCTTCGATCGCTTCCGGGTCGGCGAACTGGTGAGAGAATCGGCGCTGTATTACAACGGCATCCAAGCCTTCCAGGAATACAACCCGATTCAAAACCAGTATTACAACGGCACAGGCGATGCTAGCCTCGACAACACCATCAAGCTCTATCGCTACAACACTTACGGCAGCGATGCGGCGACCTATGTGTTAGATGCTCGTTCCTACCGGAATGAAGCTCTAGCCGATGTCACCAACCTGGCTGATCCGGTGCAGGTGGGCACCTTCTTGGCGAAGTCCTTTGACCCCAGCCGCACCATGCTCGGCAAACAGCAAGTCGCAGACCTGAAACAAGACCTGCTGGATGCGGAAGGTAAAGGCGTGACTTGGAAGTACATCGTGGTGCCTGAACCGATTCAAAACTTGGGCGTGTTGGCAGCGAGCGATCGCTTTGAAGGGTACGCCGCCGAACGTACCGAGATCCTCAAGTTCATCAACGACAACGACATCAGCAACGTGGTCTTCATTGCGGCAGACATCCACGGCACCTTGGTGAATAACCTCACCTACCAAAACCAAGTAGGCGGCGCGCAAATTGCCACCAGCGCCTTTGAAATCACCACCGGTTCCGTTGCCTTTGATGCCCCCTTTGGACCGACGGTAGCGGAACTTGGCGCTGCTCTTGGTGTTATCACTCCCCAGCAAAAAGCGTTTTACGACAGCCTACCCACGGCTGGCAAAGATGCCTTCATCAAGCAAATCGTAGACGGTGGATTGCAGACCTTGGGTTACGATCCGGTCGGCTTGGATAAAAACCTGGCGATCGCCAACGGCAAAATCGATGCCAATCTGCTGGTCGGTGATTACGTTGCCACCCACGTCTACGGCTGGACTCAGTTTGATGTGGATGCCACCACGCAAAAGCTGACCGTCACCACCTACGGCATCCCGTACTACACCGCCGAGGATGTGCTGGCAAATCCCGCCGCCATCACCAGCCTCACCCCCACCGTCGTCAGCCAGTTTGAAGTGAACCCCACCTTCAACCAAAACGGCACGGCTGGCAATGATGCCCTGATCGGCACGGCTGGCAACGACAAGATTGTGGGCTTCGCGGGCAACGACTTCCTGCGCGGTGCGTTTGGCAAAGACATCCTCACGGGTGGCACTGGCGCAGACACCTTTGTGGTCGAAGCGGGCACGGGCACCGATACCATCACCGACTTTAAGGCAACCGAGGGCGATCGCATTGCTCTATCGGGTGGCTTAACCTTTGGCAGACTCACTTTTGCCCAAGGCATCGGCGCAAATGCCACGGATACCTTAATCACTCAAACCGGCAGCAGCAACATTCTGGCTGTTCTCAACGGGGTTCAGGCAAACAGTCTCACGGCTACAGACTTTACAACCGTTTAGATCCACTAAATAGTTACTGATGAATCCCAATTCATCAGTAACTATCAGACTAATGATGATTAAATCTGTTTAAAAACTCGCGCTTTTCCGCTTAAGAGAAGCGCGAGTTTTCGACATTTAATTAATTAGATAAAACTGCTTTGTTTGAATTAATAACTTCATACTGCTCAGAAACAAATCTTTTCCATAAAATTATTAAATCAGTTTCACAAAGACTATATATATCCTCTGAAGATCCTTCAGAAAGGCATTCTATTTGTTTAATCTCTCTCTTAGGAAAGGTGTATTTTCTATTTTTTACATGATTTTTCTGCAAAAATACTTTTTCTTCAAATTTAAAATCTTAGAAGAAATTACAAGTCAAAAATCTATTTTTTATTCGTTTCTTTAATAATATTTTTTCGTTTCTTAACCTGAATATGCAAACCTTAAGACACGAATGATTATGAGAATCATTCTTTAAAAAGCCAGGATGATTCTCGATAAAACCCCATCAAAAAGGTTGAAGTTTACATGACAAACGGTAATCACGTTATTTTCATCCACCCGGATGGAACTAGCCCCTCTCATTACGCCGCTGCTCGATTTGTAGAATCCGGTCCCGATGGACGCTTGAATTGGGACAAGTTAGACAATGCGGCGGTTTACCTGGGTCATATGGAAGACCAGCTAGGTGGCACATCCAACGCGGGTGCGGTCACCCACGCCACCGGAACCAAAGTTTACGCTGAGTCTTTTGGGCTGAATCAAGATAATTCGGCTGTCACGTCTCTCTCAGGCACAACGGGTAAAACCATTGTGGAAGAAGCGATCGCTGCCAAAAAAGTAACCGCATTGGTGCAATCGGGCGCAGCTTTTGAACCAGGTACAGCAGCATTTGTGGCTAAAACTGGTGAAACAGTTTCATCTACAGGTCAGCGAATTACCCCGCGCCAACAACTGACTGCCATTACTAAAGAAGTCATTCTATCGGGAGTGGATTTCATTTTGGGTGGCGGTGAACTCAACATGATTCCCGTTGGGCAAGCTGGGTTCCACGGCACAGCGGCTCAATATGATGCGCTTAGCAGTAGCTCATTGAGCCGACCGACCGAGAACCTGATCGATTTGGCAAAAAGCCTAGGCTACA
>JBGTAZ010000024.1:0-3983 GCA_041749615.1 Leptolyngbyaceae cyanobacterium | reverse complement strand
GCGTATGAACCCGCAGGGTGGGCATGTCCCATCTAAATACGTTAGGCAAGCTGAGCACTTTGCGATAGGCAGCAACTGACTCCTCTAACTTGCCCTGCTCACTCAACACATATCCTAGGCTGATGTAGTAAACAGCAACGTTGGAGTCCAGTTCAATGGCTTTGCGATAGGCAACCCCTGCCTTCTCTAACTCGCCCTGATCCCTCAAAACATCTCCAAAAAGACCGTAACCATCAGCATCTTTGGGGTCCAGTTCAATGGCTTTGCGATACATGGCGATCGCTGCATCGAACTTCTTCTGCTCGCTCAAATCCTTGCCCATATTGCGGTAAGCCAGGATATGGGAACTTGCAGAGGACGTGACCTCAGATTGGTTGGGCAGTGCCAGCATTTTACGGAAAGATGCGATCGCTTCATCCGGTTTCTTCTGATCCCTTAAGACACGCCCTAAGAGGTTGTAGCCAAAGGGATAGTTGGGGTCGAGCGCAATAGCTTTGCGGGCAGCGGCGATCGCCTGATCCAGTTTGTCCTGGGATCGAAAAACATTTCCCAAGTTCTTGTGGGCAACCGCCGACTGAGGATTGAGCATCACGGCTTTTTGGCAAGCAGCCAGAGTTTCCTCCTTCGATTTGCTCTGCCGCCCCAAGGCATCACAAAGTTTGGTGTAGGCATCGGCATTATTGGGCATCTGTTCGATCACTTTGCGCCAGATGCCTTCCGCTGCGGGATATTGCTTCTGTATCAAGGCAGTGTCGCCCTGCTGCACCAACTGCTCAACGGTTTGAGCGATCGCAATTCCGGGCATTGCGGTCAATGAACATCCCAGCAACAAAGCAAACCATTCAGGGTATTTCATAGGTGATGAGTGTAGCGTCGAGCGGTTGAATTAGCGTTACGGTGCTGGAGTGAGTATAGGGAAGTTGCTCAGTTGGCAATACTTCCAGTCGTAAAGTTATAGAAGAAATCGCTGGATAGTCGTTGAGAATTTCCCCGGCTAAGTTGCGGTTGACCACTTCCCAGTTGGTCACTTGCCTAGGGTAATCCTTGAGGAACTCAGCGACTTGTTGCTGAATGGATACGAAATCTGGATATTCTGAGTCTAGAATTCCCGTCTTGTAGGTGTAATCAACATAAACATTGACTGCCTTTCTACCCGGTTGATCTACCGGGAGATCCATAGTAGAGAAGCTCCACAACTCTACAAGCTGACCCGATGTAGTGCGGGTTGCTGTTGTGGTACAGGTAAAGGGGATTTTCTCTCTGGGCTGCACTTGCAGCCGAATGGTGACAGCCTCTAGGGCAGAATTCTCTTGCAAAATTACCTCTGTGAGCTTGCGGTTAACAATCTCCCAATAGTCATCTTGAGGATGGTGTGCTAGAGATCGGGTAACTTGATTGAAAATAGTGGTGAAATCTGGCGCATTATGGCTGGAAGCATTGGGCTTCAGCGTATAGCGGACGGCAATGTTGAGGCTGTTTGCCATCCATTGATGATGCATTGGATAGTTCTCAAACGCGAAGCTCCAATCTCGCATGGACGATCGCGAATTATCTCCAACACGATCATCTACTTCTGTCTCAGATGCAACTGCCCTGCTCGGCTGCAACCCAACAGACATGGTTGATATCGCGATCGCTCCAAACATCAATGTTTTATAAAAATATTTTGTCATCATTTGGTTGTCACTACATCAATCGATGTTGCTTGTTGCAAGCCTACAAGACGGGCGATCGCGCCGTTACGACTCACTGAATTTTTAATGTGCTTTGCTTAGAAATCCAAGCTCCACTTAAGTTCAGGCAATAACCCGATATTGCACAAGACGAAGGACCGTTATGAAAAGCGGCACCAGCCTGTTGCATCGCGCTATCACTAATATCCGAGGGCTTCTCATATCGATACCAGCCTGCATAATTTGGACCTTCAACAGGTCTAAGATCACGAGATCTTGCCGCGCCTGGTACTGAAATTGCGCCATTGCTAGGAAGGATGATAATCGTTGATGAACCGGCGGGGGCAGTTGGAGCCGCCACAGGAGTCGCCACAGGTTTGGGAGTCGGTGGAGGGGTTGTGTTGGGGTTTGTGCCAACACATTTTTCAATTGCGCGATCGCGGGGCAGCGAGTAATTGACTGTAAAGCTAGGACTTTTGCAATAGCCCGATGCGAAACTTGTACGGGCAGTCATGCCAAAAAAATCACCAGGGTCACGGGTCGATGTTTTTGGTCCTGCTTCGTTGGGGCGGCAACTTCGCGATCGCCAGTCATCGCCCTCCCAGCCGCTACCGCCTATTTCAATCAAGTATTCACCATTGGCATCAGCACCGCCTTTCGCCTGAAAAACTTGTTGATTGTTCATCCGCTGATCAATGCAAGTTTTTTGGTCGGCTGTAAAGTCCTGGCTACGACATTCCTGTGCCGCAACATCAGGCGATATGCCCAAGTCACGATACTTCTTGATACAGACAAATACAGCTTCGTTTTGAGCAATACCTGGAGAACTTACAGAATCATTGAGTATGTCTAAGGCAGGCATAGTGCCCAACAAGATTGCCATACAGCCGAACCGCCAAAATCTCATAATCTGTCCTCATTTCCAAAACGTGAAATAGTTGCTAGCGCTTGATCATTCCTACCTGAGTTAAACAAAGAGAGGGGGTTGCGGATCTTCTGAAATCAGGGCGATCGCGCTCTGGTTGTAGTGAATAGTTGAGGCGCGATCGCGGTGTCTCAGCAGTGACGATATAAACACGGTGGGCATTCCAGAAAATTTGACAATGAGGGGCGATCGTCCTAATGCCCACCCTATGACTTTCCCAATTACTTCGGTGCGTAGTCACCTCCATTCCCGATGTAATCGACATATGCCTCCTGACAAAGGTTGTAATTTCCCCAGTCATAAGTTTGATCGCGATAAACTGCCTTTACTTGATACATACAGCGCTCGGAGTCATCTGAAAAAGTTACTTTTCTGGAGCCTCCGCTAGGCACAACAGTGCTCAGAATGTTGGAACCCCAAGAGGCGCTATCTGTAGAAGAAACGTACAACTTAGTGATGGTTTGGCTGGTGTTGTTGCGAACACTAAAGTCGCGACGATCTAAAGCGGAAGCGCTCTGGGTGCTGAGGGCAACAATCGGCAACGCCATAGCTAAAACTTGCAGAGAATTGGAAAGAAAATTAGACATAATCGTGGTCTCATTTATGGTTTAGGTAATTGACTCCAAAGAAGCGGCTCCTCATTCAATTCCTTGTCTTGCTCAAAGCCGACTCTCTGTAAAACCTAACTTTTGAGTATCCGGGTTGGCGGTCGGAAAAGGTCAGGAAAAGGTCGGATTTTAGGCAGTGGATTTACGGAATCTTTTTGCTGACAAAAGTCACAGAATATGAAAAAGTCGGTTGGTTCGTGTGTTCGTGTACCTGTGGTGTCGAGATGAAAGTTGAAGAGGCGATCGCGCTCATTGAGCGGCTGTTAGAGCGAGGGCGGTTAACAAAAGTTCAAAAGATTGTATTTCGTCAGTCTTGGATTGACAGGACCTATCTGGAAATCGCAAAAGATGCCGATTATGACCCTGGATATATAAAAGATGCTGGGGCTGAGCTTTGGCGGTTACTCTCCACAACGCTGGGTGAAAAAGTCACCAAACACAATCTGGCTGAAGTCTTGAAACGAACTGCACAGATGCGGGAGACTGCCAGCAGTGCTGTCGCTACCGCTCTGCCGATCTACTCATTTTCTCGCCAAGACTGGGGGGACGCGATCGATGTTTCTATCTTTTATGGACGCAGCCAGGAATTCACGACGCTGCAAACCTGGATCGTTGAAGATCGCTGCCGTTTGGTGACGCTGCTGGGTATGGGTGGCATGGGCAAAACGTCGCTGTCGGTGAAGGTGGCAAAGGAGATAGTAGAGAGTTTTGAGTTCTCAGTTATGAGTTCTCAGTTAAGTTCATCAACTCAAAACTCAAAATATTCCCTGCGGGAAC
>JBGTAZ010000023.1:0-7238 GCA_041749615.1 Leptolyngbyaceae cyanobacterium | reverse complement strand
AACCTTTTCAGA
This sequence comes from Leptolyngbyaceae cyanobacterium, assembly GCA_041749615.1. GTDB lineage: Bacteria > Cyanobacteriota > Cyanobacteriia > Leptolyngbyales > Leptolyngbyaceae > ULC077BIN1. Next base: position 7,226 of record JBGTAZ010000023.1, on the reverse strand, counting down.
GTCAATGGGCTTCTATATCCTCAAGCGTTTCTTTAGTTTACTGCCTGTAATATTTGGAATTACGCTGCTGGTGTTTGGATTTTTGCATTTAATTCCGGGTGATCCTGCGGTGGTTTTACTAGGAGAACGTGCCACACCCGAACAACTAGCTGCGGTTAAAACTCAGCTTGGTTTAGATAAACCTCTGCTGGTGCAATATCTGGCGTTTTTGAACAGTTTATTTCATTTTGATTTGGGCACTAGCATTATTAGTGGAATCCCGATCGCCGATGAGTTGAAAGTGCGCTGTCCGGCAACGTTTGAACTGGCGATCGCGGCAATGATAGTTGCCCTGCTCATCGGCATTCCCGCAGGCATCCTCGCCGCCATTCGGCGGAATAGCTGGATTGATAATCTGACCATGACCGGATCATTACTGGGCGTTTCCGTCCCGGTTTATTGGTTAGGGCTGCTGCTGATCTATCTGTTTGCCGTAAATTTGCACTGGTTGCCGCCCAGCGGACGAATCAGCGTGGATGCTGGCTTTGCTTTTCAGCCGATCACCGGGTTTTATATTTTAGATGCGGTGTTGCAAGGCAACAGCACTGCCTTAATGGATGGGTTAGCTCACTTAGTGCTGCCAGCCATTACTTTGGGCACAATTCCCCTAGCAATTTTGGCAAGAATCACCCGCAGTTCTATGTTAGAAGCCCTGTCTCAAGACTACATTCGCACCGCAAAAGCAAAAGGAGTACCAGAATTTTGGGTCGTCTGTCGTCATGCTTTAAAGAATGCCTTGTTGCCTGTGATCACGATCGCCGGATTGCAGTTTGGCACCTTGCTCGGCGGCGCAATTCTGACGGAAACCATTTTTGCGTGGCCCGGAATTGGGTCTTGGATTTATCAAGGCATTTTGGAACGCGACTATCCTGTAGTCCAAGGTGGGGTAATATTTGTGGCGATCGCCTTTGTGTTGGTCAATGCTTTAATCGATATTTCTTACGGGTTTATTGATCCAAGAATTCAGCTTCGTTAACCGTTCGTGGCATTATTAAACCCAATTAGACCCATGTTGACAAGCCGTGCCCAACAGCGATTTTGGCGATCTACTTCTGGAAGAATTGGCGCAGTTTTAGCGATCGCGCTGGTCGTCCTGGCATTGCTTGCCCCCATTCTGCATCCTTATGATCCGACGACCGATCGCGATTATCTCGCTCGCCTGGTGCCCCCCAGCAGCCAACATTGGTTTGGCACCGATGCCCTAGGGCGAGATCTGCTAACCCTAATTTGGTACGGCATTCGCACGTCCCTACTCATTAGTGTGGTTTCTGTTAGCCTCGGCTTTTTGATTGGCGTGAGTTTGGGGTTACTCGCCGGTTATTGGCGTGGACGAGTCGATGGGGTGATTAGCTGGCTAACCGATATTTTGCTGGCATTCCCCTCAATTTTGCTGGCGATCGCCATTGTTACCGTCACCGGACCCAGTTTGCAGAGCGCCATGGTTGCAATCGCGATCGTCCAGATTCCGATTTATATCCGCCTGACGCGATCGATGGTACTGTCGCTGCGAGAGCAAGAATTTGTGCAAGCTGCCCACGCCCTTGGAGCCACTCCTTGCCAAATTATTTTTCACCATATTCTGCCAGCTAGCCTCGCTCCCCTAATTGTGCAAGCCAGTCTTTCGATCGGCACCGCCACCTTAGAAGCTGCCGGACTCGGCTTTTTAGGGCTGGGTGCCCAACCCCCAACCCCAGAATTAGGCAGTATGTTAGCCGACTCCTTCAAAGGAGGCTATTCGCTCACCTCCCCCTGGACAACCCTTTTTCCGGGTCTGTTCATTACCCTAATGGTGCTAGCTTTTAACCTTTTAGGCGACGGGCTAAGAGATGGGCTAGATCCAAAAGGCTAGCACCATAAAAGAATCGCCTGATCAATTTTCCTGATCAGTGAGTCGCATGTCCGTATCAGGTATCAGAACCTCTGAAACGGATTTTTTAATTATGCGCCTGCTGACCAACACTTTTTTGTGCGGCTCCCTGCTAACCCTTGTTGCAGTTACCGCCCATGCCGACACTGTTCAATCAATTAGCCAATTTGATAAACTTGACGGCTCTAACCCATCCATGGAAGCCGTTTTGCAAAGCGGATCTCCTAAGCATCGGGGCAGTGGTCGCCGTGAACTCGCTCGGTATTATATCTAGATTGATCTACCCCTTGGAGGATTTGTATTTGCAGAGCGCCACGACCCAAGCGATCGCGCTTTAAAAAGAAAAAAGCAAGTGATAGGGGGAAAAAGACATTGTTAGGGCATGACTCCTATCCATCGTCTAACGATTATCACTCGCGAGGTATCAGCGAAAACTGTAGATTGCCCAGCCGCTAGGCAAAGTTCAACGCAAGTTGCAACTGGGGCTTACTCCGGGTTTCGGGTATGGGGGCGGGGTTTTTTGTAACAGAAGGGCAATATCTAGCAAAAGCACATCGATCGCACTGTTTACCCGGTGTTGGGTCCCAACCGCGATCGTGGCGCAACCGCACCGCCAAATCCCCAATCATCGCTTGCACCTGTTTTCGGTGCTCTCCAGTCGCTTTGAACCGAATCTTTTCACCAGTCCGCAAAAACAACAGACTCAGATATTGCAAACTTTGGCGGTAGGTTTGCTCCAAAGCGAGATAATAAAGCCCAATCTGGATATCGATTTCCGACGAATCGGGCAGTTTTACCGCTCGGCTCGACTTATAGTCAATCAACTCCAACCCCCCATCCTGTAAAAAGTCAATTCGGTCATAGCGACCCGATATGACAAACTCCAGATTTTCGACTTGCAAATGTGCCTGAATTTTGCCCTCCACTGCCAAAGGTTGACGGATCGAAACTTCGCTAGCAATAAAGTTTCGATAATATTGCTCTAAAATTTTTGTTCCTTCAACGACTTGGCTATTGCTTAGCCCCCCAGAGTGTTCCTGCCAGCACTGATGTATCCATTGCATCGTAGGCAGAGGAAAACGATAGTGCCAGTCGCGATGGCATTGTGCCAAAGCTTGGTGCAGTGCTTTTCCTAGAGCGGCTGACCCAAAAAACTCAGGAGTCGTTAGCTTATGCTCATAGCGAAGGGAATAAGCGTAAGGACACCGATGATAAGTCTGGAGCTTAGTTGCTGAGATCTGATAGGTCATGGGGCATCGGATTACAAAAAAGCCAGAGCGGTATTCTGTTTCTGGGTCTAAGGGCTAGCTAGGCAAGATTAACTCAAGCAGAATAGAAGTCTAGTTTTGTCCAATGGGGCGCTTGAATAACGCATCTAGATAAATCCGAGAAGCCTGCCGATGATTTAATTTTTCGGGAGAGGCTTCAGTTTGGTTTTGCAACAAAAATAGCGACAATGCCGCCGTGATGACTCGATCTTGATCCCAATCGGGTCGCATTTCTAAATAGCCTTGAAGGGATTCATGCAAAATTTCGGGGACTTCAACAAGCAGACTAACGGTGGTATCCATGGATTTCTACTCTCACGCAGGTAAAGAGGGTAAACAGCAGTAACGAACGACAATAAATGACAACGACAGCAAAGCCAGCCAAACTCCGCAGCGAATCTGAACAATCCACAATATTTGGTTACAACACTGTGAATTTTGCTTTTGAAGATTAAGCTTTTGTGTGTGCCAGTCGCCCCATTCTCAATTGAATTACCCAGGTTGTCAATGTTGCGAAATATTGCAAGTTGCTTTAGAACAAAAAAAGATTTACGAAAGAATGGGCATTTCAGCCATTTTCTTGTTACTTAAGTTTACAAAAACTCCGCCTTGGCAAGGCTGTTAAAAAAGAAAATAGGATGACGACGCGAACGGGGGAAAGTCCGATTCCATCGTGAAGCCTGTGGGAAACAACCCAAAACCTGTGGAAAACCTGTGGAGATAATGTGGAAAAAACGGGGGTTTACTGTGGAAAGAGTGTGGAATAACCAGGAAAAAGTAAGGTGAATACTAAGTTATGTAATGTTTTTCAAAACACTAAGATTTGATTAAATAAACGAATTTAATGAATAAAATCTGATCAGATCGAGGAGGAGCGGCGCTGCGGATAAGAGGAATTAAGTTAAGCAAAAGTGCTTCGTGAACCGCCCATGCAGGAGCGATGCGCATCCGCTAGAGTAGGAATGATTCTGTAACAAACTGTTTCGATGAATTCCCCTGGCTCTACTCAAGCAGCAAAACTGCAAGATATCAAAGAAAAAGCCCCGCGATCGCTCCAAGCATTTCCTGCCAAGGTTTTTCACTGGCTCAACATCATTAGTTTGACGATGATGCTGATGAGCGGCTTACAGATTTACAATGCAAATCCCGTATTTGGTGGACGTGCAGGCTGGCACATTCCCCCATTTTTTCTGCTGGGCGGCTGGCTAGCGGGCGGGCGGCATTGGCACTTTGCGGCGATGTGGGTGTTTTCGTTGAACTTGCTGTGGTATGGCGTGTACGTGCTGGTCTCCCGGCGCTGGCAGCATCGGTTTGTCGGCAAGAACGATGTGAAGGCGCTGCAAGTGGGCAAAAATCCTAAGCGCAAACTCTATGCATGGCATCGGATTGTCTACACCTCCATTATTCCAATTTTGCTGCTGGCGCTGTTTACGGGGCTGGGAATGTATAAACCAGCTCAGTTTCCTTGGATTGTGGAGTGCTTTGGCGATTGGTTTGCCCTGCGCGTGGTTCATTTTGCTTCGGTGCCGCTAGTGATTGGGTTTGCGATCGCCCACTCTCTGCTGTCACTCAAGGTCGGTGGGGAACGGCTGGTTAATTCGATGCTGTGGGATGAGATGCTTTGAATGAGTGGCGGGTAGCGAGTAGCGAGTGATGAGTAGGAAATAAAGAAAAGGCATGACAGAGTTGAATTCGGAGTTGAATTCGGACAGTCCGATTAATCGGCGGAATCTATTGAGGTTGTCGGGTTATTCTCTGGGTGGGATGTTGGTGGGTGGCTCGGTGTTGACGTTGGCGGAGAGCTTGGCGGGGAAGGCAACTGAGCCACTGAACCAAAAGGTCGAAGAACTGCTGCTAAAGCCTCAAACTCCGGTGCCAGAGTTTCCGGTGAGTGCGATCGATCCCCATGCGCTGATTGTGAACACCTACGATTTCACCCCAGAGATTAACCTGAATCAGTTTCGACTAGTGGTGGATGGTGAGGTAAACAATCCGCTGAGTTTAGATTTGGCAGCGATTCAAAAACTGCCGAGAAAGTCGATGGTGATTCGGCATGTGTGTGTGGAAGGGTGGGCGGCGATCGTGCAGTGGGGCGGGGTGCCGCTACGCGAGTTGATCCAACTGGCACAGCCAAAACCGGGTGTGAAGTATGCCTATTTCATCTCTGCCGATCGCTACTATGAAAGTTGGGATCTGGCTTCCTGTTTGCATCCCCAAACCGTTTTGGCGTATGAAAAGAACGGCGAACCCTTACCAATAGAGCATGGCGCACCGCTCCGGCTTGCCTCGCCGATTAAGCTAGGCTACAAGTTGAGTAAATGGGTGGTTCAGGTCACATTGGTGAGCCAATTGCTACCGCGCCGAGGTTTTTGGGAAGACCAGAGCTACGAATGGTTTGCTGGACTTTAGGGTTGTAGCGTTAATTGCCATTCGGCACCTTTGGCAGTCCAGGCAGGACTTGAGGTTTCACCTACCACATAGGGTCCCCAATAGCGGCGAGAGCCATCTTGGGCAAAGGCAACCAAAATATCGCCTTTTTTGAGTTTGATTGGGCGATTGGGTAGAGACAGCAGCAAGCCTTTTTCGCTGCCTTCACCCGGATCAAAATCCCAGTGGGCAGGCGCTTCGTATCCTGTTTGAGCATTTTCAGTAGAGTTTTTAGCGCCGGGTTTCTTCAGTAAAACGGCAACTCGCACCGGATGATCCGTGGGGTTTCCGACTCGGAGTAAGCCCTGCACTGCCGCGATCGCTTTGACATCTGTTTTGGCGGCGGTGAGGGTTTTCTGGGCGATCGCCACCGCAGGCTTCATCTCAGCCAGTGAGGTTGAAACGGCTGTTGGCTGGTTCACTGGATTCGGTGCACTTAAATTTGACTCTGGCAACGAATTGACGGGTGCCATAGGCGCAGGCTGCAATAGCCACTGAGCCATGCCCCAACTCCCCGCAACGGTCAACAAAACCACTCCTGCTAAAGTTGCGATCGCAGAGACTCGTCCAACCTTGATATCCCTGATAATTTCGCGCATTTCCTGTCTGCTAACTATGCCACTACTCTAGTAATAACAACTTTCGCGATCGCTCGCTCATAGAATTTTGCATCTCCCCAAAAATTAGGATGTTTTAGAGATGAGAATAGATAAAAGCCAAAAAGATTTCAAGTTCAAACTCTGAGTTTTGTAGCGTTCTTATGCAAAATACTCGAATTAGTACATTGTTTGACAGTGTTGCAGGTGGATTGGATGAGTTCTTTCGCAATCCTTGGCGACGATTTTCCCTGCTGCTGATTAGCTTGCTATTGGGAAACTTTTTGGGAACGGCTGTTTCTACAATCTCTGGACAAAAAGCAGACTTAGATATTGTGGCATCGGCGCTTTTAGTCGCTACAACGGAAGCCATTAATCGCCTTGCTTATAAAACTCCCACTGCAACCGCGCGATCGCTTCCAGTCCAATCTCTCAATGCGATTAAGATAGGACTAATCTACAGTTTATTTGTGGAAGCCTTCAAATTGGGTTCCTAGGACGAATTCGCCATAACTCCTTCGGAGTCGCTTCGCGAACGTCATTCGTCATTCGCCACTTCCCCACTCATGATTCGTCACGCTCTATGACTCCTACTGAATTGCTACAAGCGCCTATCCACGCCACAGATGTTGCAGTAAAACTGGCGGCGCTGCGATCGCTGCTTGCCGATCATGCATTAGATGCTTACCTAATTCCTTCAGCAGATGAGCATTTAAATGAGTATTTGCCAGAGATTAAACAGCGGCGCAAGTGGACAAGCGGCTTTACGGGATCATCGGGCGATTTTTTGGTGGGGCACGCTCAGGCTTGGGTATTTGTCGATTCTCGCTACTATGAGCAAGCGGATCTGGAAGTAGATACCGACCTAATTCAGGTGTCAAAAGTAGGCTTGGATGACCACAAAACCTTGGAAGAAGTGGTGGAAGCGTTGGGACGAGAGGCAAGTAAGGCAGATAAATCCTTTCGGCTGGGCTACGACCCGTTTACGCTGTCCATCAGCCAGTTTCGCGAGTTTCACAAAAAGGTGGA
>JBGTAZ010000022.1:0-7174 GCA_041749615.1 Leptolyngbyaceae cyanobacterium | reverse complement strand
AGGGGTAGTCTTGTGCCTACCCTGACGTAAGTGGAGGGCAACCACAAGGGATTGCCCCTACAAATTTCCTCCCCAGATTCAGCAATGCCATATTTCCTAGGTCAACGCTACGCGAACAAAACTCAAAACTCCGAACTCCGAACTCAACACTCAAAACTCACGACAACTCTGCCAACCAACCCGCCACATCGATCGCCAACATTTGCCCCAACCGCAACAATAGGCGCAGATGCGTCAGACGGATTTCACCTTTCTTGCCATAAGCTGCCACTTTATCCAGATCTTGGGTTGCGGCAATCCAGGCGATGCATTGGGGCACGATCCAGTTATGAAGCGATCGCACATAAAACTCTTGGGCTTGTGCCAAGGACAAATTTAAATTCAAGTGCTGACCCAGACCAATCAACCGCTGCATTCGCTCTAAGTCGGTTGCTAAAGTGGCAGGATTAAACGATTGCAGCACATTTCGCAAAGACTGTAGGATCAGCCGTTCCAGTGTTTGTTGGGCTTCGGCAAGCTGAATACAGCAGTGCATTTGAGTGGCTTCGGTGGCGATCGCTTCCAATTCTGCCAAGTGTCCTAATCCTAGAGAGACTCCTTCCCCAGCGGGATCGCTTAACTCTTGCTCTAAACATCTCAGCGACAGCAGCAGCCGATGACTCAGCGCCACCTCTGCGGCGACTTGTAGCTCCCGTGGCACCGTCAGCCCATCCCGGTGAAATGCCATCAAAATACCGTAGTTATCGCGATAAACTTGCGTGTAAAGCTGATCCAACCGGGTTAAGGTGCTTTGGGTCAGCATTTGCATAATCCGATGGCGTTCTTCCGCAAACAAATTTTGCAAGCTGAAGGACTGATCCCCAAACCTGCGATGCAGTGCCAAAATTACTTTTGCAGAACTGGCTTCTCCGAGTGCTGTAAACCCGCTCTCTTTCATTTGGCTATAGCTACGCCGCCCAGAAAAGGGTTGAATGCAGCAGTGAAAATCCCAGCCGCCTAAATGCAGCACTGCAAACACCAAATCAACCGATTCTCGTGTGATTTCCGACACTAACTGAAGTTGCCCAACGGCGAGCGTCAGCGAACCCATTCGTTGCAGTTGATAATCGACTTGCTGAGCGGTGTAGCAGTAAACTCGCTGCTCTTTCGGCGCAGCAGTAAACAGAGAGCTAATCGCATAATGGGCGGCGACTTGCTCTAAGCTAATCTGCGCGGTGGTGACGAGTTGGCGATAGACTTCTGCCCCATGGTTGAAACAGCCCACATTGCTGGGTGCGGTTGCCAGTCGTTTGATAAACGCTTTTTCTAAGTGGATTCCGCTGACATCTCCCGCCAGTTCTAGCGCTCTGGCGGCATAGCGGAGAATTTGCACGCCCTCAGGACGGGAAAGCTCTTCAAAGAACCAACCGCAACTGGTGTACATCAGCAATGCATGGCGCTGCATTTCTAAAAGGCGCAACGCATCTACCCGTTCTGCTGGGTTTAACGCATGGGACTGATGGTGAGCCAGAAAAGCATTGACTGTAGACGGGGAGCGATCGCGGACTACCTCAATATATTCGTCTCGTGCCTTCCAGGGATCGTTAAATAGCTGACCGCCAGCCTCTTCATACACCCGCACAAGCTGATCCCGCAGCCAATCGAGCGAGTCTCGTAGGGGTCGTCGCCATTGCTGATGCCAGCCGCCGCCACCACCGCAGCCACAGTCATCCTGCCAGCGATCGACTCCATGACTACAACTCCAGGCGGTCACAGGTTTTAGTTCCACTTCCCAAGTGGGGGCGCAAATAGAGAGGTAATGAGCAAAGTTGGTGACCGTCCAGCCGCGACTGGGAAACTCATGCACAAATGCATAGGCAAGACACTTTTCCGTACCGCCCTTATGGTGTCCAAAGGTTTCGCCATCGGTAGCGGCGGCAATCAGTTGAGACGATCGCAGATCTCCCTGCACCGCTTGCCCTAAACGTCCGGCAAACTGATGAGCATTCGACAAGGCTTGGTCAAAACCCATGTCGCGAGAAATGGGACCGTCGTAAAAAAAGATGTCGATGTAGGGCGGAGTGGAATTTTGCTCCCCGTCTGGCAAATAACAGCGGTAAGGGCGGGTGGGATTAATCTGGCTACCCCCCACTTCTTGCCATTCTGGGTCAGGATGCTCCGCCGATCGCAAGGGTCGGCAGCGTTGCGCTTGAGACGGAGCCAGGATAATGAACTGAATGCCTTCTGCCACAAGCGCTTCCAGGGTTTTGTAATCGACGGCGGTTTCGGCTAGCCACATGCCTTCGGGATCGCGCCCAAACCGGGAGCGAAAATCTGCTTTTCCCCAACGGATTTGGGTTAACTTGTCGCGCTCATTGGCTAGGGGCAAAATGATGTGATTGTAAACTTGGGCGATCGCGTTGCCATGCCCATTTAGGCGATCGCAGCTTTTGCGATCGGCTTCCAGAATCCGCTGATACACTTCCACATCGTGTCGTTCCATCCAGTTCAGCAACGTCGCCCCAAAATTAAAGCTGAGGTACTCGTAATTATTGACGATCCCCATCACCTCTTCGCGATCGTTGACAATGCGGGCGAAGGCATTGGGACGATAGCACTCATAGTGAATCCGCTCGTTCCAGTTATGAAACGGAGCCGCACTCGGTTGACGCTCAATCACATCCAGGTAGGGATTTTCACGCGGCGGCTGATAGAAATGCCCGTGAATCGTGATATAAACCCCCTGCGCCACTTGCAAGGCATCATCACTGGATTGGAGAAACTGAGAAGTGGGGGGCAATGGCGAAAATGAGCCAGAGCGTTGAGTAGAAAAAGAAGTCATGGATAGCAACGGATGAAGGGGTTAGGACACAAGTATCCTTGAGAAATAAGGCATAACGGATGGGTGTTGTCTTGACCTTAGCTTAGGGATCACTTCAAAAGATTGCGGTTAATCAAGTTTGCGAAATAGTTCTTTATAATTTGACTGGATTGAGCGTCTTTGACTTACGCTGACTCAAAGTTTGAGTGCCCGAATTTACACGGTCTAACCTCTAAAATGTCTATCAAAAACGCCATCTTTTACGGGCTATTAGCCTTTATTCCGGTTTCCATTGCAGCAAAATTACAGGATTGGGGATCGGTGGTAGTTTTTATTACTGCCGCGATCGCCATCTTGCCTCTAGCCGCGTGGATGGGCACTGCCACTGAAGAAATTGCCGTCGTGGTTGGTCCAACCCTTGGTGGATTGCTCAATGCCACCTTTGGTAATGCCACCGAATTAATTATTGCCCTATCAGCCCTCAACGCAGGCTTGATTGAAGTGGTCAAAGCGAGTTTGACAGGCTCCATTATTGGAAATCTGCTGCTGGTCATGGGATTGTCGATGTTTCTGGGTGGATTGCGGTACAAAGAACAGGAATTTCAGCCCGTTGTTGCCCGCATGAATGCTTCATCCATGAACTTGGCAGTGATCGCCATGTTGCTGCCCACCGCGATGAATTACACCTCTCCGGGCATTTCCTTCACTACGATGCAAAATCTTTCAGTTGCGGTGGCGATCGTGCTGATTGGGGTGTATGGATTAACGCTGTTATTCTCCATGAAAACCCATGCCTATCTCTACGATGTGGGCGTTGCCGAAGAAGATATTAAAATCATGGCAGAATCCAATCTTGTTCCGGAACATCCCACAGAGAAGCCCGATCTCCGCCTTTGGATAGGAGTTTTGCTCGTTGCAACGGTGCTAGTGGCAGTGGAATCGGAACTTTTAGTCGCCACTCTGGAAGAAGCTACGTCTAAATTAGGTTTAACAGCCCTGTTCACCGGGGTGATTTTGCTGCCGATTGTGGGAAATGCCGCAGAACATGCAACCGCAGTCACCGTTGCCATGAAAAATAAAATGGATCTGGCGGTTTCCGTTGCGGTTGGTTCCAGCCTACAAATTGCGCTCTTTGTTGCGCCGGTGCTGGTACTCGCGGGCTGGTGGCTAGGGAAACCGATGGATCTGGACTTTAACCCGTTTGAACTGGTGGCGGTAGCAGTGGCAGTCCTGATCACTAATTCGATTAGCTCTGATGGCAAATCAAACTGGTTGGAAGGAACCTTGCTGCTTGCAGCCTATGTGATTTTGGGTTTAGCGTTCTACTTTCATCCAGAAAGTGTGGTTTAAGTCTGGCGACGACTTACTTTTGCGCTTGTTGCTGATCGACTTTACAGACATTCAACAGACGCAAATCGTTTTTGCTCACAGCATCCAATTTATGAAAGCCTTGCAGCCCTAAATTCAAGGATGGATTGCCCTTGCTAGCAACGGTTGAAGTGCGATCGAGGGCAATCTCAAATGGGTTGGCGGTGCGATCGTAACTATCCGTGACCATCAATGCCAGTTGATCTGCTTTAAACTCACCCGCTGCACAATCGAAGGAAGAGCTAGGCATGTAGAGGGCACCAACAACCTTTCCGGCTTTATTCTCAAATACAAAATACCCTTTGCCCAGTTCATTGGGCTGGGGCGCTTGACCATAGAGATAAACGCCATCGGGCAATGTAGCGGTTGGCACAGCAAGAGCTTGGGCGACTGGCTTACTGTAGGCAGCTTGAGCTTCAAATGCAGCACTTAGAGTTGCAGCACTTAGTGTGAGGGAGGTGCCTAGCAGGGCAATGCTAGCGCGGCTGACGAAGGTAAACCATTTAGAAACAGACACTTTTAGGGACTTTTGCATAACTTCCTCCATTCACCCAGGGAAAATATTTGGTTCGGCGCAGCGGATTGTGTAGAGTTATCAGGCAAGTTTGAAGGGATTATGCGATCGCCTCACCGATTCCTCTTTGACTTAACGATACAGATCACCCAATCAGGAAGCTTCATCCTTCCGGCTCATCTCATCAAAGAACGGGGATCGATCTCTCAAAAGATATTAGCGAAAGGGAAAGCAGCGATTTGGAAGCGGTGTGGAGCAAAAAATCTCTATAAATTCATCAAACCACTTCTCGCTAATTCTCGGTATTACATTTGGTGACAGTTCCCTGTTTGGCTACTGGTATACCTACAGATAAATTCAAAGGGATTACGGAATTTCAAACAAGTTTTTTTGAGTTTTTTTAGTGCCCATAAAAGTAATCACTCGAATCAACCGAGTCGTTTGCTTTGAAGAATGGCTGGGTGGAAATGAGGGCGTTGATTGAGCAGGGGTCTATGCCATATGGCACAATGGTGAAGAGCCTTTCTTACAGTCTTTTTTTTCAGGTAAGCCCGTGAGTCCCACCGCAAATTCAGTTTCAGTCAATCCCGCTCTAACCGAAAACGGTCAGTCTGTTCAAACCTCTACGATTCCGCGTCGTCGCCCAGTATTCCCTTTTACAGCGATCGTTGGGCAGGAGGAAATGAAACTGGCATTGTTATTGAATGTGATTGATCCCAAGATTGGTGGGGTGATGATCATGGGCGATCGCGGTACGGGTAAATCCACCACCATTCGGGCACTTGCCGACCTTTTGCCTGAAATTGAAGTGGTTGCGGATGATCCATTCAACAGTCATCCCAGCGATCCCGAAATGATGGGTGACGAAGTTCGCCAAAAAGTTGAGCAGGGCATGGAGATTGCGATCGCGCTAAAAAATGTGCAGATGGTAGATCTGCCTCTTGGCGCAACGGAAGATCGGGTGTGCGGCACGATTGATATTGAGAAAGCGCTTTCTGAAGGAGTCAAAGCCTTTGAGCCAGGTCTGCTGGCAAAAGCCAATCGGGGCATTCTCTATGTCGATGAAGTGAATTTACTCGATGATCATTTGGTCGATGTCTTGCTCGACTCTGCCGCGTCTGGCTGGAACACCGTAGAACGGGAAGGCATTTCCATTCGTCATCCGGCTCGATTTGTTCTCGTGGGATCTGGCAACCCTGAAGAAGGCGAACTGCGTCCCCAGTTGCTAGATCGCTTTGGGATGCACGCTGAAATTCGCACGGTCAAAGAACCTGCCCTGCGCGTTCAAATTGTGGAGCAGCGTACCGAGTTTGACCAAAATCCACAGGAATTCTTAGATCAGTGCCAATTAGAGCAAGATGCGCTACGCCAAAAGCTGGTGGACGCTCAAGCTCGATTGAAACAGATTGCGATCGACCACGATTTGCGAGTCAAAATTTCTCAGGTTTGTTCCGATTTGGATGTGGATGGGTTACGGGGTGATATCGTCACCAATCGTGCCGCAAAAGCGATCGTGGCTTTGGAAGGTCGCACCGAGGTCACCATTGATGACATTCGCCGCGTAGTCACTCTTTGCCTGCGTCATCGCCTGCGAAAAGATCCCTTAGAATCGATTGATTCTGGCTATAAAGTAGAAAAAATCTTTAATCAAGTTTTTGGAGAAGAGGCAAACTAACCATTGGATATGGCTCTAGGTGCTTTGTTCAAACATCCTGCAATCCCGCCCAGCGAGTTGATAGGCTAATCATCAATCTACGACCGATTACTCCACGCTTAGCACCAACCCCTTCAAATACAGTCCTTCGGGATGATAAATACTGATGGGATGATCGGCAGGTTGAGCGAGAGAATGCAGCACCTGAATGGCTTTTCGAGATTCGATCGCCCCTGCCATGACTGCGCCCTTAAACAAATCGGGAGTGACTACTTGCGAGCAAGAAAAGGTGAACACCATGCCGCCCGGTCGCAGTTTGTCAAATGCCATTTGGTTCAATCGTTTGTATGCCATCACCGCTTGATGACGGGCTGACAGATTTTTGGCAAAGGCAGGCGGGTCGAGAATGATGATGTCATATACGGGATCGCAGCCGTTGAGATAGTCAAACACGTCGGCATCCACGGATTCATTTTCAACCTGATGGGGATTGTTGAGGGCGATGTTTTCTTCGGTGAGGGCGATCGCCTTTGCCGAACTATCCACCGAATGCACCACCTCCGCCCCCGCATCCACGGCATATACGGAAAACCCGCCAGAATAGCAAAAGGTATTCAGCACCCGTTTACCCTTGGCATACTGGGCAAGCAAGTGGCGATGCTCCCGCTGATCTAAAAAGAAGCCCGTTTTTTGTCCTTCTTCCCAATCCACTAAAAAGCGGTGCCCATATTCCTGCACGACTCCATCGGATTTTTCGCCAAACAAATACTGATTGGTAGATTGAGCTTTGGATAGCACGGTCGCGCTTTTGTCATACACGGCTTTTAACTGGTCGCCG
>JBGTAZ010000021.1:0-23330 GCA_041749615.1 Leptolyngbyaceae cyanobacterium | reverse complement strand
ATTGGACTAATGCTAAATTCCTTACCTTCAGGGCTTGTTAGCGGCACTGCTATTGCTCCCTTCGACATTTTCTACTAGGAAAATTCTCCGCTCTTATCTGTGCGGTAATATCTTACTCGGAAATCGCCTAAACCCCATCTGCAAGCCTATTGCGTTACGGGGATTTCAATCACAAATTCAGATCCTTTTCCGGGGGACGAGTTGCAGCGCAAGGTTCCGTGGTGGCGTTCTGTAACGATCTGATAGCTAATGGATAACCCCATGCCCGTGCCTTTGCCGATTGGTTTTGTAGTGAAAAATGGGTCAAACAATCGCTTGCGAACCGCTGAGGGGATGCCCGCGCCATTATCAACAATGCGGATGACGATCTGATTGTCTGTGTTGACTTCAGTATGGATCGTGATTAGCGGCAACAGGTGAGCATTAAGCGGCGAGAGAGAATCTGGGTCATCGATCGCAATGCCTGATGCAGTTTCAAGCTGCTCATCGATCGCATCGATCGCATTGCTCAAGAGATTCATAAACACTTGGTTGAGTTGTCCTGCATAGCATTGCACCAGGGGCAATGTGCCATAGTGCTTGGTGACGGTAATTTCGGGGCGATCGTTGCGTCCTTTGAGCCGACTTTGCAAAATCATCAGCGTACTATCAATGCCTTCGTGAATATCAACGGCTTTGAAGTCTGCCTCATCCATGCGGGAAAACGTTCGCAGGGAAGAAACAATTTTTTGAATGCGCTCAGCCCCAACTCTCATCGATAACAGCAATTTAGGCAAATCTTCGAGCACAAAATCCAGATCGATCGCCTCTGCCTCGGCTTGCACCCGGTCGCTTGGATTAGGATATTCCTGTTGGTAAGACTGAATCAGCCGCATCAGAGCTTGGGCATATTCATTGGCATGGAAGAGATTGCCAAAGATAAAGTTAACGGGATTATTAATTTCGTGGGCAACGCCAGCCACCAGTTGTCCGAGGGAAGACATTTTTTCGCTTTGAATCAATTGAGACTGGGTGTGCTGGAGTTCGTTGAGGGCATGTTCTAGGTCTTGAGCTTTTTGACGAATTTCCTGCTCACTGCACCGCAGAGCTTCTTCTGCAACTTTTTGCTCCGTAATGCTCAGCCCTGCTCCGCGAAAGCCCACAATGTCGCCGTCTTCATCCAATAGCGGCAGTCCATTCACTTTTTCCCAGGCTATTTCTCCAGAAGGAGTAATGTTACGATGCTCTATCGTAAAGCTTCTTTTGTGGGCGCAGGCATCCTTCAAGATTGCCTTCACCTTGACGCGATCGGTGGTTGGCATAAATTCAAACAGCGATCGCCCGATCAGTTGGGCGGGGTGATACCCTTTGATCAATTTCGATTTTTCGGTGGCAAAGGTATAAATGCCTTCGGCGCTGAGTTCCCAGAGATATTCTCCAGCCGCTTCGCTGACATCTCGAAATCGTTTTTCGCTTTGATGCAAAGCCGCGTCAGCCTGCTTGCGATCGCTAATATCAAAGGCAATGCCCTGAAACCCGACTAATTGCCCACGACTGCTATACAAGGGAGACGCATTACTCATCATCCAAGGCGTGCTGCTATCTTTACATTGCGCTCGAAATTCCAACCCAGATTGCTTCTTGCCCGTAATCGCAATCTTTTTGAGAAATGCCTGACAGGCAGGTAAATCCTTGGGATAAATGCAGTGAGCAAAGGATTGGTGCATCACTTCAGAAATTTCAAACCCCCAAACATCAGTGAAATGCGGAGAAAGATAGGTGAAGGTGCCATTGAGGGCTAGTTCAAAAATCACCCCATTGGCGTGTTCAACCAGACTGCGAAACTTTGCTTCACTGGCAGCAAGAGCAACCTCTGCCTGATTGCGAACGGCTTCGTCGCGCTGCGCTTCGCGAATTTCTGCCTGTAGCTGAACAATCACCCGCTGCAAGGTTTGGGTGCGTTCTTCAATCCGCTGTTCCAACTGTTCTGTTAAACCATCGGCTTCGGGATATTTAACGGGTTCCAAAGCGGTCAAACTTGACTGCGATTTTGCATAAAGTTGCTGCTTTAATTGAGCATTTTGTTGACGTAACGTTTTTATTTCTTGCTCTAAAGAGGTGGCTGTCATGACTAAAAAGAAATTTATGGTAGGTGCTGGATGATAAAAGTCTGTTTCAACCCGAACGGTCTGAACCTTTGCGTTTTCCAATGCAGGCAGCCAGAACGGGAAGAAATGCTCCCTGATTCCCTAGCCTATCAATAAATATTTCACTGGTGTCAATAGGCTCTGTGGTTTCAGTATGCCCTGCCCCTTAAAGAGGATTCTATGCCGTTACAGAAAGCAATCCAGCCAACGAGAGGATGGCGATAGAACCAGGCTAGCGAATGACCGCGATCGCGCTGTTTGTTTGCTGAATTTCTTGCAGCTTTTGCTTTGCCTGTCCAGTGGTCAATACTGCTTCGGCTTGGGTGATACCAGCTTGAATGGAAGCGCTAATGCCACAGCGCCACAAATAAAAGCCACTGTTCCACAGCGCCGATTTCATTAGCTCTGAAGGTTCACCCGCTAAAACCGACTGCATGGCAGCGATTCCCGTAGGGAGTCCTGCGGAAAGCTTCGCGAATGGTTCACAAATCGCGGCTTCAGTGTCACTCAAAGGGACATTCACTCCCTCAAACCCAAACTCACGCGGCGCTAAACATAAGCGCTCCAGTGCAGCTTCACCCGCAGGATTCACACTGCCTAAACCAATAATGGCGGTGCGATCTCTGGGCAAATCGCAGCTACCTTCAAGCCCCTTGACTGTCGTAAATTCGCTAACTCGCCGTAGAGCAAAAGCATCTTGAAACATCAATTCGGTGGGCGGATGCACAAACCCAGATACGACATGGGCATTTCCTGCATAAGGACACCACATCATCTCCATAGTGGCAAAGGGCGGACGTTTGCCAATCTGCTCTCGGTAGGGAACCAAGCCGTGAGCCAGGGGAAAGTGGGTTGGAAGGTAGACAAAGCCGATGCCTGTTTGCTCAAAGGTTGCCTGCACCTGAGACAGGGGCATCGTCGCCCAATTCATCCCCAATCCTTGCCAAAAGAGAATCAGCGGATCGCCTGCTTTCGTGGGCATCCGATCGCCCCCATGCAGCACCACCGGACAGCCTGCCGCCGCGAGGATTAACGTCGTCAGCACAATAATCGGCAGGGTGCGGGTTCTGCCGTCGTAGGGCATCCCAAACACAATCGTGGGGCGTGGCGTGGCGATCGCCTGCAACCGAGGTCCCAACTCTTCATAGGCATCCAGCATTCCCGCCAATTCTTCCCCCGTGGGGCGACGAATCCGATGGGCAATCATAAACGCGCCAATTTGGGCAGGGGTTGCCTCTTGCAACAACATCATTTTGGTCGCGCTGTGGGCTTCTGCGCGTGTCAAGTTGTGTCCTGTGTGGGTTCCGCTGCCAATTTTGCGGAGCAGGTCTCTAAAGGCATGGCTCATAGTGTTCTCTCAATTAACCGTCGCGACCGACCGATGCCAGCGGTAAAGCAGGTGCAGCCTGGGAAAGGTGATCTACCACCAGGCTAAAAAAGTGTTGAATCGGCGGAATTTGCAGTCGATCGCGAGTCGTCACCATCACCACTTGCCGGGTTAGGGGTGGATCGGTCAGCGGCTCCGTGCCAATGCCCATAGAGTCAGGCTCCAGCGGACGCACTGCCAGCGTCGGATCGATGTAAGCTTCAACTAGGGCTGTTTCTGGTAGCAGCGCGACTAATTCACCTTGCCGGACAATACCTCTAAACGCATCGGGGGTATTTAACTCTAACGCCGCTTTCAGCGTTGCGCCACGCCGTTCAAATTGCTCTTGAACAATTCGCTGCATTCCATAGCCATCTTTAAACACCACTTGGGGATATTGGGTCAGTTCTGACCAGGGAATTGCATCATAGTCAGCAAGCGGATGACCTGCGGCAATCAAAACTTTGATCGGTTCTTCGTAAAGCACTCGCACCACCATCTCAGGACTCATGGTTAAAAAGCGATTGTTCATGACGATCGCTAAATCGACCAAGCCATCTTTCAACACTTTGAGGGCGCGATCGCTGCCCAACGCCGTCACCCGCAGTTGTACATCGGGATACTCTCGACAAAACCGCTGCAAAACGGGCGGCAATTGATGGGAGCAAATGGAATGAATCGCCGCCACACACAGTTCTGGCTGCTTGCCTGCCACCAGTTGCGCCACATCTTGAGCAGCGTTCTGCCATTCCTGACAGATTTTTTTGGCACGGGGCAACAGCAAATCGCCTGAAATGGTCAGTTTTGCCTGAGCCGTGCGATGAAACAAGGGCGCGCCCAAATCCGCCTCTAGCGCCTGAATTTGGCGACTAATAGCGGATTGAGTCACGCCGCAGCGCTGAGCCGCTTTTTGAAAACTACCCGTCTCCGTCACCGCCAAAAATGCTTGCAACTGTTCTAAACGCATGAAATCTGTGTAATTTAGGTCACACTTTTAAGCCTGAAGTGACCTTATCGGATTATTGCCAGCGACTTCCGTAGGAGTTGATACAGCTTATTAAACTGAGACCTCCAAGTTTTTCAAAATCTCGGAGGTCTGGGGATTGGGTACTCACAGATTTAACGCACCAACCCTGCGCTTTCACCCCCAACCCCTCACCCACTATCCACTTGCAGCAGGTTGAGGCTGTCTGTCAGTCAGGTTCAGAAGCCCCTTCATGTCCATCAGGCTTGCACCCCTGGCTAAAAATACCTTGAAAAGCAGTTTGTTCGGCGATCGCTTTACCTTCATTCAGCAGATAATCAAAAAACGTTTGGGCAATCAGCGACAATTGCTTGCCAGCCGGATAAATCACATACCAATATCCTTGAATTGGAAAGCCTTCCACATCCAGAATAGTGAGTTGGCTGTTAGTGCCTTCTAAGGCAAGCGTATGGAGAGAAAGCACAGAAACCCCCAGCCCACCCGCGATCGCTTGTTTAATCGCTTCGTTACTGCCCAAATCTAGCTTTACTTTTAAAGGCAATCCACTTTCATCAAACACTTTTTGAATAGATTTGCGCGTTCCAGAACCAGGTTCTCGCATAATAAACAGTTCCTCTGCCAATCGTTTCAGCGGGATATCTGCTTTACTGGCTAACGGATGATTTCGCTCTGCCAGCACCACCAGCGGATTCTCTAAAAATGGATGAATCGACACATCTAAGTCCTCTGGTGGCTGACTGAGAATATACAAGTCGTGGCGATTGTTTACCAAACTGTCGATCACATATTCGTGGTTCGTCACCGTCAACGAGACATCGATCCCAGGGTAGCGTTGACAAAAGGGTCCCAAAAGTCGAGGAATCACATACTTTGCAGTAGTGACCACGGCTAGTTTCAGCGCTCCCTGCTTGAGACCTTTGATATCCGCGATCGCACTTTCAAACTGCGACAATCGCTCAAAAATCTCACGGCAGGTCGTATACAGTTCTTTGCCAGCCGCAGTCAGATAAAGTCGTTTACCCACTTGCTCAAATAAGGGCAAACCCACCGCGTTAGAAAGCTGCTTCACCTGCATAGAAACCGTGGGCTGTGTTAAAAATAGCTCTTCAGCAGCACGTGTAAAACTATTATGACGAGCGACTGCTTCAAAAACCTTGAGCTGATGGAGGGTAGCTTGCCTCAAGAACGGATCTCCCCAATAATGTAACGTTCATAGATTTGATTCGATTATTTTAATCGAAAACAGTGATTTTTGTTTATGGATGCACAGGGTATTATTTTGTTTAAGAGTCCATGCTCCCTTCCAAGCCAGCGTTGCACAGATAGATATTTGGCAAAACTTCTGCTATTTTCTTTTAGAGGAAGCGAGGCAATGCTGATTTCTGTTGCGTGTAACGCTTATTTATTGTGTCTGTCGCAAACAAAATTTACTCAGGTGTTTTTTTAATCAAAATCAAATTGTTACCCTACTCTTCTCAAGAGCTTTTTTGTCGCGATCGCGCCCCTGCATTTTGATATAAAAAATGAAAATAAGCTGATTAAAACTAAAATTCAAAGCTTCTTTTCCGCGATTCTCCATCCCCTGTTTCCTATCTCCTATTACTCCGATGCCAGATATTGTTGATATTGCAGTAGGCGCTGGATCATTCAGCACCCTAGTAGCCGCTGTGCAAGCAGCCGGATTGGTTGAAACTCTCAAAAGTTCAGGACCTTTCACCGTATTTGCGCCAAATGATGATGCATTTGCGAAGCTTCCACCGGGAACCATTCAAACATTGGTTCAAAACGTCCCTCAGCTTGCTCGTATTCTCACATTTCATGTTGTTTCGGGCAGGTTGACAAAAGCTGATTTGGCTCAACTTGGCACCGTTACTTCAGTTGAAGGATCTGTCATTCCGATCGACTGCTCAGATGGCTTTGAAGTTAAAAATGCGACCGTTTTAGCGGCAGATATAGAAGCAGATAATGGCATTATTCATGTCATTGATACCGTTCTTTTGATGGGATAGTAGCTCAACGGCATGATGGATGAGAGCGGTTTGGGTGCCGCGATCGCTCAATTTACACGCTAAAGTCTCAACCCCCCATGACTCAATTGCCGAGTTTAGCGCCAGAGTTCAATTCAGCCCAACCCGATTAGGACAACTTAGATAGTTACAATTCATGGCATTGATTATAGATTTTTATGTTTGGCTGCATGATTGATGGAGCCGTAGTTACAGCCTTTTTGGTCTATGCTGATCAAAAGAGCATATTCACTTTTAAACATTGATTGTGCTAGATAGTATTTAAGTTAAAGATTGAAAAAACTAAATACTTCGCATCATTTTAGGTCTTTCGTTTTTCTAAGCCGCGATTTTTTCATACTTAAAATTTTTGATTTTATAAGGTGGTTGAATGGCTCCTGCGATCGTTCAAAATATTTGGCTAGTGCCTTTCTACTCTCTTATCGGCGCGGCGCTGTCGGTTCTGTGGTTTCCGTCTATCACCCGACGCACGGGTCCTCGTCCATCTGGTTACATTAATGCGTTGATGACGCTGCTTTCGTTTTTTCATGCACTTTTGGCGTTACCCGCAACCTGGAATCAGCCTGCTTATGAGGTGTCTTTTCAATGGCTGAGTGTGGCGGGGCTAAATTTGACGATTCCAGTGCAGGTTTCGTCGTTAACGGTTGGCGCGATCGCCCTAGTCTCAGGGCTAAATTTAATTGCACAAATTTTTGCGATCGGCTACATGGAAATGGATTGGGGCTGGGCGCGCTTCTATTCGCTGTTGGCACTGTTTGAAGCGGGGATAACGGCTCTTGTTCTATGCAACTCTCTGTTTTTCAGCTACATCATCCTGGAGATACTCACTCTAGGCACCTATCTTTTGCTAGGTTTCTGGTTCAATCAATCGCTCGTGGTTAGCGGCGCTCGCGATGCCTTTCTGACGAAGCGGATCGGCGACTTATTTTTGCTGATGGCAGTGCTTGCCATCTATCCTCTAACCGGCACCTGGAACTTTTCTGAGCTAGCGGTTTGGGCAACGACGGCGGAGGTTGATCCAACCGTTATTACCTTAATTGGATTGGGGTTGATTGCAGGTCCGATGGGCAAATGCGCTCAGTTTCCGCTGCACCTGTGGCTCGATGAAGCAATGGAAGGTCCAATTCCTTCGACCATCCTGCGGAACTCGGTGGTGGTGGCTACTGGAGCCTGGATTTTGGTTAAGTTAGAGCCGGTTTTAGCGCTGTCGCCTTTTGTCCTTGCCACGACGATTTTTATTGGTGGGGTTACGGCAGTCGGCGGTTCTTTGATCGCGCTGGCACAGATTGATGTGAAGCGAACCTTGTCTTATCTGGTCAGCGCCTACATGGGACTTGTATTTATTGCGGTCGGCACAGGACATACCCAAGCAGCACTCATGCTCGTGTTTACCCATGCAATTTCGATGGCGCTGCTAATTATGAGCATCGGTGGCATTATCTGGAACAGTATTACCCAAAATGTGACCCAGCTAGGCGGCTTGTGGTCGCGTCGCCCCATGTCGGGGTTGGCATTTGTTATAGGAACGTTGGGACTGGTGGCGTTTCCGCCGTTTGGGAGCTTTTGGGCGCTGTTGGAGTTGGTCGATGGATTGCGAGAAACATCCCCTTGGTTAGTGGGTGTGGTGCTGCTGGTGAATGGGTTAACTGCTTTTGGGCTAACCCGGGTATTTTGCCTGCTGTTTGGTGGAAAAGCGAACCCAATGGCCCAGCGATCGCCCGAAGTTCATTGGCCCATGATGCTACCCATGATGGTTCTGCTGGGTTTTACGTTGCATCTGCCCTTAGTATTGCAAGCCTGTGACCTGTTGCCAAACTGGGTCGCAGTTGATATGCCCCTGGCGCTGCTGTTGATCGGGTCTAGCCTTGTGGGCGGCAGCCTGAGCGCACTGGTCTATTTAGGAAATGTCATTCCCAAACCCGTTCGCTTTCCGGTGCAATCTCTGCAAAATCTGGTGGCTTACGATTTTTACACCCCCACGCTATATCGTTCCAGCTTTGTGTTTGGAGTCGATTTGATTTCTCGCCTCACCGCCTGGATCGATCAATATTTGGTGGATGGTGTGGTGAATCTGTTTGGTTTTGTCACTCTCTTAGGGGGACAAAATCTGAAGTACAGCACATCAGGGCAATCTCAATCCTACGCGCTCACTATTTTATTTGGCGTGGTGCTGCTTGGATTTTTCCTCTGCTTCCCCTTCTTATCCAACATGGCAGTTGTATTTGCGGCTAATTTCATCCATCAAGCGGTTGGATAGGTTGGTAACAGTTTAAATTCCATAAATAGAGTGCGGCGTACTCAGTGCGTAGTGCCGAGTCACGACATAGACTGACAGTCGTTTTCCCTTGCATTCACTCATTTACCCATCCACCCACCTTTCCTTTTAACTATGCTTAGTCCCTTAATTTGGCTCCCTCTGTTTGGTGCTGCTGTGATGGGTTTCTTGCCGGAAACGATCGCTGCCAGTCGATTCCGTTTGGGCGCGATCGCGATCGCCAGTGTGCTTCTAGCTTGGACAGCGGCTCTGTTTAACCAGTTCGATGTTTCTACCGCTGCAATGCAAATGCAGGAATATCTCCCTTGGATTCCCACTTTAGGAATTAACTATTCTGTATCGGTCGATGGCTTGTCGTTGCCCTTGATAATGTTGAGCAACTTGCTGACTCTAGGTGTGATCTACAGTGCAGAGTCGTTAGTAGCTAAAGGTCAAGTGATGCAGCGTCCTCGCCTGTTTTACTCCTTAGTCTTTTTGATTAATGCAGGCATGGCAGGAGCCTTGATGGCACAAAACCTGCTGATGTTCTTTTTGTTCTACGAGTTAGAGCTAATTCCGTTTTATCTGTTGATCGTGATTTGGGGCGGAGCCAAACGCGAGTATGCCGGAATGAAGTTTTTGATCTATACGGCAACCTCTGGCATCTTAATTTTGGCGGCATTCTTGGCAACGGTCTGGCTTTCTGGGTCAAGTAGTTTTGATTACAATGCCATTTCTACAGCGGAGTTACCCCAGCGAACCCAGTTGATTTTGTTGACCTTATTGCTCATCGGCTTTGGCATTAAAATCCCCCTGATTCCGCTGCATACATGGTTACCCGATGCTTATGTGGAGGCTTCAACCCCAACTGCGATTTTGTTGGGAGGGGTGCTGGCGAAGCTGGGAACCTATGGCTTAGTTCGGTTTGGCATTGGCTTATTTCCTGAAACTTGGTCGCTCGTCACACCCGCCTTATCTTGGCTTGCGGCACTTTGTGTGATTTATGGGGCAATGGCAGCGATCGCCCAAAAAGATATTAAACGCATGGTTGCCTATAGCTCCATCGGACACATGGGCTACGTCATGCTAGGCATGGCGGCTTTCACGCCCTTAAGCATGGTGGGTGCCGTCTCGCAAATGGTCAGTCATGGCTTAATCTTGGCGCTGTTATTCTACATTGTGGGTGTGATTGAAGTGAAAGTGGGCACCCGCGATTTAGATGTACTGAATGGCTTGCTTAACCCCATTCGAGGATTGCCGCTCACCAGTTCTTTGCTAGTGTTGGCAGGCATGGCAAGCGCAGGGATTCCAGGAATGGTCGGTTTTATTGCCGAGTTTCTCGTGTTTCAAGGCAGTTATACAACGTTTCCATTGCCCACTCTGCTATGTGTTGCTGGAACCGGGCTAACTGCCGTTTATTTTGTCATCTTGCTCAATCGCACTTGCTTCGGTCGGCTAGATAATAAAACAGCTTACTATTCTCGTGTTACTTGGAAAGAGCAGACTCCCGCTTTAATTTTGACTGGGTTAATCGTTTTCTTAGGCATCCAGCCCGCTTGGTTAGTCCGTTGGAGTGAGACTACCACAGCCGCATTAGTGGCTGCGGCTCCAATCAATCGCCAAGTTGTACTGAATCCACCCGCGATTCCGCAAAGTGTCGCCTTCACGGAGATTACCCAACCTCTAGTTGACCCTAATCAACTGTGAACCGATAAACCCCCATGAGCGTCTGAGTGAGTGTAAGAATTTTTCACTTGTCCACCGCTACTCTTGGAGAACACCCATGGAAAGTCTCACTCAACCCGATAGCCAACGCCAAAAACAGCCCTGCCAAAAAACGCCTGCTCAACGGCTTTGGTCAATTCATTGGTGGATGGCAGCGGTTTATTTGCTGCTGTTTGTGGGCGGCAACTTCATGTCTGACCTACCCAAAGAGGTCACTTATCGAGGCACCCTGTATGGCTTGCACAAATCTCTTGGCGTAGTCACGATGGGGTTACTCACGGCGCGCATATTTTATCTGCTGCTGAAGTTGAGGAAGAAAAAACCAGCTAAACGTCCTTTACCAAACTGGGACAGGGTTCAAGCAATCGCCCTGCATACCCTGCTCTACCTGTTTATGTTGATCGTGCCCGTGAGCGGTTGGTTTTTTTCCAACTCATCTGATCGAGAGGTTGCTTTGTTTGGGCTAACTCTGCCGCGATTATTTCCGCCTGATATAGCCTCTGCGGACGTGGGCAGAAATCTCCACTTTTGGTTGTCCTATTCTTTCCTGGCATTCATCATTCTGCACAGCTTGGATCAGCGAAAATTTTTACGTGCGACGTTGCGGCGATCGCTGCAAGCTTTTCAAAAACGGTTCACTCCTTCCTAAGAAGTTTTTCAAAACCCTATTCTCCATTGGCTCAAGCGTTATGAATATGTCCGCCCCAACCACCAGAATTCCTCCTTCTAACCATCCTTACGCCGATATTATCTATCGGCTAGAAGCGGGAGGAGCTATGCTGCCCGACACTCCAGAAAACCTGATGCAAATCATCGGCATTTATAAAGCCTATGCGGTGCCAATGGATTTCTACTGGCGCGACCTTTTATATATTGGCGAACAGGTATTTCTGAATCCTTTGCCATTTTTTAAGTACTTTATTTCGGATGAATACCTGCAGCGTCACAATCATTATGCAGGTGACGACGCTGACCTGCGATTTTGGCGCGGACGGGCAACGGTTCACCCAGAACTAGAGGAATTTATGCAGAAGGGTGAAACGAAAAATATGCCGCGTCTGCTGCATCATCTTTGGCACGATCGCATCAACATGGAATTTGCCGAAGCCTGTATGCAGGCGATGCTGTGGCACCGCAATATGTATGCGCCTGTCAACCAATTTGATCCCTTTTTAGATAGCGATGAGTATAAAGCCAACGCCGATCGCGCCATTCGGGCTTACTTCAAAGGCAATCCGGCGATGTTGGGCTTATATAAACTCTTCCCCGATATGTTTTTGGAGCAGTGCCGTCAGTCTTCCTACTATGCAAACCTCGGTTTATTTTGGGAAGTAATGGCTCCCGTTTTCTTTGAAATGTCGGATCTGTACGATGAGGGCAAAATTGCTAGTGTGCCGGATGCTATGAACTATTTGACTAATGCAATTTTTGCGATCGCCGGTCGCCCCATCTACCACCATGTCTACGTTAAAGGCGAGTGCTACGAAATTATTCCCAAATCTAAAGGGTTCACATGGCTTTATGAAGCAGCACTTCCCTATGTAGAAGCAGTGTTTTATCGCACGGCACCCTTTCGAGGCACCAAATCTTACAACGCCCAAGCTGGGCAAGTCCCAGACGAGCAAAAAGATTTCCACTACGGCGTACTCTATGCCGATAAATTCCCGGTGGGCACAGCAGGCATTCCTCCCACGCTCTTAGCCCAAGATATGCTTCACTTTTTGCCGCCCTACCTAGTGGAGTATTACCAGAAGCATTGCCGGGGTGAAGATGACATGCTGGTTCAGTTGGGAATCACCTTTCAGCGATCGATGTATTGCGTCACATCCGCCGTCATTCAGGCATTGCGCGCCGCGTTGCTGTATCCACTGGATGACCCCAATCCAAAGCATCTAATGGCAAATCGCAAATTTTTTGAAGCGCAGATGGATCGATTTCTCCGTCCCGAAGCTCGCCTGAATGATATTCAGACTTCAGACTATCGCTAAGGAAAGACCCCATCAACCTGCTGCTCAATAAAAAAGGAGGGCAATTATGTCCTCCTTTCTAAACTAATTGATCACCTAAAAATTGAGCGGCTATACATCAATGAAAATGGCATCAGACGTAATATTATTTAGGGTGCCACCTGAAACTTCCTTCACTGTTTGGTCCGGATCAATCACCATAAACACGTAATAAGTTCCGTCTCCTTGTTGATACCCTAACCAATTTTGAGGTAATACAACAGGGTCTTCAAAGTAAGGACGCTGTGTGGAATTGATATTAGTAGTGCTGTTGAAGGGAGTTTGACTACCCGCTGAGATCGGGGCAAACGTTGCCAAGGTGGCTAACTCAATGTCATCAGAAAAACCGTCATTATTAGCATCGTCACCGAAAACGTTATTACTTGACAGGTAGAACTTGATATCAAACTGGCTGCCAAGGGGGTTTTGTGTATCAGAAGCAGCCGTGCCGATATTCAGAACATTGCCCGATACTGTGATAGTAGTCCCGCGAACTGCTGAGGTTTGACTCACATTAAATCCGCTACTCGTCAGATCCGGCAGACGAGCATCCTTGACACGGAACGAGGTTCCTAAAGTATTGTCATCTTCCTTAAAGTTTCCTTGCTGATCCAGTTCCACAATTTCATTCTCTGGATCGACTATGACACCGATATAGTAGCGTCCGTCTTGAGTCCAGAATGGATCTTCTTTGCTGGGTAAGGTCAAACGCTGGGTACGACTAGCATTAGTGTCAGGCGCTAAACCTGTCACAGTAGCAACATCGCTGGTGTTTTGCAGTCCATCACTATTGATATCAAACCGATAATCACTAGTTGTAATCGTCGCGTCGGTGGATAAGAAGAACCCAACCTTAAACGAGTTGGTTTGGCTACCGGCGTACTTGACGATGTAATCCAGATCGAATGCAAATGGATCTTTGACGCTAACTGCTTGACCGAGCGGAATAGTGACTGTGCCCAATGGATCAGAAGCGATAGGCGTACCATTCGTATTCTTCAGTGCCAATGGCGCAACGGGAAACAGGTTTACGGGTAGTTTTGCGGTTGCTCCAATAGTGATGGCGTAATCAATAGAGGTCGTTGAAGTAGACTGCAACCGAACAAAGTAAGTCCCTGGGTCAAGGGTGATGTCAGTCAACTGTTGTTGAGTGGCACCATTGGCAGCAGAAACGGATGAAACCAATGTGCCATCGGCTGTTTCAATCTGGAAAGTTGTTGTTGCAGCCAGCGCCGTTCCATTGGCTGTAATGTCTATCTTGGATGCAGAATCCAGCGTAAAAGAGTAGTAATCTGTCTTATCTTTGCCCCCAATCTTATCGTTGTATTCGGCAGTTCCATCTAACTTGCCAACGCCAAAGGCAGCAGCAGATAGGTTGCCCGCGAGATCCACTGGGATTACGTTAGTCAGGGTTGAAACAATTTCATAATTTGTCGTCACAGTCACAGGGTAGGCGCTGGACACGTACTGCGCTTGATTCATAAACCAGATTTCATTTTGTCCACCGACAGAATTGCGCCAAAGCAAATCCAACTCGCCATCGCCGTTGAAATCTGCCATCCCATGCATCCGCCAATTTGTATCTACGACTTCAGGGAAGTTGACGGCTGAAATGAAACTGCCTTGATTGTTTAGTAGCCAAATCGAATTGTTTCCGGTTACAAAATCTCGATAAAAGATGTCCGGCGCACCGTCTTTGTTAAAGTCTTGCACAGACTGTACATAGGTTCCAGGGTTTTTGGGGCTGTCAATGGCAATATCTCCTCCTCCCAACTGCTGAAATTTATCATCCAGCAACCAAACAACCGACTGGTTTGTAGGAAGGTATTCCCACAGAATATCTGTATTGCCGTCTTGATTAAAGTCTGCTGCTCCTGCAATATCCCAGTTGGAATCGTAAACATAGTTGAACTCGATGTAACCAATCCGATTGAGTCCTGCTGCATCCATCAACCACATGCAGTTATAGCCGCTATTACGATCTCTCCAAACATAGTCCAGACTGCCATCACCGTTAAAGTCTGCGACCGCCTCTATACGATAGTTAGGAGTGGCATATTCAGGAGAGGTAATGATGGCTGCAATTTCTGCGTTATTCATCTCCCATACATAATTAACTCCTCCCCCCAGTGGCGCAGAGTTGTAGTCTCGCCATAAGATGTCATTGCGAGAGGTCGGGAGGGTGTCAATAGTGAGGGTGTAGTTGATTGTGGTGGTGGGGTTTAGGGCATCCACTCGAATGTAATAGTCTTGACCGGGTTGAAGGGAAATTGAGGAGTCGCTGATGATGACATCTGTCAGACCCGTAGTGTTGTTGTTGCTTGATCCCAAACTATTGCTTTGGGTTGTCCCATCAAAGTCAAGCAGTGAGATATTCGCGTTTCCACCTTGGGATTCAAGTTTAATGATGACGTTGCTACTGCGGCTAACGGTCAGCTTGAAATAGTCAGCGGTGTCGGTGGCATCCAGAGAATAACTGGCATCTTGGGCGCTGGAAAGTATTGTTTTGCCTGAGCTAGCTTTGATCCAACGGGCATCAACGCCTGCGATCGCTGCTGCATTATTATCAAAAATAGTGTCAGACATAGGTAGCCTCTCTTTAAATAGCCCTTATTATGATCGCAAAACTATTCTTCCCCATCAAGTAAGATGAACCTGCACTTTGGGTAGAACTTTATATAAAGTTTGTATTAACCGTCCGGATGTGAAATAAGTCAGTATTTTTACGTGTTTAAGTTTTGGATATTGTGCCTTGAACCTCAGTAAGGTCTCCGTGATGACGAATGAAAAATGGACGACAACCTGCCATCAGTTATTTCCAACGCCGCTGTTTGTTTTTAAGTTGCATGAACACGAGTTGATCGATCAAGTGCTGTTTCAGGTTATTTCACAGCAGCGATCGCTAGATACGAATGGACAGTCAGTTTCCAATGTTTTAGGCTGGCACAGCCAAGGCAATTTGTTTGGATTAGATCAAGTAAAACCATTTCGGGAATTGGTAGATTCGGCTATCGCCGAATCTGCGATGGCAATGGGATATGAGAATGTCCGCATTCAAGCCGCTAACTGTTGGGCAAACGTGAACCCGAAGCACGCCAGCAATAAAATCCATGACCACGCAAATTGTTTATTTAGCGGAGTCTATTACGTTAGAGCGCCAAAAGAGTCCGGCAATTTGATGTTTTATGACCCGCGATCAGCGCGCACTTTTTATAAACCGATGGTGCAAAATTATACCGAGTTTACGGCTGATGCGATCGCTCATATCGCCGAAGCGGGGATACTGCTGATCTTTCCAAGCTGGCTCAGGCATGGGGTAGAACTCAACATGAGTGATGAAGAGCGGATCAGCGTTAGCTTTAATTACATTTTTGGTTAATGAAGAAAACACATTGAATCAATCAATAGCCGGAATCAAAAAAGAGATCCCTTGTGGTTCCCTGCGCAATGGGAACGGCAGGGGGTAGCAGATTTAATACTTAGTCAAGACTCACACTCCACCCATTGTGTGAATAATTCACACAATGGGTATGCTTTGTTATCCGGATAGGACTTAGTTTCAGATGCTAAGTATAGATAGATGTCTTTTATTAAGATGTCTTTTATTTTCGCCAGGGTGCAGCCACGATTAACCCTATTTTCTCAAAAATTGAGGAGACTCTATGGATCTCTCCCACTTGGCGGTGCAATTGGTCATTGCGACTGTTTGCGGACTGCTTGGAAACTTTCTAATTCCTCGCCAGGTTCCAGGCAAATTTCTTGGTTTAGTGTTGGTTGGGTTTGCTGGAGTTTGGTTTGGCGCTTGGTTTTATCATTTGCTGAAAACTCAATATGGGGTTGCGGCTCCGTTTTTAAGTTGGAATATTGTTAACGTTCCTATTATTCCATCCGTTTTGGGGAGCGCAGTTGTGATTTATGTGCTCACGACCGTTTTAAGGTGGGGGCGCTATAACTCATAGGATTTTCTAACCTAGGAGTTTTGACAGGAGTTCTGACTTAGGAGTGCAGTGGTCTAGGAACCTATAGACTGCTTGATAGCCTGCTGACAACCAGAGTTGCCAGCAGTTTTGCGTGGGCAAAACGCATGGACAAAACGCATGGGCAAGACTTAGTGGATACTGAAACGATCCGCGATCGCCGCGATCGAATAGATTACGTGTACTATCTAAGTGGATTTATTAAGTATTTCCTCAGCAAAAATCTTGGGTTGATAGCAGGAGAGCCGCCATGCGCTTGGGCAAAGTTGTAAAGTCTAACTCCCACTGTGATTACATTGTGGAACTGGATGATGAAACCAGTCGAGAGAATCCGCCCAAGCCAGATGATTTTGGATTTGGCTCCTTTGTGCGGTTAGAAGGGCGAATAGCAGGGCGCGATCGCCATTGGGCAGTCGGCTTAATCTACAACTCGCAACTGTTTAACCCGATGTTTCTCAACATGGGTCCGCGCCTTTCCAGCGAACCCGATCCCGTTTTCACCCCCGATTTAATTAGCGAAACCCGCACTCTGCTCTGGACGATCCTCATCGGCACCTTAGAACAAGGCGATGATAGATCCTATGGGCAGCACGGCATCCCCAAAGTTATTGTCCCAGTCAATACAGCGGTTTATCGGATGACTGCCGACGAAATTTATCGCTTTCATCTCAATGAGGCTCAGCGTCCCCAGTTTTGTTATTACAGTCTCTTGCTTCGGTGTGGCGGCACCTTTGCCGCTCAACTGACCCAGCAAGTGCTGACTGAGTTAGTGGATAGCAACTTGTTTAGTGGAGCCGACCAACGGGCGTTGAAGGTGTTGTGCAAGGAATTGTCTTGGAAAAGCACTATGGGAGCAATGCGGTGAGGCGATCGCCCAAGCAGTGATGTTTCGGTAATCTTGAGGAGACCGGCAAGATCATGGCTGTACGTTCTGAAATAGCTATTTCAAAAACTTGACCAGTTGTTCCAACTTGCTCCAAGCCGCACCGCTTTGCAGGATGGTTTGAGCATGGGCGATGCCGTCGGCATAAGGGTTAGCGGAGTTGGTCAGGGCTTCCCCCACTTGCAGGGCAAGGGCGGCATTCAGCGCAACCACATCTCGCTGGGCTGGGGTGCCTTTTCCTTGCAAAACGGCTTTGAGAATATCAGCGTTTTGCTGCACGTCCCCACCCGCGATCGCGCTGAGTGGGGCTTTTTCTAAGCCTAATTCGGCTGGATTGATCACCGCTTGGCTCACCTGCCCACCCGACAGCAGCGCCAGATCGGTGGCATCGCCTAAACCTGCTTCATCTAAGCGTTCCCGTCCATGCAGGACGATCGCCCGTTTGGTTCCCAAGAGTTGCAAAGCCTGCGCGATCGTTTCAAGGAGTGCCGGATCAAACACGCCAATCACCTGTCCCGTGGGGCGCATGGGGTTCACCAACGGTCCTAGCAAGTTGAACACAGTCCGCACACCCAGCGATCGCCGCAGGGAAGCGACTCCTTTCAATGCCGGATGCCAGCCGGGAGCAAACAGAAAGGTAATGCCCACTTCTTGCACTGCCGCCTGAATTTTTTCGGCAGGCGCGCTCAGGTGAATGCCCAACGCTTCCAGCACGTCTGCGGAACCCACCCGACTAGATGCCGAACGATTGCCATGTTTGGCAACGGAAATTCCTGCTGCTGCTGCCACAAAAGCCACTGCCGTCGAAATATTAAATGTGCCAGCCCCATCGCCGCCCGTGCCGCAGGTGTCAATCAGAGGGGTTGGGATCGGCGAGTGGCAAGTGGGAAGCGAGGAAGATTGCTGGTATAAAACCTGTGCCATGCCTGCCAGTTCTGCCGCTGATACCCCTTTCATTTGAATGGCTACCAGAATTGCGCCAGAAAGCTCTGGGGGAACTGCTTCAGCTAACCAGCCTTGCATCAAATGGGCGGCTTGATCGGGTGCAAGAGAGTGGCGATCGAGAAGTTGCTGCAATAGGCGCGACCATAGGGCAAGATCGTCTAGGGGCGGCATGGGCGTATCTGAACTTAAAGGAAAAGAACTTTGCACTACAGGTTTCAGTAAGGTTAAAGCATAAACAGCATGATATCAGACCCTTCCCCCATTTCCTCGCTGCCTATTAATTGTTGTGTAATGGTGCGTTTCGCTTTTTAATGGTGCGTTTCGCATGGCTCAACACACCCTACTCCAATCGCTATTCAACTGTCGCTGTGCTTTGTTCCATCCATTGGAAGTAGGGTAAGGAGCCTGCAACGATGGGTAATGCGATAATTTCGGGCACTTCGTAGGAATGGAGTTCGCGAATTTTGGCTTCTAGTTCTATAAATTTGGATAAGTCAGATTTAATCAAAAGTTGCCATTCATCTTCTTGGTGCAGGGTGCCCTGCCAAGTGTAAATTGACTGAATCGGTAGAAGGCTAACGCAGGCAGCCAGCTTTAATTCTACTAAGGCGTGAGCGATCGCGATCGCTTCCTCTTTAACAGCCACCGTCACCAGCACCACTCCAAACTGATGCATCGCCCCAGATCCATCCATTGAAATTCCCCTAAAACTTCTACACTGAACGAATCATGCCCATCTTTTTTTAATATCAAATCAATCTTTTTCTATTGCCCTCTTCCCTCTTCCTTCTAAACCTTGCCCCATGAACCAGCCTACCATTAGAAAAATTGCTCTAGGATTGCTCTGGCTTGGCTTTACTGTTTATGCCTTTGGCTTTGCCCCACCCGATCAACCCGATACTCTGGATTTAATCAAGCATCTTTCCACGGGGCAAATCGAGGGAATCAATCCTTTGATTGTGGCGCTGTTTAACATTATGGGCGTGCTGCCTGTGATTTATGCGTGCCTGCTCTATGCTGATGGACGCGGACAACGGTTACCTGCTTGGGCATTTTCAGTGGCATCTTTTGCGGTCGGTGCCTTTGCCCTGTTGCCCTATTTAGCGTTACGTCAGCCTAACCCGTCGTTTGTGGGTAAAAAGACCTGGCTAATTAAGCTGCTAGATTCTCGCCTATTAGGAATGGGGGTGGCGATCGCCACCATCAGCCTGGTCAGTTATGGAGTGACTCAAGGAGACTGGCAAGCGTTTGTATCGCAATGGCACACTAGCCGATTTATCCATGTCATGAGCCTAGATTTTTGTTTGCTGTGTCTCCTCTTCCCCACATTATTAGGTGACGATATGGCACGACGCAGCTTGAAGGATTCCCGCATTTTTTGGGCGATCGCCTTCACCCCTTTGTTTGGAGCCGTGATTTATTTGGTGCTACGCCCCCAGATCGCTGAAGTCGCCACCCCTCAACCAACCGCTGTCCTAAGCTGAACAAAAGGATGCTTCACCCCGAACTCCATACCCCGCACTCCGAACTCCATACCCCGCACTCCGAACTCATCCCCGTAACCATTTGACCTCCCATGTGGCAAGTTATTCGCCGATCGCTGAAAACGGTTCTCTCTGTTATGCTGCTGGCGATCGCGAGCGGCATATTTCTGAGTCCTAGCGGATTCGCAGCCGATCTTCCTAAACTCCCTGAGCAATTCCTGGAGCAACCGCTAATCGCTCGACCCAATCTAGATCCTGGCAATATTCCCTCCGAAAAAGTGAACCAGTTTGTTCGAGCCTGTCTTCAAGTCGTCAAACTAATAGAACGACGAGAAGGCGACTTGCAAAGCACAGAGGGCAGTGCAGAATCACGTCGTCTTGAGCAGGAGATTGAAGCCGAAGCCTTGGCAATCATTGAAACAGCAGGCTTAACTCGTCAGGAATATTTGCAACTCTTAGGACTGGCTAATACTGATCCTGAATTCGGGGAACGGGTTGCCAACCAGCTACAAGAATTAGCAGGATGAGCAGAATTCTGAGAAGCGATCTCAATCCTGTAACGGTTCTTAATTAACCTTATGGATGCATTTGGCATATCCTTTAGCATCAGATAGCATCAGAAAAGCTAAATCCGTCGTAAGTTTGTTCTATCAGTTTGCAAAATATCGGTTTGCAAACTTCGACTATGTTGAAAGGGACTATGTTGAAAGGCTAGTTCCTGCAAGTAGCACTGGGTAATTTGAGTCGGATGGCTGGTAATTTCACTTCTCCCTCACAAGTCGATTTAATCCACCGGCGACAACGATTACGTCGTCAACGTCGCGTCCGCTTATTTCAGGCGATGTGGCGAGGATTGGCGGTGGTGGCATTGGCAGGCAGCTTAGTTTGGGTAACAACGCTCCCCATTTGGTTGATTCGTAAGCCTGAGCAAATTAAGGTGGAAGGCAATCGGCTGATTCCATCGCAAACCCTGCGATCGCTCGTTCCAATTTCTTATCCCCAATCAATATTGCAGTTAAAACCCGACGCGATCGCAAAAGAGTTGAGATCAAAAGCTCCCATAACCGATGTGGTCGTGAATCGGCAGCTATTTCCACCCAGCCTGACCATCCGAGTGGCAGAACGCTATCCCGTCGCGATCGTTCTCGCCAGCAGCAGTGATATTCAATTCCTGTCTCAAACTTCCATCAAAAGCAAAGAGACTGCCGCCAAAATTGGATTGTTAGACGAAAATGGAATGCGGTTACCCCTAGAAAACTACACGCTCATTCAAAGTTCTATTAAGCTACCGACCCTTAAAGTCATTGGGAACCCAGAGTACTATCGGCGCAACTGGTCTACACTCTATCGAGAAATTAGCCGGAGTCCGATCAAAATCACCGAAGTTGATTTTCAAAATCCAGCCAATTTAGTCCTAAAAACTGAACTAGGAACGATTCATTTAGGTCCGTATGGAATGCAGTTTTCTGAACAAATTAAAACCCTCGACCGACTGCGTAAACTTCCTAATCAAGTTAGTCTTGATCAAGTTGCCTACATTGACTTAAGAAACCCAAACTCACCGTTTATTCAAACACGTGAATCAAAAGGTTCTACCAAACCGGATACCCCTTAAGTGAGCCAGAAAGATGATCGCAACTTGTTCGCCAAGTAATTTAATCAACGCCAGCAACGGAGACATTTCACGCTATCATAAGCTCTTTAAGAAGATTGGTTTTTCAAACAAGTTCCTTTATAGTTGATTACAGTCATTCAGATCTGAGCGCTTTAGTTTTGTCTATAATTCACTCGAATTTCATCTAAATTTATTGTTAAATTGACTGCTATTCCAATGACACTTAATAACGGCTCAGAAAATGCCCACGGAAACACCACAACTCCTGACGGACAGCCCAACTTTTTACGGGCGATCGCTCCTTCAAGCCCATTCACCAACTCCGGTAATCATATGAACCAATCTAATGATGCGAAAGGGTTGTCTAGAGACGATCACAGGAGTAATGACATTGTGCCTGGTAGCGTCGCAAAGATCAAAGTCATTGGAGTGGGCGGCGGCGGCGGCAATGCTGTAAATCGGATGATTGCCAGCGAGGTGGTCGGAGTTGAGTTTTGGACCGTTAACACCGATTCCCAAGCGCTTGTTCAAGCGTCTGCTTCAAAATGTTTGCAAGTCGGGCAGAAACTCACGAGAGGGTTAGG
Source organism: Leptolyngbyaceae cyanobacterium (assembly GCA_041749615.1). GTDB lineage: Bacteria > Cyanobacteriota > Cyanobacteriia > Leptolyngbyales > Leptolyngbyaceae > ULC077BIN1. The sequence goes on along the minus strand of JBGTAZ010000021.1, from coordinate 1,353 downwards.
CGCAGGTGGCAACCCAGCCATTGGGCAAAAGGCAGCGGAAGAATCGCGAGATGAAATTGCAGCAGCGCTCGAAAATGCTGATTTAGTATTTATTACCGCTGGCATGGGTGGCGGAACTGGAACCGGTGCAGCCCCTGTAGTTGCAGAAATTGCCAAAGAACTAGGAGCCTTAACGGTTGGCGTAGTCACTCGCCCTTTTACGTTTGAAGGTCGCCGCCGCACCAGTCAGGCAGAAGAAGGCATTGCGGCGCTTCAAAGCCGGGTAGATACCCTAATCATCATTCCAAACGATAAGCTTTTGACGGTTATTTCAGAGCAAACTCCTGTGCAAGAGGCATTTCGCACCGCAGACGACATTCTCCGACAAGGGGTTCAAGGGATTTCAGACATCATTACTATCCCTGGCTTGGTCAACGTTGACTTTGCCGATGTCAGAGCCGTCATGGCGGATGCTGGATCTGCGTTAATGGGAATTGGAGTGGGCACAGGCAAATCTAGAGCAAGAGAAGCGGCAATGGCATCGATCTCTTCACCCTTGCTAGAGTCTTCAATCGACGGTGCCCGTGGGGTTGTCTTTAATATCACGGGCGGCACCGACCTGACTTTGCACGAAGTTAATGCGGCGGCTGAGATCATTTATGAAGTGGTTGATCCCAATGCCAATATTATTTTTGGAGCTGTGATTGATGAACGGCTTCAAGGGGAACTGCGGATTACGGTGATTGCCACTGGGTTCACAGGGGAGCCTCAAGTGCGTCAGACTGCCAAACCTTCTGCGCTGAAGCGTCCCATGAGTTCGCCAGCCGTTCCCTCTGCCTCCGTGCCAGAGCAAAAGGCGAAACCTTCCACTTCCATGCCTGGATTGGATATTCCTGAGTTTCTCCAACGCCGTCGCCCCCCTCGCTAGTGGCTCAAGACCCACGCCAACAAGCATTTTTGGCACTTCAGGCGATCGCGCATGGTGGCTTTGCCGATGACGTGCTCGCGAAAACTCTCCAGCAAGATTTGAGTGACCTAGATAAACGGTTAGCCACAGAGTTAGTCTATGGCAGTGTTCGTCGGCAGCGAACGTTGGATGCGCTGATTGATCAATTGGGGAAAAGGCAGAGCGATCGCCAACCCCCCAATCTCCGCTTAATTCTCCACTTGGGGCTTTACCAACTTCGGTATCTGACCCATGTGCCTGCTTCCGCCGCTGTGAACACATCGGTGGAGCTTGCCAAAAAAAATGGGTTTGCCGGACTTTCAGGGGTAGTCAATGGCATCCTACGGCAATATGTCCGGCTGGCGGCATCTGACCCGCTACAACTTCCCAGTGATCCCATTCAGCGGCTGGCAGTTTTGCACAGCTAT
>JBGTAZ010000020.1:0-6857 GCA_041749615.1 Leptolyngbyaceae cyanobacterium | reverse complement strand
ACGATAGAGCAATTCTAGCTGTCCACCGTATTCTTGAATCAGGGCAATTTGCCGCAAATATAAGCCGCGAAAGGTGTTGGCAAACAGCAGCGTGAAAATGGCGACGATCAATCCGGCTGCCGTGGAAACTAGCGCCTCACTAATGCCAGCGCTCACTGCCAGGGTGCTGCTGCCGCCCATTTCTCCTAGTTTTAAGGATGCAAACGAACGAATCAACCCCAACACGGTTCCCAGCAAGCCCAACAGCGGCGACAGACTAATGATCGTTTCAAACACCGTGTTAAACCGCTTCAGCATTGGCATTTCTGCTTGAGCCGAGCTTTCTAGGGCTAGCCGAAACTCTTCAGGATTCGGGAGATCGCGTTCTAATGCTGCCAAAAAAATTCGGGCGATCGGCAGATCCAAATTTTTCTCCAGTTTCAAAAAGGCATTGCGGGGATTGTGGCTATACATCGCCAGCACATCCCGCGCCAGCCGCTCTTGACGACGAGTAACCTTGACCCAAAACAGCACCCGCTCCAAAATCAGCGCCACTGCCACTAGGGAAAACCCTAGCAGCGGCACCATGACGATTCCACCCGCAGTCAACAAATTTCCAACTTGCATGGGTTATCTAGCAATATGACCAACCGAATATTTAAGGCATCAAGAAATAATTTCCAACAGCTTATCAGGTGAATCGGCAAGCGGGATCAAATTGTGGCAAGATCAGCGCGGAGAAAATCGATAAATTGACGGGCAGTCCGACCCGATCGCCCGTTGTGGCGAGTTGCCCACTGAAGCGCTTGAAACTCCAAATCATCTGACTTAAGGGAAATCCTAGCTTGGGTGGCGAGATGATGCACAATTTGCAAATAGGTGGCTTGATCCGGCGGCTCGAAGGTCAGCGTCAACCCAAAGCGATCGCTAAAGGAAAGCTTTTCCTGCACCGTATCCCAAGCGTGAATTTCATCGCCATCTTTGGGACGGGGGCGATCGCCAAAAAACTCGCGAATCAGATGCCGCCGATTGGATGTGGCATAGACGACTACATTTTGCGATCGCGCCGTCAAATTTCCTTCCAGCACTACCTTCAATGCTTTGTAGTCGTCCTCGTCTTCCTCAAACGACAGATCATCGACAAACAGAATGAACTTTTGCGGCAATGGACGCAGTTGATCCGCGATCGCCGGCAAATCTCGCAACTCCGACTTAGCAACTTCAATTAGGCGCAACCCATCCTTGCTATAGCGGTGCAGCAATGCCTTCACCACCGACGATTTACCCGATCCGCGACTGCCATATAGCAACACATGCAGCGCCGGATAGCCTTTGAGCAAAAACTCGGTGTTTTTCAACAGTGCCTCTTGCTGGGTGCCATAGCCCACCAGATCCTCCAGTTCCACCGGGTCGGCGTGAGCAATGCCAATGAGTTCGCCCTGATGCCATCGCAGGGCTGCATACATCGCCGTAATTCCAGTGCCATACTGACGATAATGAGCGGCAAATATTTCCACGCCCTCTGACCAGTGAGTCTGTTCTAGCCGAAGTTTGACGGATGTTATCGCTGAATCACTGGATGGCTCCCACGCGATCGCCGGGAGAGAAACTTGGGCGATCGCCTCCACCCACTGTCTCAACTGCACTTCCCCACAATTAGACAACTCTTGCAGCACTTGCAAATCGTGCCGCGCCGCCAACACTAAAGCAGGCGACACAACCCGAAACTCTTTTTGTTGCGCCTGTTGGGTAAATGGGTTTTCATCCCGCAAAACGCAGGTTAGCAGAACGTCTTGCCAAGATTGCTCCGCCTCTACTAGACCGCGAAACCAGCGCCCGTAAGCATGGAGGCAATCCAACACCTCTGCATCGCCAACCTCTGCCTTTGCCTGCTGCTGAACATTGTGAATCGCTTGCAGCAATGCCAAAAAAGCTTGCCCCGCTTCCTGCTCAAAATCAAACACCGATTGATACACCAACAGAGACGCTGCTTTTTGCAGCAATTGAAACGCAGATAAGTCAGGCGATCGCATTCCCACATCCAACCTTAAAGAGTCTTTTCATCATCCCGTAAATTCCCTTCGCAATTCACTGACTGTGGGTTCTGACAACCGTCCCGTAACCCACCAAGCACACATGCAACTCACCTTAGATGAAAGTGCAAACCTAAGCAGTCTAGAGCGCTGGGCTAATTCCTCGCTGCAACATTGCAGCAGCGCTACCAATAGTACAAGGCTAATTATTTGATTCAAACTGACTGATTGAATCAAATAATTTTGCAGTTTTAAGTGACAAACTAATTTTTTGTGCTATATTCATCATGGATACCTATATAAAATTACCGAAGTCATGATATAGTTCTCTTGTACAAAAAAAGGGTACTATTGTGGACATGAAACCTAAAAAAGTTTTCTTTACACCTCAGTTTCTACAATGGCTGAGTTCTCTGCGCGATGCTAAAGCTGCTGCAAAAATTAAGGCTAAACTTAAGCGTGTGGAAGAGTCAGGAAGCTTGGGAGATTGGAAGTATCTTGACTCCGGAGTTAGTGAGTTCAGGCTTGGTGGTCGCGGTGGATATCGAATTTACTTTGCAGAAGTAGAGGAAGGCATTCTATGTCTTAAGGGAGGGCATCACGATACGCAGAGCCGTGATATTGAGCAAGCAAAGGGGATTTTAGCAGATTATGAACAGCGCAAAGATTTCACAGAAGATTAGCTTCCACGATTATCTGATTGAGTCGCTTCAAAAGACTGAGGAAGCAGCGGCTTACATTGAAGCCATTTTGGAAGAGGAAGATCCGGAACCGACTTTATTGAAAAGTGCTTTGCTGGATGTAGTAGAGGCGTTTAGCAAAACTAGGATGTCATCTGAACAGGCTGAATCGCAACGTCAGAAGTTAGATGACATTCTCTCCCAATCGGGCAGTCAGGCAATTTATGGGTTAGCCAGTTGGTTAAGCGAGATGGGTTTACAGCTATCTGTGAATGTTCAGAATCAAGACGACCAATAGAATTCAGAGTTAAGTTGAGCGATCGCGTTCCTGAACCCTCCAACAATTTCTATTAAATAGATCATTTTTGATGTCGTGAAAACTTGGTGCCGCGATATTGCATCTGTCGCTTACTCGCATGATGCCGTGCAAACTTGGGAATATCACCCAGATGTCCCATCACGATTAGGGTGTCGCCTTCGTTTAAAAAAGCTTCTTGGGCGGGGTTGATCACGGTTGAACCATTTTCCTTGCGAAGCGCCACTACGATAAAGGTGCCTTTGCCGCGCACTTGCACACTGCCAACGGTTGCTCCTACTAAATTAGAGTCAGGAGAAATTGCCAGTTCTTCAACCTGAACATCAATTTGAGATAGCAGTTCATTCAGGCTGTTGCGCCCATCATCTTCATCCAAAAAATCTAGGGCGGCAGGATGCGTGATCATATGGGACATGCGAAGTGCCCCGATCGCCGCTGGAGAGACGACGCGATCGGCTCCTGCCTGCAACAGTTTCTTTTCCGTTGAAAGATACTCGCCTCTTGCCAAGATAATCAGATCAGGGTTCAAGCCCCGCGCAGTGAGCGTAATAAACACATTGATGGCATCATCGGGCAAAACCGTTGCCAGATATTTTGCTTGCATAATTCCGGCGGCTTCTAGGGTATTTTCATCGGCAGCGTTGCCTATCTGCACCAAAAAGCCTTTGCCTTCTGCCTGTGCCACCCGATGATCATCGTTATCAATTAACACAAAAGGCTGATGAGCGGCTTCCATTTGATGCGCTAAAATTTGCCCAATGCGACCGTAGCCACAGATAATTACGTGGTTTCTCAGCAGATCAATTTCGCGCTTCATGCGTCTTACTCCCAACGCTCGTTTAATTTCGCCTTCGGTAATCATTTGCAAAAAGCCGCCCAAAATGTAAGCAACTGAGGTGCAGCCTGAAATAATCACCCCGATTGTAAAAATTCGCAGAGCGGGAGTCATGGGTCCAATTTCGCCGAACCCCACCCCAAAAATGGTGATCACCACCATGTAGATAGAATCCAGCCAATTCCATCCTGCCAGCCGATAGCCTACGACTGCGATAAGCACGGTGCCCCCTAAGAAGCCCCCACCGATGAACATTCGCTTGAGTGAGCTTTGCATGAGAGCTACAACCAAAAAAATCCGCCCCGCCCACAACAGATGATGAAGCAACAATCAATTTCAATAAGGTATCTAATATTACATATGACAATTTCTCGGCGAGGGGTGGAGGGATGAAACGAAGGCTCAGTTTTGCTTTGATGGCTGGAATGGCGCTAGCGATCGCGCTGACTGTTGGCAGATTAACTGATCAATCTGCGGCGATCGCGCAAGCCAACTCTCGCTTAGTCGTATCTGCTGCCGCCAGCTTAACCGATGCCCTCAAAGAAGTTTCGCAGATCTACAATCAAACTCAATCAAACGTCACCCTGCGCTATAACTTTGCGAGTTCTGGCGCATTGCAACAGCAAATTAAAAATGGTGCCCCGGCAGATATCTTTATTTCTGCGGCTGAGAAACAAATGGATACATTGCAGCAGAAAAATTTGATTGAACCCGCAAGCCGTCGCAACTTGCTCACCAATCGCTTAGTACTCGTGGTGCCTAACTCTGCATCAGGAATTATGAATCTCCAAAGCTTGAAGGATATGCGCGTCAAACGAATTGCGATCGGCAATCCACGCAGCGTTCCAGCCGGACAATATAGTGAAGCAGCGTTGAAAAAGCAGGGATTATGGAACTTCTTACAGCCTAAGTTTGTGTTGGCGAACACGGTGCGTCAAGTGTTGCAATTTGTCGAATCAGGTAATGTGCAAGCAGGTCTAGTCTATGCCACTGATGCGAAAACATCCAGTAAAGTTAAAGTAGTTCAGGTGATTTCTGCTAATTTACATACGCCCATTGTTTACCCGATCGCCCTAGTCAAACGCAGCAAAAATCAAACATCTGCACGTAGTTTTATCCAGTTTTTATCAAGCAATCATGCAAAGCGAATCTTTCAAAAATATGGATTTGGAATTAGTTGATTTTGAGTTTTGAGTTGTTGTCTAGCTGTCCATGACGAGTATTAATTTTTCTCCCCTTTGGATTTCGCTGAAAGTTTCGACAGTGGCAACTCTGATTACCTTTTTTGCGGGGACTGCGGCTGCCTATGGGCTGTTGGGCTATCGGGGAAGATGGCGATCGCTGCTCGATACCCTATTCATTTCCCCTTTAGTGCTGCCGCCAACCGTGGTTGGGTTCGTCTTATTGCAGTTTTTTGGGAGCAATGGCTGGGGTGGGCAACTACTGCGATCGCTAAACATAGAGATTATTTTTACCTGGTACGCAGGCGCGATCGCTGCCACCGTCGTCACCTTTCCGTTGATGTATCGGACTGCCCTCGGAGCTTTCGAGCAAATTGACGGCAACCTACTCCACGCCGCCAGAACCCTGGGCGCTTCGGAATTCCGAGTTTTTTGGCAGGTTAGTCTACCCCTGGCACTGCCCGGAATTTTGGCAGGAGCAACCCTCACCTTTGCACGGGGATTAGGAGAATTTGGCGCAACCTTGATGCTAGCTGGCAATATTCCTGGTGAAACAGAAACCATTCCCCTAGCCATTTACGCCGCCGTAGAAGCAGGCGCAACCGATCAAGCCTGGTTTTGGAGCCTGATCATTTTGTCCATTTCCCTCACCGCAATTCCCATAGGAATCATTGCCCGAATCGCCACCATCAACCTCCTTCGCACTGTACGCTTTACCCCACACCCCACATCTGACATACGACCGACATACGACATATCTCCTAGGTCAACGCTACGCGCACGACATTCGACATTCGACATTCGACATTCCTTTCTCACTGTCGATATCAAAAAACACCTGCCCCATTTCATCCTCCAGCTTACCTTTGACACCGATCGCCAACCTTTAGGAATTCTAGGTGCATCCGGCGCAGGCAAAAGTTTGCTGTTGCGCTGCATCGCGGGAATTGAAACGCCTGATCAAGGGCGCATTGTGTTAAACGGGCGAGTCCTGTTTGACTCCAAGCTGGGGATTAATATTCCTAGCCGCGATCGCCAAATTGGCGTGATTTTCCAACACTATGCCCTGTTTCCACACTTGACAGTTGCCCAGAATGTGGCATTTGGGTTGTCTCAAAATCAGAAAGCCCTAAAGAAAGCCCTCCGGCAACGCATAGAAGCCCAATTACAAGCAGTGGAACTGACCGGATTGGGCGATCGCTATCCCCATCAGCTATCCGGCGGACAACAGCAGCGCGTCGCGATCGCCAGAGCCTTGATTTGCAACCCCGATATTTTGCTGCTAGACGAACCATTCTCCGCCTTGGATACCCACTTGCGCTTTCAAATGGAGCAAGAATTGATCGCCACCTTAAGTAACTATGTGGGGACGACCCTGTTTGTGACCCACAACCTAGAAGAAGCCTATCGCATCTGCCAAAATCTGCTGATCTTGGAGCAAGGCAGCGCGATCGCCCATGCCGATAAACACACTATTTTTGAACAGCCCAACCGGGTGAGCATCGCCAAACTGACGGGCTGTAAAAACTTTTCCCGCGCTAAAGTCACTGGAACGCAGCAAATCGACGCGATCGACTGGAACTGCACCCTCCAAGTTACAGACCCTATGCCCTCGCATCTAGCCCAAATCGGCATCCGTGCCCATCACCTTCAATTTGTAAATCCTGACCTGCTGCCTGCCCTCAACACTTTCCCCTGTTGGATTGTGGCAACCAGCGAAACGCCCCATCGCATGACGGTATTCCTTAAACTCCAGTCGGCTCCACTCCATTCAAGTGACTATCATGTGCAAGCAGAAGTGTTTAAGGAGAAATGGGACACCTTAAAAAATCG
>JBGTAZ010000019.1:0-15596 GCA_041749615.1 Leptolyngbyaceae cyanobacterium | reverse complement strand
TGGATGTTTTAGCTCTACTTCGGAGACTCGCAAAACGGGTTCAATGAAGCAACTAGGGCAGAAGAAGAGACAGAAATCCTCTGCTAAAGCGGAAACTGGGGTACTAGAAACCCCATCCGCCTATGCGGTGGGGTAGTTCATCTGGAAGAATTTGCTGGAGTTCTTCTAATTCTTCCGGCGACATCTTTTTGTAATCGCCTTTCAAAATCTTCAACAACATCTCTTCGTAAGAAATGCTGCGTTTTGCTGCCAAATATCGCACCCGCTCTTTAATTTTCGCTTCCCGCTCTTGAAGCTTGGCGCACAACAGAGAGGAGGCTTGCTGAGCCTCAGATCGCCCGTTCACTGCGCTATCGATCGTCAACAGATCTTCATACCATTCTCCTAACGCAGAGATTCGCAAGCGATCGTCTTGTTTTCCCGCCATATCTTTCGCGTTTTCGGGTGCGTTTTTAACACTCACACTATATAGCCTCCACTGCTTTCTCCCTATTCTGCCCTAGATAGTGCCTAGAAAATGCCTTTAGTGGATCTTTTTCGGTACGTTGTGTTATTGTCAGTTCAGATCCGGATCGGAACCCGGATCGCTACCCGGAACGAACCATGATTACCGCAGTGAACACAAAACTAATAGAACCATTACTAGCTCTGGGTTTAGACCCGGAAGACAATGCGGAACGATCCGCGTTAGAAATTGCCAAACTTTCAGGGATGTCTAGCGATCGCTGGACTCGTGACGAACGCGCCAAAATTGAGGCGATTTTCAAAGAATGCCTCAATGGAAAAGAGTTAATTGAATCGCTGAAATCCGCTAATGGTAAGGGTTATAGCGGTTTCGCCTACCAGATGATCCGCCTTCAACAGCGGTTCACATCGGCTACTGTCCCGGCTCTAAAGGCGAACCGGGTTCAACTCGACCGAACCGGAAAGGCAAAAACTGAGCGTTGCGATCGCAAGATGTTGGCTGATGAATTCGCGCAGTTAATCATCTCAAAGCTAGGCAGTGTCGAAGACTCGGATGAGTTCGATCCGGGTGCTGATCCGGGTGCTGATCCGGATCTCTACCCGGAAATCGACCCGGAAATGACATCAACTTTGGTGCTGTGGAATCACGCTGATTCCGATACCGCAATGCTGATTGCCGATGACAACGGCGAGATCGCTTCAGATACTCGACGATCTGTCGCGACTTTTCGGGATTCGCTGTTAGCCCAATTTGATAACTTCGGGCGAGAGCTAGGCGTTGAAGCCGTACAGCGCGTTCAACTCTCCTTCCAAGAGGAAATGCAGCAAGGTTTGGCTGATTTGGGCAAAGTTGCCCCCACTTCTGAGGCTAAAACCACGCGCCGAACCAGCAAAAAAAAGTCTGTTTAGTAGCCCTCATAGCCCTTGCTATCTGGCTACTTTCAAGCCCATCCACATCACCCGGAACCCCCAATGAAAATACTTCTACTCGCGGCAGCGACCCTGCTAATCTCTGGAATCCCTGGAATCGCTAAAGCTGAAACATCGCTTCAGATAGTCATGGTGAATCAAGCTCAACTTTCATCCAGCCAGCGCAGCGCCTTTCAGCAATACATTCAAACTGCCAACCTCCCTCCTACCAAAGTCGGGAAACGCTGCCAGTATTACGGCAAGCCCGAAGTGTGGTGCTTGATTTTGGATGCGCCTGTCGCCAATCAAGTCCTCCAGCAGTTGAGCCGCCAGCCGTTTGGATCAGCCGCCTCAAGCCAGCCCATACGTCGCCTTGGAACGCCCAGGAGCAAAAAGTGAAACAAGTCATAGTCGGATTTTTAGGAGCGATCGCAGGCGCAACGGTAGGAATGGCAGCAACAGCGCTGTGCATGGCGTTGGGGTTGCAGTCGAGCAACTGGAAAACGCTGGTCACCATCAACATTCTTACGGGTGTGGGCGGATCGATAGTGGGCATCGCGATCGCCCGTGATACTCAAAACGATTTACTACTACCACGGGCAAAGGTAGAGCAGGCGATCGGAAAGCTCAATGGTCGATATGAGCTTCAGTCTTTTGGAGAGGACAAAATAGCCGTTCTCAAAGAATTTCAAGAGGAAATCAGTGGACATTAAAGAGAAAGTTTCAGGGTTGCCCGGTGTTGCCAAGATGGGCATCTATGCAGGATTAGGGGTTGTCGGCTTAATGCTAGCTGGCACGATGCTAGGGGCGGTCGGGACATTGTTAAGTCCTGGTGCCAAGCAAAATGCGCCTACCCCTTTGCCGTCTGGTTTATTGCAGCCACCCCAAGCGCCCGTAGAGGAACAGTCGCCATCGGCTGAAATCGATAGTCGCAGGGTAAAACTTTGGCAGGATTTGCAAAACACCAATGCCACTTTTCAAGAATCAGTGGCAGCTTTTTCTAAGGGGATGCGCGATGCTCGTGGTCAACGCTGGTATCAGCAAGCGATCGCGGAATGCCAGCGAATGGGTCCCGAAAAGTGCCCAAACCCTTACCTGTGGTTAGTCAACCAACAGCAGCAATCGGTGTTTGAACTCCGACAGAAGTTGATTGCTGGCAAGGTTGGCACGGACGGAGTTAGCGCCGATACGATTCGCCAATTATTAGAGCGAATTCAGGATATTGCCGCCGCACTTACCCTGACCGACGGCACCCCACCCATCCCCGCGATCGCCACTGAAGACCTCAGCGATAAAGCCGTTGAGGTTTACGGACGTGCCGCTGCATACGAAGCGATGCGCCAACAGGACGCGAACAAAGCCTTTAAGGGAGGGCACGACTAATGATTAATAAACAGGCGATCGCGGGTCTACTCCTCGCTACAAGCTCCCCTGTGCTGCTGTGGGCTTCCACTTTATCGGCACGGGTAGAATGCAAAATCGATATGCAAAATAAGCAGGTCGTCCCCGTTTCTTATCGCCCAGAATCGTATCCATTCTTGCTGTTGCTAGCTGCCGTTCAAGGGTATTTCTCTTGGCAACTGCTCAAGAAAGAAAATGGACAAGCTGCACTAGCCGGATCGCCTGATCCATTGGGTTTAGCTCCTAGCCAAGAAAATGAGTTTGCCCCTGAGTTTACGCCCACTGCTGAAACTCAAGTTAGCGAATTGGCAATGCCCAGACCGATTCAAGTCGGAGCGCATTTAGAACAAGTGCCTGTGGTCAATCCGTTTGACACGCCGAAGGGCACACAGTTCTACGATGTTGCCAAAGATTTGGGGGGCGATCGCGCTAAAAAACAATTTCCCCAAAACTGCCTAATTGTGGGCACTCCAGGCGCAGGAAAAGGAATCGTATTGAGCAATGCGATTAGATCGTTGAAAGCCCAGTTCCCAGAGCTTTACATCATCGGAGTGGACCCCAAGGCGCAGCCATCAGAGGATGGACTTTGGGAAGTAGGAGATCATTCTTACACTCAAGTCCTTCGCAAGCCTGTAATGGGTTTGTCCGCCGATGAGATTGCTGAATGGGTAGCAACGGCGATCCATACTTTCAATCACATCCCGGCTGGCGTACCTCGCTTGCTGGTAGTAGATGAACTTAACGCACTCAAAGCATCCCTCGATCAATTAACTAAAGATAGTAAGTTTAAGCCTGTTCAGGGCTGGCTAAATTCATATCTCACCCATCTGATTAGTTTGGGTGATGGTGCAGGCAAGTGGTTCTGGGGAGTGGCTCAATCAGCCAACGATAAAGCATTGCCCTTCGATACTTCTGTTCGGAATAATCTAAGGACGGTTGCGATCGTCAACATGGATAACATCGGAGCGGTTCAAGGATTACTCCGAACAGACATCATTCCATCAAACCAAAAGTCGATTGATGCGGTTCAGAAAAACGTGGATGACAGCCCTGTGAATCGTGCGTTTTACGATCGCAAAACTAACGAATGGCACCCCATGCCCAAGCTGAAAAACTATGGGAAAGACCGGAATCCATTCGCAAATTCAAGCGATAGTGGCGCTGAACGTTCAGCCGCTTCTGAACCTTTCCTTAGAGACGTGAACCTAGCTGAACCCTCCTTAGAAAAGGAGTTTAGCGAATTTGCAGACAAAGGTTCAGAGGTTCACGAACGTTCTGAACCTTTGATTGAACCCCTCGATCCAGGAATAAAAACAGATGAACGCCTCGAAAGCCGAATCCTTGAATTGAAGGAAGCAGGCTTAACTCAAGATCAAATTATTTTGTCAATCTGGGGCTTCAAAAAAGGGGGTAGCGCTAACTACCAAGCTGCGAGATCCAAATATCAACGACTCACTCACGAGGGCTAAATCATGTCACAGAATAACCAGGGCAACAATCAAAACTATCAATCAAAACGCAGCCACTCCATCTGGGAGTCGCTCACAAATTTTAGCTACAACCCCGCATCGCCCGAAAGTTGGGTCAGGCTAGCCGCGCAAGTCGCGATCGGTGGAATGTTTCTCATGCTATTCAAAGCGCTTGACGGGACTACTTGCGGAAGAGGATGGAATCTCTGGGTTCCTCAAACTTGGTCAACTCCAGCCGGTTGCTTCACTCGCAGCTTGGTGAAGAATGTCCCTGACAATTTCCTAGATGGTACGACCGCACCATCTGATGATCCCAGCAACGATGTTTTGCAGCCGCCCAATTTTCAGCCTACCCCCGCACCCACCCAAGACCCCAACTTCTAATGGTGACTAATCTTTTCAAGCTATCGGTTTCTCTTGCCGTCTTGACCATTTGGGCAGGCATCATCACCGCTGCATTTGCTGGAGGGCAGAAACCGATTGAGCTTGGATGGGCACCGCGAGTCTGGCAATGGGTCGCTACCAGCGGGCAGCAATCTACCGAACCCGAAAAAGATCCAAAACCATTTGTGGATCTGGCTAAAGATTCTGCCAGCAAAATCAACGCCGCCGTGAAACCCTCTGGAATGATGTTGGAACAGCCAACGCCCCAACCCAGCAACGCGCCTCAACTGTTAGACATCCGGTTGGCGGCTTGCCCTGATGGCAGCTTCGACCCGACCGCGATCGAGGTTCCATTGGCAACCGCAACCCGATTCAAAAAACAAGTGGATGGAGGACTCAAACCATCATCCCTATTACAAATTCAAAGCGCCTTGGGACAACCTAACTGCGTGATTGATGGAAAGACTTATCACTACCTAATTCAAGGCGGCAAAGCGATCGCCGCTTCCCTCGACAAAGAAGGACTTCCCCTAAAACTCCAATTCACAGGTTTCTAGTTATGCCTGAAAATCCAATTGATGATTGGGCATCAAGTCTGGATGCTCAACTAAACGCGCACCTTGCTCAAGCGGCTCAACCCTTTGCAGAACTGACTGAGCAGTTGCAAGAATTGCAAGCCTCGGTGAACGCGATCGCCCACGAGGACGAAGCAAAAACCGAACGTCGCACCACTGTGATTCTGATGGGGCTGTTAGTGGGTGGATTGGCTTGGGTTCAAGTAGGCTTCCCATTGGTTCGAGGTGTCGTCGATACCGTGCAGAATGAAATCGTTGCTCCCATCCAACAAGCAGCCAAACCTGTTCAAGATTTTTTCTCGCCTGACCTGAACAAAGTTCCTCAAACGGGCGATCAAATTGGTGGCTACGAAGTGACAAGCGGATGGGGACCGCGATCGAATCCATGCCCAGGTTGTAGCTCCTACCATCGCGGCATTGATGTCGGTGCCCCTATAGGATCGCCCGTGTATGCCGTAGGAAAAACCGCAAAAACTACAGTCGAGTGTTTGCCCGATGATGGCATGGGCAAGCAATGGGTGCGCCAAACTTCTCCAGATTTCCCGGATCTCAGGTTTGAGATGCTGCATTTGAGCGCTTGCAATCCTGGAGAATATCCACCCGGAGCCGTTGTTGCTTCGTCGGGTGATGCGGGAACGGGACCTCACTATCATTTTCAGATTCGTAAGATTTCACTCGAAGGGAATGACCCCGCCCAGTGTGGCAATGTGGGCAGTTGTAATGGGCTGTTTGAGCCGCCACTGTGGGCAATCCAAGCCATGATCACCGGGCAGGTAGCCGCCGCACCATTGAGTAAGCCGGAGGTGCCCAATGCTAGCAAGTAATGAAAGAGATGCCCCGCTGGATTGGTATCTGTGGATGGGCTTATTCACAGGCGCATCCCTGCTGCTTGTGGTCGCTCCTGAGTTTGTCCAGTCGGCAATCAAGGGCAAGTTTGACATTGGGCTGGTAGGGCAAGGGGTTCAAGCACGAGCGAATCAAGTAAAAAACGCGATCGCGGGTACAGGTTCTACCATCGATCCCAGCAGCCCAGTGGATGAGGCAACCATCAACACCATGTTTGGCAACTTTTCTAGCCTTCAAGCCCCTGCCATCATTGGAATTGGTGGAGCCGAAGGAACTTTGGACGGACAAGGCAACCCCACCGCTATTTATAACGGGCACACCGATCCGGGTAATGGCGCGTGGAACAAAGGTTTTGGCAGTTGGCAAGCATCCTCAGTTAGTAGCGCGGAAGAGGGCGATCGCCTAGCATTTAATCGGCTCAAAACTGAATGTGTACCCGACGCGATCGCCGATGCCAAAGCAAATGGAGTTACGCTCACACCCGGAGTATTGGCGCAAGTGTGCGATATGTGGATTCAAGCGCCACTGGCTGCCACAGACGCAATGGTGAATCTGAAAAAGTGCCAAGATCAAGGTAAGAAAGATAGCGAAGCGTGGCTATGTATGCGAGTGCAAAGCTACTACAATCCTCAAGGATCTCTTGAAGCTTCAGGTTTTGGCAATAGCATCGACCGACTCACCGCCGATCAGCAGCGACGCATGGATGAAGTTTCTCATGCGATGGAATCGTTTAAGCCTTCTACTCCAGTCGTTCCATCCCCAGCCACTACGACAGACTCAGGTGGATCGCAGATTGCCAGTGACCCAACCCAAGCGATCGCGAAACTTCAAGTTGGCAGCGGAACCTGCACCGCATTTTTTGTTAATGCCAGCGAAGTTTTAACCGCAGGGCATTGCTTCAAATCTGGACAATCGGGCACCTTGACAATGGCAGATGGCAAAACCGCCACAGCTACTTTCAAGATTACCGCTGCCCCTGATGTGGCTGTAGCCGTTGTGGATGGCAGCTTCCCTTACCTGGAGAAAGCGATCGGTGCCAATAGTCAAGTGCAGATCAAAGGCTACCGACTAGAGCAGTGGACAGAATCAACCGGGGTTGCCGCTGGCAAGGATGAGCGCGGTAATTGGACATTTAGCGCCAGCCCAACGATCGAGCCAGGATATTCCGGCGCACCGCTGTTGCAAAACGGCAAATGGATCGGGGTTGTGGTTGGCAAAAATCCCAACGTAGCAGTGCCTTCAGAACAAATTGCATTTTAGAAAAAACCATGAAAATCATCGCTGTTTTAATCATTGGTCTAAGCTCATTGCCCGCAGGTAACGCGATTCTCGGAACGAGAGGCTACGCGATCGCTGATATTGCCCCGGTAAGCCCATCATCCGCCCCTTGCAAATGCAAAATCGAAAAGCTGGTATTTGGGAGGGATAAATACGATCAATGGGTGACACTACTGCCTGCAACAGTCAAAAAAATAAGCGACTATTCAACGGAATTTACATTCCTGCTGGATAGTCGCGAAGTTGGCACTCAAGTTCGATGCCAAGGTAGTCGATTGAAATTATTTACACTGAGCGATCGCAAGTGGATTGACATTGAATCACCCGCAATCTTCAGAATGGTTGGCACTGCTTGCGAAAAGGCAGGATTTTAATGAGAGCGACTCTCTACTGCCCATTGCCACCCACCCTAAACGAGCAAATCGACCTAGCGCGAAATCATTGGTCTGCCAGCGCTTCAGCTAAAAAAGAATGGACAAATTTAGCTGCTATCTTGTCTGCTAGTCTTCCTAAATTTCCTGGCAAGGTGTGGCTTTCGTTTAATTGGAAAATCAAAAACTTTGGTTCCGATCCAGATAACATTGAGGCATCCGCCAAGTACATCATGGATGGGCTGACACCTGAAACGAAAAAGAAACCCGGTTCTGGCGTGATTCAAAAAGATTCGCTGATGATCATTCAAACTCCCGTACTTCACCATTTTGAGCGCGGTGAAAATAGCTTGGAGTTACTGATCAGCAGCACACCCATTTACGAATTAAAACTTTTGCCAGACGCTGATCTAGCTATTCCAGCCTAAATGGAAACTGATGCGTTTCGAGTAAGCTGTTCAGCCATCCTAGTTCCTCAGCGCTGAAATCCCCGACCACCGGAATAGTGCTGAGGTTTTCCCGCAGTGACGCGATCGCGAACCATAAATCCTCAATTCGTTGATTTTGCAGAGAAGCTTGGATCAGCGAAAACGCCTTGCCCACATTCATCGCTTTTTTCAATGCCGCGATCGTGGTCGCGTCCGCCCCTTCTGCCGCAACCCAGATTTTGGCAAACACAGCACTGCCTGCTAGCGAATTTGTCAGCCCAGTCCAATCTGGGGTTAGTTTTACGATCCACTCAGAGCCATTCCAAACGTGCTGAGGCGACGGATGATCGCTAATCTCAGGATCATCAAGTGAGATTCGCATACCCATGTATGGTCCCGTTAGTTGATTGAAATACCACTGCATCAGTATCACCACTCGCTAGTAGCTGAAACCGTCATTTCTCCAATGGTCCACGAACCGAAGCCGAAGCTGAACCAGCCCTGAGTTGCGGCATATAAAATGGTTGAAATTCGAGTCCCTGCACCAGCATAAAATAACCCGTATTCTAATCCTCCGGCATAAAAACCGGGCGTGACTAAATAGTTATAAGGATCAGAACTATTCTCTCGCGCATAGAACTCAAAAGATGCTTCAGCTTCAGCCGGGAACATCCCTAAATTATGATTAACATTGAAGTTGCCGCCAGCCCCGACAGGGAACCACGGGCTTTTATAGCGGCGATCGTAGCTATAATTTGCAATGCTAGTGACGGCTGACGCGCCAGTACCCACCTCACCCAAAAAGACCCGCTGACGAGCCACCCACGCCGATCCAGACCATTCGTACATGGTCATCCCTGGTTGCGTGGAAAGCGAAGCCTGAGAAGTTTTGAACCAATGCAATCCAGTCGTAGGCGATACAGGAGCAATTCGAGCATAGACCGGAGCGATCGTAATTCGACCCGGAGTTACTACCCCAGTACTCGTGTTTCGCTCTAAATAAAAGTAATGGATCGCGTTTGCCGCTAATCCGCTATAGCTTTGATTGGATTCAAAAGATCCTGAAAATTCAATAGGAGTGCCATCAGCCCTAAATCCCGCCGCAAAATTGCAGGAAATTGGGATACTGGCTGAAGCATTGATCTGGCAGTTCAAGCCACTGGTTGTCGTTATCGCATTTGGAAGCCCCAAAGCATCGACTGGACCTCTAGTGATCGCCTGCCGTTTTCCCGGCGCACTACTATTTAAGCCAACTAAAACACTCAATTCTTACTCCTCCCATACCACCGCATACCCGTTTACCGAGGCAGTAGTTGCAAAATTAAAAACCAAAGATTTTCCGACCGACAGCGCAATCGGAGCCGCATAATCAAACGCTAAACTTTGGAACGCGATCGCCCCAGATAGGCTAGCCTGCCCTTGCCCCACGGTTCCATCCTTGATGGTCAACGTATTGCCAACCGAACTTAAAACTATTGCCGCCACCCGCAGCACTTTACTTCCAGTGGTAGGGTTGACCACCGTTAGATCCCCAGCCGCCGATACCGCGATCGCGACCATCTTCCCTTTCCCTGTAAAAACAGACGCTTGATCGCTTGCGACGGTGACTCTTAAAGTGCTGGCATCAAGGTTCCCCGCCCCTTTAGAAAGTCCACTGACCGATGTTTGCAGGGATGACAGCATCGTTTCTTGACCCGCAGGCAGCGGATAAGAAGTAGGCAAGTTGCTACAAGCAAAACCGCCGACAGGAAAATTGCTAACAGCAAATGCTGATGGAAAATTACTGATCGCTGGTGCAACAATTTGAGCAAGTTGGCTTGCGGGGATTGGATACTCGTTTGGCAGTATGGGCGATCGCAGTAAGGCGATCTGAGCATCAGTCAGCTTGGTGAGCGTTCCACCCTCAAGGGAAGTGCCAACAAAAACAGGAGCCGTTGACCCGTCGTCAAACTGCACATACTTTGTGCCGCCAATATTTATATATTGAGCCATTTATTTTTTGAGTTGCAATTATTGCAAGCGCTAAATTGTGAGCTTGGCGTAGGGAGTGACAATGCGATCGATCAAGCCGATGTTCTTCAGCCCAAACCCATCAACGCTTTTTCTGAAAATCTTTACCTCAGAGAAATCTTCAAGATGGTGGCAAAAAACATTGTTTGCGCCGATCTGCAAACTAAACGATGGTTGAATAATTGAATCGCCCGGTTGAATTTTGAGGAAATCAGAATTAGGGATAGAAGCGACCGTGAGCGTATTGGTTCCTGTATTAATGGCTAAGATCGCAATCTCAACGACAAACGCATAATTCCTGAAAATTTGAGCCGTCCCGCGAACAAAATCAACCGCATTAGGGACAACAATTGAATTACTGTTGGAGGCATTGCCCGTAATGCTCGTTTGGCTTAGATTTTGAGAAGTCGATACATTGAAATCATCTCCAGCGACATCTGCTGTCAACGTCAGGAAGTCGTTTGTAGCGGTGTAAGACGCAGTGACAGGCTGAGTGCGCGGAGCCGTATTGATCACTGTCGTCAAACCTGCTGCAATTTCAGGCTTAGTCGGAGTCGCGTCGCTGACAAACGGAAACGGTTGTCCATTCAAGGTAAGCGTATCGGTCTGGCTTGCGGCAGCATTAACGATTTTCTCAACTCTGATTCTAGTGACCTGTGCAGCGCTTCCAGTGCCCACAGATACGGACGAAACTATTTGATTTGCGTATTGGATTTGCGGGTATCGAACCGTAACATTTTGCCCTGCCTTAATGCGAACAGCAGGCAAAATAATTCTTGAGGAGCCTTCTGCTAAATCGCTGAGCAGTGAATCTTGCTGGTGCAATTCCAGCATTTCTCCTAGCACTCTGCCGCCCACGTCAATCGATCCATCACCTATATCTTGATTGAAGAAATAAAGGCATCGTGCTTGCCTAAAACCATCGCCAAAAATCTCCACCGTGGACGTGTTGGCACTGTAGTTAGTTAGTGCCGAAAACGCGACCATGACTTGGTTTACGTAAACCGATACCCGCCCCAGCCCTTGGCTGACCCGCACAGCAATTTTGGCATTAGTTGGCAGTGGAGTGGGATCAGTCGTTTCGATCGCGCCCGTCGTGATTTTGAGAGCGCCGCCAACAATTGCAGCCTTAAAATTTCCGGCAGCGATGATATTGCCATCGCCACGCCAATTTTCCAAGTTGCAATAAAAAAGGAATGAACTTAGCCCTTCTATAGGCGATCGCCCATACTGCAAAAAGTCCTTATCTCGCGATTCGATCAACCCTTGCTGATTAGAGATAAAGCTAGTGCCAATCGAACCCGGTTCAACCTGCATCCCGCCCCAATCCAAAGAAACAGGATTCTCTACATAGAGTTGAAGATTACAAGTCCGAGCGGTGTCAGCCAGAAATTCGCCACCTGGGGTTGATCCAGCCGCTGTGAACGTTAGTGGCACTTTTACATAATTTCCAAAATTAGCATTAAAAATAGATCCTAACGACGCGATCGCCGGAGTCACAACATCTCCAGCTACCCGCAAAACATCATTGCCGCCAAACCTGCCGCCTGCCAATCTCAAGTAGGCACTAACCGATAAAGTTTGGGCACTTTTCAGGATAAAAGCCTTGGTCATGGTGTTGGCATTTTGATTGCCGCCATAGGCAGATACAGCGATGCGATCGGCAAGGTAATTGCCCTGCATATCTTCGATCTTGTCGGCTTGCACCAAAATATTTGAGCCTTTCACCCAAGAGCTATGGCTAAGATCTTGAGGATAACTGCACAGGTTCAGTGAGGCTTTCTCCATCACCAGAGAACCTGTGGTAGTAATCCGAGGCTGATGTACCGCTACAGCATTAGTCCTCAAAGACCCATTGGTTATCGTTTCGACGTTTGCCTTTGAGTAGCGCAAAAAAGTCGGAGTGTAGCCCTGAGAAGTTGTTAGGCTTCCCACAATATCAAAGCAAAGAGCGTCACGCAGCGCCATTGTTTATGCTCCTAATTTCTTCAGCACCATTGCCGGCATTGTTGATAGAGGCTAAAGCCATCCGAACAGAATCTACTTCTTTGATCAAGCCTGACACGCGCCTTAGATAGTCAGGGCGATCGCCTTCAGGTAGTTCGATTAGCATCTCGATCGCGGTCGGGCTGCCTGCAATTAGTTGAGAGGCGATCGCCCGTGATTTGCGATCGCGAAAATCATCAGCCATTAACACTTGAAAATCGCTAGATTCCATTTCAGCAAAATCGGTATTTGCTTCGATATTGATTCGCTCAATCTCACGCCGACAAACCTCAACTTCCCTTTCGGCATCATCTACCAAATCGAAGCCCTGCTTCAGTTCTGCTGTTTTTTGCTGGATTTCAATATCTAGTAGGTTTAATTCAGCTTGCCAAATTTCAATCGTGCCAAATTCCACCGCACCTGTTGGCTTTTTGAGCCGATGTTGCTCCCGTCGAATTCGAGCAATTGATAAAGTCTGCTCTGCTTTTGCTGCTGAAAACTTAAAATTCTCCAAAGCTTGTAAGCGATCGCGAATTTGCAAAACCGCCTGCCGATATTGCCCCGAAAGAGTTGGCTGACTGCGAATTGTAAACCGCAGCGCCTCGTCTGAATTTGTTGAGTATTGCACTACAGTTTTCCTGTTGCTTGACAATAAGTGCCGCCACGGTTCAAGCGGAAACCAGTGGCAGAAGCTTCATTCGTATCGAATTGGAAACCGTCCAATGCGCTTGTGTTTGGATCTTCCAATGTATTCGTAATCGTAAAATATCCCTTTCTTAGGGCAGAGGTTCCCGTCGCTT
Source organism: Leptolyngbyaceae cyanobacterium (assembly GCA_041749615.1). Taxonomy (GTDB): domain Bacteria; phylum Cyanobacteriota; class Cyanobacteriia; order Leptolyngbyales; family Leptolyngbyaceae; genus ULC077BIN1. The sequence continues at coordinate 2,674 of JBGTAZ010000019.1, read as the reverse complement.
CAGCAGTCGGAGCGCTAGCTAAAGCCCCAGAAACAACCGAGCCGATTTCAGTGCCAAAATCAAATGAATCAATCACGCGATGCACAATCGTCCCGTTCCAGCCCCCAGCAAAAAAACCTTTTTTCCGAGAAGAAAACCCAGCCGCCGCGACATGGGAAATAGATAGCTGTACTCCTAATGCCGTCACCACCAAGGATGAATGATTAACTTTGTCAATTATTCGATTGTGGGCATAATGCTGATCGGAAAAGTAGCTATCCGTAGCACTTTCCACCACGCATAAACCGAAAGAAGCGTTGATCAGCCTGTTAGCACCGACACTTGTGGTCATGGTGCTGAAATCTAAAATCTCAATAGTTCCAATACTTGGATCAAAATTCCCAGCAAAAAGCCCCTTCACAACACCAGTGCTACCACGATGGTACAGAGTAGGCACCGACAAAACTGCCGCGATCGCCTCTTTGGCTTCAGAGACAAAATTAACAGCTTCTAGCGAAGTCAATCCAGTGACGGTCGTATTTCCAGAATTGTCGTTTTGCCCTCCCGCCCAAACCGCAGAGCTAAAACTAGATACCGCCCCATGCCGATACCGTGGAGTGGTTAGCTGTACGTCAACGTTTGTGACAACTTCTGTTTTGTGATCTAGTTTTTCTATTTGGGCATGAACCCCGTAGGCGAAGCCGCCGCCAAACAAAGATCGTCCAATTGTGGCAGGGGGGAACAACTGGTTAGAGATTTCAATCAATTGATTTTGCAGTTCCGCGATCGACTGCCCATCTTTTTTTTGCCCAGACAGCATCTGGTATCGCAAAATCAACAATTTATCCTCAAGTTGCTTTAGGCGATCGCCCTCATCAATCTGAGTGCCGGGGCATAAATTGGAATACTCAGACGGAAATAAATTTGAGTTTTGCGGCATTTTTAATAGAGCGTAAACGTATCGATCGCGCCGTAATTTGGCGCATCAGAATTGAACCTGACTGAACTTGGCAAGCTTGGGGAGCCTTCGTTGGAGGTGTAAACCAGTAACCGGTTGTCGCCTGATTTTTGGATAAGGAAGGCGATCGCCGCTTGGTAAATCTGTGAGCATCGAATAGGCGGTTTTGCAATTCCCAAAGGTTTACCGTCAGTAGAGATCGCTGAAGCTACCGACTTTGATTGAGAGCTAACCCCTACGGTGGCTGATAGCAGCATCCCCGGCTTTGGTTTTGCTAGCCCCACCCCAGACGGGAAAACCGTTTCCCGGTAAGACGATGCCCCTACGGTCGCGTCTTCCCACGGGAATTGAATCTTATAATTTGCTTGATAGAAATCAACCGCAGACGACAATGAGTTAGCAGGCAAGCGGAACCCGATCGCCTCATATTGCCAATCGGCATCACTTAGAAATTCACTATTGCCGCCGCCTTGAGTATGAGCCGCTTCGATTGGTTGAGTTGCGATCGTGGCACCATCAATAAACGATCGCTCTTGAGTGCCCGCATACCGCGAAGCCTTGAACTGAAACTGCCACTTCTCGGTAGATTTTGGCGGATAGTATACCAATACTTGGTAATTAGTCGAATTCGACAAACCACTGATCACGGGCTTATCAATTCGACCCGATGGGGCACCCGTGCCACTGATGAATGCAATCACCCCATTCTCAGTACCCGGAATTTGTACCACGCCACCCGATGTCGAAGCGATCGTTAGGCGTTTGAGAACGTAGTGCAGTGCTGCTCGTTCTTTGCCCAGCACCACAAAGAAGGATTCACTGGCAGCCGGAGCCGCATAAGCCGTTAAATCATTAATCGACGCTTGCCGCACGTTGGCAGCATTGATCTCAACCGACGAGCCAACCTCGTCTAGATAAACTTTTTCGATTTCACCCGTGCAGGCAAACCCAGAGCCGGAGGGGAAGAAGATACCCGGCACGACATAGACCAGATCGCCCGGAGCTACTACCGTGTTGGCGGTTGCTGTCCAAATTAATGCACCAGTGCCACCCGCACCTGTAATCGTGCCGTCCAGCGTTACGTCGCGCCCATCGGCTCGATAGACGCGATGATCCGAAATGGTTTGGCTAAAAAATGAACCCGCTGGTGCATTAGTTTGAAAAGGGACGCTTGCTTGAGCAAATCCGCCCACCGCCGAAGATGTGGACACTGCCAAGCAATAGGTTTTCTGCACGATCGCTTGATTGGTGAAGCTAACCCGTTGCCGATTAGACAATGCCGTAGAACCATTGGGAGAGGATGTCACCGTTCCTGGTGCCGTCAAGTTCGTGCTGACGTTGCCATTGATCAGATTTTGCACCACGCGATCGTAGGCAGGTGAATTGATTAGCGGCAACCCTAAGAGAATCCGTCGCCATGTCTCACGCGATCGCGCTTCCCAGTTATCCCAACCCAATCCCACATAGTTATAGGTAGGCTGTAGGTGAAAATCTGCCTCAAAATCCGTCTCGCCAGTGCGACCCCACACGTAGCCTGTCTGGGTGAAATTCTGAATACGCCAAACCCGACAAAGATCAATCGCTTCGACCGTATCTGCAATCACTTCATACGCTGCTGCATTCACCAAGCTTGGATCACGGGCATACAGTTGTAACGTGGAGTTGAGTGCCAACCCGGTTAAGGATGTTGATCCCGTAATTACCTTTTTGCCGCCGACCGTGGGCAATGCCGCATAT
>JBGTAZ010000018.1:0-6770 GCA_041749615.1 Leptolyngbyaceae cyanobacterium | reverse complement strand
ATAGACAAGCTTGGTAGAATGGTGGCAACATATTGTGATTGGGTAGAGCGAGTTTCTTGAATTCGCTCTATTTTCGTTTATTTGTAAGCTTCCTTTCTACTTCCCAGCTTTGCTTTCAGACTCACTGTCACCCCCTGAGCAATTAATCACTGCATTAGAAGCTCGCCTTTGTGTAGTAGAAGCATTGCTGAGAGACAAGAAAGGTTCAGAGCGCTTAGGGCAACCCGCTACTGAGGCAATCATGGCTCTGGAGGCTCGTTTGAGCAGCATGGAAGTGCTAGTCAAAGATTTTGAGGCTTTGCAAGCAGTGAACCAACAATTTAGTCATAGGTCAGGAGTCATCGAAGCCCGTGTGGTTGCTCAAGAAAAATTGTTGAGTCGATATAGTGTGCTTCCTAAGCTAGTAGAGCAACATCATCAAGCCATTACATCTCTACAACGGCGCATTTTCATCTCAAAACTTTCTCCCGAAAACAACCATCACGAAGTGGATAGCGGTCCGCAATTAGTTAGATCCCAACGTTGATCTATAGCGACTCCGGCTGATCTTCTTCTGTTTCAGCGATCGCTCGTTTCGTGGCAAAGCCAGTGAGAATCATATCTCGAATTAAGGACACTTCGTGATCCAGATTCGTTGCATGATCTTCATATTTTATTACGGCACTCGTTAAGTTGTAGTTCTTCATCCGTTCTGCCATTTGGCGCGAGAAGGTAACTTTTTCCTCCATTGCCCGCACTGCCGACCACAAGGCATTTTCGATGTTTTGAGTTTGTTCCGAGAAGAGCACCTTTGCGGTCATAGAATGCCCCGTGTGACAGCGAAACCGCAGCGGCTCTGATTTGCCAATCTGCCAAAGGATACCGCTGCACTCAGGGCAGGTGTAGGTGGTGCGAGTCCCGATCGCTTCCACATTCTCCAAAAACCCCTGGGTATTCATTCCCTGTTCCATAATATTCGACTCGATCTCTATTTCCTGAGTCGTGGGGTATGCCTCATCCGAGGCGGCGGGTTCATGGGACAACTGCATCATTTGATCGGGGATTTTTGCTAACGGCAGGCAGTAATCGACCTTGACATACCGCAAGGCACTCTCTGCCATGCTGGGATATTCGGCTTCCTGTGGGTCTTGCACAATCGCCACGCCACCCCGTTTCTTGATTGCCTGCAATCCTACGGTGCCGTCATCCAGATAGCCCGTTAATACAATACCCACAACCCTAGTGCTATAAGCACGGGCAGCAGAGCGGAACAATGTATCGATCGCGGGTCTAAATCGGTTCTCTTGCGGTCCATGCAGCACCCGCATGATGCCCTGATTGACCAACAGATGGTAATCGGGCGGCGCAACGTAAATGTGCCCAGTTTGAATGGATTCTCCGTCTATTGGGTGAGAGGCTGGGAGAACGCCAACATCGGTCAAAATTTGGGGTAGGATGCTGGGCTTGTCAGCAGCGAGGTGCTGGACAATGAACAGGGCTGCATTCAGCGTAGAAGGTAACGCGCCCAAGACCATGCCTAGTGCTTTGAGACCACCTGCCGAAGTACCAATCACGATAATGTCATGTCCAGGCATACATTTCTTCTCACTCCTCTTTTACTCGTTCCGTTAAAGTTGCCACCATCTCAACCAATTGAGTCAAGTCAATGGGTTTAGCTAAGTGCAGTTGAAACCCAGCCTCGATCGCCATTTGCCGCTCTCGATCACCCACATACGCCGTAACTGCCACTGCTGCAATCTGTCCTCCGTCAGATGGGGCTAGCGCTCTCACCTGACGCATCAGCGTAAAGCCATCTTCATGGGGCATCCCAATATCCGCTAGCAGCACGTTATACCTCCCCGGAGATTCCGTCAAAGCCGCGATCGCCTCTCGTGCTGAAGTCACCGTCACAACCTGCGCTCCCGCCCCTTCTAAGACATATCTCATCAAATCGAGGTTATCCACTTCATCATCCACCGCCAAGATATGCAACCCTTCTAGAGAAGGACTCTCCTGACTGAGGAGTTCTGACTCTTCTGCTGTGGGTTCTAAGTCACTGGGTGGGGTAGACTCCAAAGCCGTTGAGCGTAGCGGCAACCTAACAATCATCGTAGTTCCTTGCCCTTCTCCGGGGCTTTCTGCCTGCACCGTGCCTCCATGCAGTTCCACAATATGGCGGACGATCGATAAGCCTAACCCCAACCCCTGCTTCCCTTTATTGGTGCTGGAATCGCCCTGACGGAAGCGATCGAACACATAAGGCAACAACTCGGTTTGGATGCCCTGTCCGGTATCGGTGACGGTGATTTGAGCGTAGGTCTTTAAGTTTTGTTCGCGTAGCGTCTCCGTCGGAGATATTTTGAGTTTTGAGTTTTGAGTTGGATTGTCTAACTGAGAACTCAAAACTGAGAACTCACAACTTTCTAGTCTTACCTCCACCCGTCCCTCTTCGGGCGTAAATTTAATAGCGTTAGACAGCAGATTCCACATCACCTGCTGTAAGCGATCGCTATCGCCAATAACGGTTGCCGAGTTGACCTGCGAAGTAAGTTGAATCTGCTTTGCATCGGCGGAGAGTTTCACTGCGTCGATCGCCACCTCCACCACGGCAGCCAGATCCAGCGGTCGCGAGTCGAGGTGCAGCTTGCCGCTGGTAATCCGGGAAAGATCAAGCATGTCCTCAATCAGTTGAGATTGTGCCTTGGCACTCCGCTCAATGATTTCCAGGGCACGAGCGACAGTCACTTCAGTGATCTGACGATTCCGCAGAATTTGTGCCCAACCCAACATGGTATTTAGCGGGTTGCGGAGTTCGTGGGAGAGATTAGACAGAAATTCATCTTTTGCCCGGTTGGCAGCTTCTGCCGCCTGACGAGCAGACTGTTCTTGATCCAAAAGGTGCGATCGCTCGGTTTCAAATTGCTTGCGCTCCGTAATATCTTCGATCGCCAGCAAAATTCGTTCAATTCCCCCCGCTTGGATAATCTTCCACCCATTCAGCAGCATCGCTTTAGAGCCAATCCGTTCAAACTGGTGTTCTACCTCAAAGTTTTGCAAGCTCGTGTTGTTGATCAGAATATCTTCCAGCAGCGATCGCAGTCCGGGAATGTTCCATTGCCCGTTGCCCAAATCAAAAATCAACGATTGCGCTGTTTCGGGGGGTGAAACCTGAAACGTTTCATAGAACGCTCGGTTGGCTTTGTTCACCCGGAAATCCGATTCCAGCACCACTAACGGCACTTGCACCGTTTCTACGATCTCTTCGGCGTAGTTGCGGGCGGCTTCGAGGGTGGCAGCACTGCGCTTGAGGGCATCAATATCAAACAGCACCAATACCACCCCATCGATCTGATTTTCAGTGGTGCGATAGGGGCGAATTCGCAGGTTATACCAATGTCCGCCTTGAGTTTGCACGTCGAGTTCCTTGACGCTCAGGGTTTCTAACACCTCCAATAGCACTGGCTCTAAGTCTTGAATGTTGAGATTGGCGCGGATATCACTCAAAGGTCGTCCGGCATCGCCCGGAATGAAGTTGAATAACCGCTGTGCTGTTGGTGTGAAGCGGCGGATTCGCAAATCGTTGGTCAACATCAAAATGGGAATGTTGATGCTACCCAGCAAATTGGTCAGATCGTTATTAACCTGGTGCAATTCCACATTCCGACTGCGGAGTTCTTCATTGGTCGTGTTGAGTTCTTCATTGGTTGCCTGAATTTCTTCTTTGGCAGTTTCTAGTTCCTCATTGGTGCTTTGCAGTTCCTCATTGCTCGACAAAATTTCTTCATTGGCAACTTTAAGGTCTTGATTGGTATGCTCCTGCTCTTGAATCACTGCTTGCAAATACTCTTGGGTCGCTGCCCGCTCCTGGTTGCTGGCAGCTAGTTCCTGCTTCAACTTGACAATCTCCTGCTCTAAATCGCCTGAGATGCTTTCCAAATTAACCGGACTCAAGCTGCTGCCAGCGATCGCATCCTCAAACAGCACCAAAAAGCGGGGTTCTTCCGTAGTCGGCACCTTAAACGGAATCACTTGAAGATTGACAACTCTAGAAAGAGTGCCCTCTTCAATCTGGAGTTCGTTCTTGATCACGGGCACCTCCTGCCGTTGCGCTTGATAAATGGCAGCCCGTAGCTCCACTAGCAAGCCCGTTCTCACCAAGTTGAACAGGTTGAGGTTCGCGGTTCCCGGCACCAGCCTCAGGTAGCGATCGATGTCTCCTCGCAGTTGCAAGATCTGCATCTTGTCGTCAATTACTACCCCGATCGGAGCATAGTTCGTGGCGATCAGTTGATCGATCTTTTTCTGAAGATCAAAGGCTTCGGGCGCAGCCTGGGTAGGCTGGCGATCGGTCAAGCTAGCAATCGGGTAAGGGCTGGGAGCAAACGAAAAGGTGGGGCGCGTCGCGGTCAGTTTTTTGGTATAGAGTCGGTACTTTTTCTCGACAAGCTTAAACAGATTGGAGTGTTGACCGATGCTCTCAGACGTGCCCAGCAACAGAAAACCAGACGGGTTGAGGCTGTAATGGAAGATGGGCATGATCCGCTTTTGCAGCAAGTCACCCATATAAATCAACACATTGCGACAGCTAATCAGATCGAGTTTAGAAAACGGCGGATCACTGCCCAAATCTTGACAGGCAAACACACACAGTTCACGCACTGCCTTATGGATCTGGTAGCGATCGCCTTCCAGGGGATAAAAGAAGCGACGGCGGCGCTCGGTTGAAACATCCACCATCTGATTCTCGGCATAGATCCCAGCCCTGGCTTTGTTGATCGCCTGCTCACTAATATCGGTAGCAAAAATCTGGATCGGCGGCTGTGTCACTTTGTCTGCCAAGAACTCTAACAGGCAGATGGCGATCGAATAAACCTCCTCCCCCGTTGAACACCCCGCCACCCAGATCCGAATCGGAAATTCTGCCGACTTGTTTTGGGTGATTATGGGGAAGACCTGGGCTTTCAGCAGATCAAACGCCTCGCGATCGCGGAAAAAACTAGTGACATGGATCAAAATTTCTTCATATAGCGCTTTGACTTCTGCGGGATGCGCTTGCAGATATTGGGCATAGTCCTGCAACTGTTTCAGCTTATACAACAGCATCCGCCGCTGAATCCGGCGATCTAGCGTGGTGGGCTTGTAGCGGCTAAAATCAACCCCCGTATTGGCTTTCAACAAAGCAAAAATTGTGCCCAATGCATCGCCTGAAACAGGCGATGCATTGGGCAGGATCGGCTCTGGGCGAACCAGCATGGGATTGCGGCTCAGATTTATCAGTTCTTCAGCAATTTTTTCCGGTGGCAGGACAAAATCCACATTTCCCGTAGCAACAGCCGTATTGGGCATACTGTCAAATTTTGCCGTATCCTCACACTGGGCAAACGTCACCCCTCCCACTGCCTTAATCGCTTTTAGCCCCAACGACCCATCGCCATCTGATCCCGATAATACGACCGCGATCGCTTTGTGCCCGCGATCGACTGCCAGGGAAGTAAAAAAAGCATCTCCTGGCATATATTTACCAAACACTTTCTCGCGCGGCGACAGTTCCAGCACGCCTTCAACCAAAATCATCTTAGTGTTGGGCGGAATCACATACACTTGGTTTGGCTCCACTGCCATACCGTTCTGCACCTCGCGGACGGGCAGCCGGGTTGCCCGGTTGAGAATCTCGCTTAGCAAACTCTCGTGGTTTGGGTCTAAATGCTGAATCAGCACAAACGCCATGCCTGTGTCGGTGGGCAAATGGCTGAGTAATTGGGTAAATGCTTCCAATCCTCCCGCAGAGGCAGCAACCCCCACCACGGGAAAGGGAGCCTCCACTAAAGTTGGCTGCATCAAGTCGATCGCATTTCCAATAAAGTCAGACATGGGGGGCTGAGTAGATGGGTCAGAAGTCATGATTTAAAGTTCAACATCTTCTTATAGCGGTTTCTTTTACTCTAAGACGATTTACTTAATGTAGCTGTAACACTAACTTTGATTTTTAGGGGCAATAAACCGTTCGTAGGAAATAACGGCAATCACGCCTACAACGTTTCATCAACAGCAAGTGTTGTTTAACTGGGTATGACTATGAAAGGTTAAGTCGAAGGTTTGATGCAACCTCCCTAAGAATGAGTAGACTGCACCCGTTTAATTTTCAGACATAACAGATTCCTCCCAGGGACACGCGGCTTTTGCCCTGCCGGATTGAACCCTCACTCTTAATTAGGGTTTGCTGAAAAAGTCAGAACTGAATAAGTGAGTTACGGATGACAAAACTTTTTTGATCAATCGGCGATCGCAAATTGCGATTGATGAACTTGCAGCTTTTGGTTGGGTTGTTTGAGCCACCGCCTCCATGCAGACAGGACAGCAAACCAGATCAAAAGAAGGTGCTGGAGCCAGCGCTCCAAGTTGATGACTAAGAACGTAATCGCAATCGTGCATTCAGCCGTGGCAGCGAGTTTCGCCATGACACGACCGAGGCTAAAGCGACGCTTGCCTTGCCCAAACTTACCTTCAATCTGATTGCGAAGGGCTGCATCTGCCAGAACTTGCTTGCGCGTGTTAGCAGCATCTTGCACCTTCGGTCTACCCAATGCTTTGCCGCTCAATCGAATCCCGCGTTCACGGCAGAAGGCACGATTGTCACGAGTGCGATAGATTTGGTCAGCATGAACCGATTCAGGATAGTGTCCAAAGCGTTGCTTGAACTGTTCGACTTGAATTTGGAGGTCGCCTGATTCGTTGAAATTCTCCCAACTGAGACGGTCGAGAAAGACATTGCCAGGTTCTTCCGAGCTTTT
>JBGTAZ010000017.1:0-13026 GCA_041749615.1 Leptolyngbyaceae cyanobacterium | reverse complement strand
TAGCGGGTATCGGGCTTGTCGCAGCCGTAGCGATCCATGGCTTCGGCATAGGTGAGGCGCGGGAAAGGCAGCGGCAAATCAATGTCTTTGACCACTTTGAATAAATGCGCCATTAGCTTTTCGTTCAGTGCTAACAGTTCTTCTTGATCCAGAAAGCTCATTTCCATGTCTAGCTGGGTAAATTCGGGCTGGCGATCGGCGCGTAGATCTTCATCACGAAAACAGCGGGCGATTTGATAGTAGCGATCGCAGCCTGCCACCATCAACAACTGCTTAAACAACTGCGGCGATTGGGGCAACGCATACCACTCGCTGGGATTCACCCGCGACGGCACCAAATAATCCCGCGCTCCTTCCGGCGTGGATTTGGTCAAAATCGGCGTTTCCACTTCCATAAAACCCTGCTCGTCTTCCAGATAGCGACGCAGGGTTTTGATCACCTCATGCCGCAGCCGCAGATTTCGGCTCATGCGCTCTCGCCGAATATCCAAATAGCGATATTTCAAGCGCAGGTCTTCCCGCACGGTTTCACTTTCAGCACTGGAGATTTGGAACGGCAGTGGCTTGCGAACAGCATTGAGAATCTGAATCTCATCGGCATAAATCTCAATCTCGCCCGTGCCCAGCTTGGGATTGAGTGAATCTTCTGGGCGCTGGGTCACACGCCCCGTAATTTGCACCACATCCTCATTTCTCAGATCGCCTGCTTGCTGGCAAGAGTCAGGGGTGCGAACCGGATCGCTGACAATTTGAACAATGCCCTCGCGATCGCGCAGGTCAATAAAAATCACGCCCCCATGATCGCGGCGACGATCCACCCAGCCGCAGAGGGTGACGGTCTCTCCAATGTGTTGGGCGCGGAGTTGACCGCAGTAATGGGTTCGCATGGCTGTTGAACGTGAATGGGGATTATGGTTTAGTCTAACGCTGACGCACGGCATTGCAGTCTACCGGACTACCTGAGCGCTAAAGCAAGTCTCATTATGCCTGATAGGGGTGACTAGTTATAGAGTTTGGGCGATCGCCTAGCCTCTTTCCTAGAGAATCGCGCCGCCTCTTCTATGAAGATCACGCCCCAATAAATACGAAAGTTGGCAAAACAATAACGGCGGCTGAAAATAGAACGGTAAGATAAAAATGCCGTTCCTCCAACCTTATTCTTGATAAACCAGCATGAGCGAACTAGGTCAACAACTCCGCGAGTTGGTCGTCGAAGCTTGCAAGCACCCTCCCGGAAGTGCGCCCCGGCAGCGCAACTTAACGCGGGTAATTCGCCTGGTGTCGCCCAAACTGTGGCGGGAAAGCGTGCCCTACTATCAAGATGCGGTGCAGCAAACCTGGGTTTATTTTTGCAAACACATCTGCGATAGCTACAACCCTGAATTAGGCAGTGTGCCGGTCTGGTTAAATGCTTATCTAAAATTCCGTCTGCGAGACTTTAGGGATGCCACGCAAAACGACATAATCAAGCGAGTTTCTCCCCAGATAGACCGGGATGGCGAGTTGATTAATCCGATTGAAACTGTCCCTGCTAAACCCGTTGCAGAGCCACTCTTAGAAAATTTGGCAGATTGGGCAAAGGCAGACCCAACTGGCGAACTGAAAAGCCTACATATTAAAGGACATCCAGAAGTGAATGCTCAGATGTTGATTTTGCGTCGGCTTTCGGAAACTAAGTGGAAAGACCTAGCGGCTGAATTTGGCGTGGGCATTCCAGCCCTCGCCTGCTTTTATCAACGAAAATGTATACCTCGCTTGCGTAACTTTTGCGAATCCGAGGGATATATCGATAGTAATTAAGATTCCGCCTCGGAGAAACCACAATGACTCAATCAATCTATGAATTTGCTCTGCCGTTGCCCATTACTCAGGCAACCCGCCAAACGGCACAAGAGTTTGCTAATCAGCAGCCCAATCCCAACAAAGCAGAGCAGGTAAGGCTAAATACGCTGGCGGTGCTAGTGGTGCAGGACTATCTTCAACTGATGGAGATTCCCACCCGTTTGACCGCAAGCGATAGCTGGAATCGGGTGCTGCGTCTGTGTGCGGATGTGGCGGATTTGCAGGTGACTGGTCTGGGACAGTTGGAATGTCGCCCCGTGTTGCCCAATCAGACCTTCTGCCCAGTGCCGCCCGAAAGCTGGAGCGATCGCATTGGCTATGTGGTAGTGGAACTGGATGAAGCGACAGCATCGGCGCAACTACTGGGATTTGTGCCCAATGCCACCACCGAAGAACTGCCCCTCAGCCAGTTGAGATCGCCCGAAGACCTGCTCGATCATCTCGCAGAATTGCGCCATCCCCAACCGAGTGCCTTAGCGAATCTGAGCCAATGGCTGCAAGGCGCGATCGATGAGACTTGGCAAACCCTAGAAGCACTCTTGAATCCGGCTCAACTCAGCCCCGCGATCGCCTTTCGCAATCGTCGCTTATCCACCCAAACTCCCGCAAAACAGATTGATCTGGATGGTGTAACGGTCGCTTTAGCCGTCGATGTTCGTCCTCAAGCCGATGAATCAATTGATGTCTATATCCAACTGCATCCGCCACTGAATGGCTTTCTGCCCGCTGGCACCCGGTTTGCCGTCTTAAATGAAGTGGGTGAAGTGGAACTAGAAACCACCGCCACAGGCACCGAAGATTTTTTAGAATTGCAGGTTGGCTGCACCTCCGGCGATCGCTTCACCATCGAGATTTCCCTCAACGAAATTCATTTCACCCAAGACTTCGTAACTTGATCCGCACGCCGTACTTCGCCAATCGCCCTTCGTCATTGCCATTTTCCTCGTCCCATGACTAAATTAGTCATTCTAAAAATCATCGACGGCAGTTTTGAGCAAGGCTTTACCGTCATGCAGGAAATCGGGGAAGAGCACAAACGCCCCTCCAGCATCACCTTGGGCAAACTACCGCCCCTGCCCGAAATGCCGTTGTACTATAGCCGTTGGAAAGAAAGCTATTGGCGGCTAGAGTCGCGCTATCGGATTACCGTCAAAAAAGGGCAAAAACCAAACGTATCGGTGTTGGATGACTGTCACAACGCCTCAAAAATGCTGCGAGTCAGGCTCAACACCTGGTTCCTGGCAGAAGACTATCGCAGTATTCGAGAGCAATGGCTGAAGCAGCTATCGCCAAAGGACGAGATCCGCGTTCTCATCCAGACCGAAGATAGCCAGATGCGCGCCCTACCCTGGAATTTGTTGGAATTTTTAGAAGGCTACCCTCACGCTGAAATTGCCATCAGTGCGCTGAACCTGGAAGCCCCCCAGCAACGGCAGGTTTCGCCAAAATCCCGCGTTAATATCCTGTCAATCGTGGGCAACAGCGACGGAATTGATACCGATGTGGATCAAGGACTGCTCGATCGCCTGCCTCAAACCTATATTGAGCGGTTGATTGCCCCCGATCGCAAAACCTTAACCGATCAGCTTTGGAATACGCCCTGGGATATTCTCTTTTTTGCAGGACACAGCACCAGTCAGGATGGCAAAGGGCGGATTTTTCACAATAAAACCGATAGCTTGACCATGGGCGAACTCAAATATGCCCTGCAAAAATCGGTTGCCAATGGCTTGCAGCTTGCCATCTTTAACTCCTGCGATGGGTTGGAGATTGCGCGGGAACTGGCAGCACTCAACATTCCTCAAATTATTGTGATGCGGGAACCCGTTCCCGATTTAGTCGCCCAAGAGTTTCTCGCCTATTTCCTGGGTGAATATACGCAGGGCATGTCCCTTTATCTAGCGGTACGGGCGGCGAGAGAACGCTTGCAGGGCATGGAAGACCGCTTTCCCTGCGCGACTTGGCTGCCACTGATTTGCCAAAACCCCACGGTTTCCCCGCCGCTATGGCAAGACTTTTTGCAGCCGGAGCCTGTTCCAGAACCAACGCCAGAACCAACGCCAGAACCAAATCCAGCGCCCAATCCAGCACCAGTGCTAAAATTGATGCCGGCTCGTCGGAGTTTGGCGATCGCCCTCTTGACCAGCCTCACCACCGCCGGATTAGTCGGAGCCGTGCGCTTTGCGGGACTATTACAGCCGATCGAACTTACCGCCTTCGACCACCTAATGCGACTGCGCCCTCCCGAACCCCCAGACTCCCGCCTATTGGTAGTGGCGATCGACGATGAAGACCTGCAACAACAAAGCCAAACCGAAGATCTCAAAGGTTCCATCACCGATCGCAACCTGACGAAACTGCTGGATCTGTTGACTAAATATAAACCACGGGCGATCGGGTTAGATTTCTACTCTCCCCGTTCCACCCAACACTCACCGCCTCAACCGGCTGCACTCACTGCCCACCTTCGCCAGACCGAAACCCTGATCAGCATTTGCCTCGTGGGCAACGACCAAGCCAATCCCTACGGTAAAGCGCCACCCCCAGACATTCCCCCCGACAGTTATCGGGTAGGGTTTAGCAACTTTGTGATGGATACCGATGATATCGTTCGCCGCCATCTGCTTGCCATGAATTCTGCCTATCAGCAAGAATCTCTTTGCCAGGTGAGCACCGCCTTCAGCATCGAGCTAGCCCTGCGATATCTCCGGTCTCTCCAAACCAATTTGGATGCGGCTGAAACTGGATTTTATCCGCCGGATGGCAACGAAACTTTTAAAGTTCAATTAAAGCAACCGCCCAAAGACTTCATCCCGGTGCCCCATGGATACGCCTCCTTAACCAAGCCGACGAATCAAATCATTTTTCCATCCTTGTCAGCGCGAGTCGGCGGCTACCAGGCACAAGGAATCGATGGCAGAGGCAGTCAGATTTTACTCAACTACCGTGCCGGAGAGAATTTACAAGATATTGCCATTCAAAAATCACTGAGATGGTTTCTTTCGCAGGAAAAACCACCTTCACCCCAAGAGTTAGACCAACTGATTCGAGACAAAGTGGTATTAATTGGCGTAACTGCCAAAGCCAAGGAAGACTATCATAAAACACCCTATGGAAATACCTTTGAAAATCTCACTCCTGGAGTCTTCATCCATGCTCACATGCTGAGCCAACTGCTCAGCGCCGTGCTGGATGGGCGACCACTCCTATGGGCATGGTCACCTTGGGGTGATTGGGTCTGGGTTGTCGGCTGGTCTTCTCTGGGAGGGCTGCTGGCGTGGGGGGTGTGGCTCCGCAGTTCATCCCGCAGGGCGCTATTACCGCAAATGGTCTTAGGTCTGGGAGCCTCTACCGGAGTCCTCTATGCCCTCTGCGCTGGCTCTCTGATTGTGTGGGCTGGTTGGGTTCCCTTGATTCCGGCTGGGTTGGGACTATGGATTGCCGGGAGCGGGGTAACGGCGATCCTCAGCCGGGTTTCAAGTTAGGCTTTGCAATAAATTTATGGATATTAGGAGCAGCGTCATGAGGGTGATTCAACGATGGAACTTGACGATGGCGATCGCGCTGATCGGGAGTCTGGCAAGCCAAATGAGTAGCAGCCTCCAAGCCCATGCTCTGCCCATCCATCTACCATCGTCAACAGCCCAACTCGCGCCGATGAAAATCGCTCAACGATCGGGGGGGAATGTGCGTTTGACGAGGCGAACGGTTAAGGGTCGCCCACCCGTTGGAACCTATCGCGGAGGCGGCACCAACCGCAGCCCCCTTGTTTGTCTCAAAGGTGAACCCGCACTCACGGCGTTGGTTCCATTTGAAGAACAACAGCGATCGGGCAATCTTCCCCCCAGAGTGACAGTCTGGGGCTACACCACAGAGGCTCATCCGACCCTGTGGTTTCACATGCCCTACACGAAAAACCAAGCGATTCCGGCAAACTTAACCGTAGTGGATGATGATTCGTTTGCGATCGTCATTCCCCCAATGCCCGTTCAATTACCCAGCAAAGCAGGGATTATTGCAGTCCGCATTCCCGCTTCAGCCCCAGCCCTAGAAATTGGCAAACGCTATCGTTGGGCATTGACTCTGAACTGTGCCTCTGCCGATAAAACGATTGATAAAATTCAGGTTGAAGGGG
The DNA here is from genome assembly GCA_041749615.1 of Leptolyngbyaceae cyanobacterium. GTDB lineage: Bacteria > Cyanobacteriota > Cyanobacteriia > Leptolyngbyales > Leptolyngbyaceae > ULC077BIN1. Next base: position 7,049 of record JBGTAZ010000017.1, on the reverse strand, counting down.
TGATTGTGCGAGAAACACCCAGTAAGGCGGCGATCGCGCAATTAGCAACTGCCAAGGGAGTTCAAAAAGCTGTGATCTATGCAGAGAATGGCTTTTGGCATGATGCCCTGACCCTCTTGGCAGAACTGCGCCAAAAAGACTTTGCAGACCCTACCCTAAAAAGCGATTGGCAAAGTTTGTTAGAAAGCATGATGATGTCGGGGTCCTCGAAGGACTTCAAACCAGGGGAACTGGTCGATCAACCGTTTGTAAAGTAAAAATCTGGTTGAAAGGTGCAGCTTTTTACCTTAAAACATAGGCGGTTGAGTGCAAAAGACCCGCTGTAGCTTCAAGAACTACAGCGATCGCACACTCCATGAATCGTCACTTCATAGCCATCGGGCTGAAGCCCCGATCTCAACTGCTGCAAATCTAATGGGTTAAACGAGTTCCAGGGAATGTCTTCGATCGCGCCACAACAGCGACAACGAAAATGATGATGCTCCTCAACATGGGCATCATAGCGAGTAATCCCCGCCTCCAATAGCACTTCTCGCACCAGCCCCGCTTCTTGTAACGCTTGCAAGGAGCTATAAATGGTTGCCTGAGAAGACACCGGAAAATCGTGATTCAAATCCTGCAAAAGCTGATCAGCCGTAGGATGGTCGGTGCGCTTCAATAAACTCGCAAACACTGCAAATCGCTGCGGAGTCACCCTCAACCCCTTAGACTTGAGCATTTGGATAATGTCATTCGTTTCTGGAAGCCTTGCCACAACTACAGCCTATAGAGTCTGAATCTCTTCATTATAAACCATTCTTAAGGAATGACTTATTTTTAAGAAATAGTCTTTTATCCAAGTATTTGCTATGATTTCTTTATTCCTAAATCAGAATAACTCTGAGATACGGGCAGATGGACGAAACACAATCCGTTCAGCTTTGATTCAATTAGCTAAAAACCATTCAAAATATAAAGAGGTCATCATGGCAATAATCGAACGGGTTCCGAATGTTGTGTTTAAGACCCGTGTTCGCGATGAAAGCGTTGAGGGTGCCAATCCATATCGCTGGCAAGATTCCACTACTCAGGATATTTTTAGTGGCAAGCGAGTCATCGTATTTTCTTTGCCCGGTGCCTTCACACCCACCTGTTCTACCAGTCACTTGCCCCGCTATGAAGCTCTTTACGATGAATTTCAGGCGCACGGCATTGATAACATCGTCTGTATTTCTGTAAACGATGCATTTGTCATGTTCCAATGGGGCAAAAATATGGGCGCTGAGCGGGTATTCTTGCTGCCCGATGGCAACGGCGAGTTTACTCGCAAAATGGGGATGCTGGTCGATAAAGCAAACCTGGGTTTTGGGATGCGGTCTTGGCGCTATTCCATGCTGGTCAACGATGGCGTGATTGAAAAGATGTTTGTTGAGCCAGAATTTGGCGATAACTGCCCCACCGATCCCTTTGAAGTGTCGGATGCTGACACAATGCTGAACTATTTGAAGAGCGCTAAAGTTGCTGTCTAAGCGTTCGCGGTAGCGTTATTTTGTAACATCGCGTAGCGTTACTCTGTAACCTCGCGATAGCGTTACCTTAGTAGCAAAGATATTTCACAAGTAGGGGCGTTTCGCAAAACGCCCCTATTCATTATCATTTCGGGGGAACTATGAGCTACGATTTTGACCTGTTTGTGATTGGGGCGGGTTCTGGAGGCATTGCCACGGCTCGACGGGCAGCCGAATATGGCGCAAAAGTTGGTATTGCCGAATACGATCGCTTGGGGGGAACCTGTGTCAATCGGGGCTGCGTTCCTAAAAAATTGATGGTGTATGCCTCTCACTTTCCAGCCGTGTTTGAAGAGGCGAAGGGCTATGGCTGGAGTGAGGTAAAAAGCACCCTCAATTGGGACACCATGATTACGGCGGTGAATGATGAGGTGACGCGCCTGAATGGCATTTATCAGCGCATGTTGGATGGTTCCAAAGTAGAGCTATTTCAGGGACACGCGAGCTTTGTGGCTTCCCGCACGATCGCGATCGGCGACAAACAAATCACTGCCGACAAAATTCTGATTGCAGTGGGTGGCAAACCTCATCGACCCAACATTTTAGGCATTGAACACGCCATCGTTTCTGACGATATTTTTAACCTAAAAGAACAACCCAAACGACTCGTTATTTTAGGCGGCGGATATATTGGCTGCGAGTTCGCTTGTATCTTGAATGGAATGGGGACAGAAGTCATCCAAATTATTCGGGGAAACAAGATTTTGCGTGGGTTTGATGACGATATTAGAACTGAAATTCAACAGGGAATGATTCACCACGGCATTCAGTTATATACGGGAGCACAACTGATTGCGATCGAAAAAACAGACAATGGAGTTGCAGTTTCAGTTGGCAAAGGAGACACTGTAGAAACCGTTTATGCGGATGCTGTGAGCTTGGCAGCGGTGGGACGAAAACCCAATTTGCATAACCTGGGCTTGGAACACACCGATGTGAAACTGCATGATGGCGCGATCGCGGTTGATAAATATAGTCACACTGCCGATGAGCATATTTTCGCCTTGGGCGATTGCACCGACAATATTAATCTGACACCCGTTGCAATCAATGAGGGTCGCGCTTTAGCCGATACCGTATTTGGCGGCAAGTCGCGCTTTACCAGCTATGAGAATGTGCCTACCGCCGTGTTTACCTCACCAGAAGCGGCAACCGTTGGGCTAACCGAAGCCGAAGCTCGCGAACAGTATGGCGACTCTATCAAAATCTATCGCTCGAAGTTTCGTCCGATGTACTACACCCTAGCAGGCAAAGACGAAAAGACCTTAATGAAGCTGATTGTGGATGAAAAAACCGATAAGGTGCTAGGCGCTCACATGGTTGGCGATCATGCAGCGGAGATTATTCAAGGCGTGGCGATCGCCCTCAAAATGGGGGCAACCAAAGCCAACTTTGATGCCACGATTGGTATCCATCCCAGTTCTGCCGAAGAATTCGTCACCATGCGGTAATTCTTCATGGGGCAAGGCAATGACGACCTAGCTGCTGGGACGTTGCATCTGACTCGTCAATCTATCGGTGGGAGAATACTGCCGAGTGCACTACTCTGAGACTTTGAACCAGTCTTCTAAATCTGCACTCGTCGTAAAATCCAACAGTGCTTCACCCAAGCTTTCTAACTGCTCAATAGACAGGGTGTTGATGCGCGATCGCAACGCTTCCGGCAGATTGCCCACTTGTCGAGTCAGCAACCGCAAAATCAGCGATCGTCCTGCTTCTTGCCGACCTTCTTGCCTGCCCTCTTGCCGACCTTCTTGCCTGCCCTCTTCCAAAATTTCCTGCACAATTACAGACTCACGCATCATGCCCTCCCGAAATATTTGCCGAATCACCTCTCCCTCAAATTTTAACCCAGCTAGGATTTTGGCATAGTCTAAAACTTCTTGACGGCGGCTATCCTCTAGCTGGTTGACTCGTTGCGCGACGGATTGCAACACAGGTTCGCTTGCTGATGTTGCGGCTAATGTTGCCAATGGCAATAGGGCGGGGTCATCCAGCAACACAGCCGCGTCTTCTTCCCACAAGCGGATCACTCGATAACTATGCTGAGTGGCACCCATCACAAACGTCGTTTCAATCACCGTTTCGTCGGATGGCGGCAACAACAGCACTACCACTTGGGCGATCGGCAATCGGTAAAGTCGGTAAAGCCTGACCCAATAATCCAACATCCGCAAGGGCATCGGGGGGTTTGAGTCCCATCGGGTCTGAAACTCTAGATGCAGAATTTGTCCTTGCAGTTGCAGGAGGGTCACATAATCTGCACGAATTGGCTCAATACTCAACTCTGTTTTGAGGACTTCAACTGCCAGTTGCGGTGTGCCTAAAACCCAACTGGCAAAACGGTCAGGATACTTTTCTGATAGCAGTTTGCAGACATTATCAAACGACATGCAGGTTCGACGCGAAATCTCGTCAATCCTATCATTGGCAGTGGGTTTCCTAGCGACAGCATAATTCAACGATGTTTTTTGGGTGCAGACTTCGAGACTCGACGATAGTGAAAATGCAGACGATAATGGCGACAGCTTGTTCTGCCAGTGTTTGAAAGTTCCTATGACCGTCTCTCCTCAATTGAGTCGTGCAATGCGGCGAGTCTTTCGTCTCAGCCTGTGTGTGGTGCTGGGAGTTATTCTCGTGAGTGCCAAAGTGGGTGCTGCATCTTCTCACCGTGGGGCGATCGCTTCGCAGCAGGAGTCCGTAACTGCAACACTCTCATCTCCTGTACAACTCCAAGCGGCGACAGATGATTCATTAAAGACAGATGATCCGTTAAAGGCAGTGCAGGCGGGTAAAGCCTACTATCAGTCAGGGCAGTATACGGCAGCGGTGGGGGCATGGCTGCCAGCGGCTCAAGCATTTGCTAGTCGGGGCGATCGCGTCAACCAGGCAGTCGTGCTGAGTAATCTGGCGCTAGCGTATCAGCAGTTGGGGCAATGGCTTGAAGGCAATCAGGCGATCGCTGAAGGCATTGCGCTACTGAGCGATCAACAAGCACACGCAGGCGCAACCGAGGCACCTGTTTTACTCGCCCATGCGTTTAATATTCGAGGCAGCTTACAGTTGGCGCAAGGACAAGCAGAACCTGCACTCCTCTCCTGGCAAACGGCAACGGCGGCATATCAGCGCGCTAAGGAACCCAACGGCATGATTCGCAGCCAGATTAATCAAAGTCAGGCATTGAGGGCATTAGGACTCTATCCCCGTGCAAAATCGACGTTGGAGCAAGTCAACCAAACCCTAACGACTCAGCCCGATTCCCTGCTAAAAGCGGCGGGACTGGTCAACTATGGGGATGCGTTGCGCTTGGCAGGTGAATTGGCAGGAGCCGAAAAAGTGCTGCAACACAGTTTGGCGATCGCCAAACGGCTGCAATCTCCCGCGGACACCACATTGGCACTACTGAGTTTGGGCAACACCGCCCGCGCTCGTCAAGATCTTGAAGCCGCCCTGCAATACTATCAGCAGGCAGCGATCGCCTCTAGCAATCCTGCAACCACCGTGCAAGCGCAACTCAACCAACTGCGGTTACTCACAGAACTAAAGCAACCCCAACGGGTGCAAGCCCTAGCAGCCGAAATTCGTCCCCAACTGGAAACGCTGCCCCCCAGCCGCACCACAATTTATGCGCGGGTAAATTTCGTCCAAAGCTTGATGAAAGGAACTGAAGCGGCTCAGAGATCTTCGTTAACCCAGGACGCTCGATTGCTGGCAACCGCAGTTCAATTTGCTAAGCAAATTGGCGATCAGCGGGCAGAATCCTATGCATTGGGCTACTTGGGGGATCTTTATGAGCGCGCCCAACAGCAGACTGAAGCCCAAAAACTGACCGAGCAAGCGTTGATTTTGGCGCAGGCGGTGAATGCGCCGGATGTTGCCTATCGCTGGGAGTGGCAGCTTGGGCGAGTTTTAAAGGAAAAGGGTGAGACGGAAAAGGCGATCGCTGCCTACAGCCAAGCCGTCACGACTCTGAACTCGATTCGGAATGATTTGGTTGCTAGCAGTCCAGATATTCAGTTCTCATTTCGAGAAAGCGTTGAGCCAGTCTATCGCGAGTTTGTTGCCTTGCTGCTGGAACCCGCCAATGGACAACAGGCAAACCAGGACAATCTACGAAAAGCACGAGAAGTAATTGAGTCGCTGCAACTGGCAGAGCTAGATAACTTTTTCAAAGAAGCGTGTCTGACGGGTCGCCCTGCCCAAGTGGATCAAGTCGATGCCAAAAGTGCGGTGGTGTATCCGATCATTCTGCCCAACCGCTTGGAAGTGGTGCTATCCATTCCCAAGCAGCCCCTCCGCCATTACGCCACCCCAATCTCTCAAAAAAATCTGGAGAGCTTGGTCGATCAAATGCAGCGATCGCTTCGGCGCACTTCGTCTTCCCGCGAACGATTGGCGATCGCCAGCCAACTCTATGACCTGCTTATCCGTCCGGCGGAGGCAGACCTGGCGGCAAGCGATGTCAAAACTCTGGCATTTGTGCTAGATGGTTCCATCAAAAATTTGCCCATGGCAGCCCTCTATGATGGTCGCCAATATCTAATCGAAAAATATAGCTTGGCGCTGACTCCGGGCTTGCAACTGCTAGATCCTCGTCCATTGCAACGCCAACAGCTAAAAGTGCTAGTCGGTGGACTCAGCGAAGAACGGCAAGGATTTTCTGCCCTTCCTGGCGTGGAAGCCGAGATTCAGCAGATTACAGCCGAAGTGCCCACCCAGGTGTTATTCAATCAAACCTTTACCACGGAGAGCTTTCAAGCTCAGGTTAGCGGATCGCCATTTCGGGTGATTCATCTGGCGACCCATGGGCAGTTTAGCTCCAACGCCGACAATACTTTTATCCTTACCTACGATCGCCGGATCGATGTCAAACAATTAGGTGAACTGTTGCAGGCACGAGCGCAAGAAGCGCGAACCCCAATTGAACTATTGGTGCTGAGTGCTTGCCAAACGGCTACAGGCGATCGCCGAGCCGCCTTAGGATTAGCAGGGGTGGCAGTGCGATCAGGTGCCCGCAGCACCTTAGCAACCCTGTGGTCAGTGGATGACCAATCCACTTCGTCGCTGATGGTGGATTTTTACCAGGCATTAGCGCGATCGGGCACCACCAAAGCTGAAGCCCTACGCCAATCTCAGCTTCAACTGCTGCAACGCCCCGAATTTCGCCATCCCTTCTTTTGGGCACCCTACGTTTTAGTCGGCAACTGGCTGTAGGAAGCCAGTCTATCTGAGATCTTGCACCTTTCTTAATCAGGGTTGCCAAAGGAGACGAAATCTCAAAGAAAGAAATGCGATGTGCAACTAATCGCCCTCACCCCAAACCCCTCTCCCTGAGGAGATGGGCTTTCGGACATTTCCGGTTCCCTCTCCCAATGGGCTATCCGTTAGGCAGAAGTAGGTAAAAGCAGGACTGGACTTGAGTTTTTGGGAGTAGGTGTGGGATTATATGAGTCAGTTTAGCTGAAGAGGACAAATCAATGAGCGATTGGGTCAGCTAAGAAG
>JBGTAZ010000016.1:0-10902 GCA_041749615.1 Leptolyngbyaceae cyanobacterium | reverse complement strand
GCATCCCCTCAAAATCTCTACTCGTCAAGCGCCAACCCCTCTACTTTAGAGGCACTACGGTCGATTGTGCTATTCCCCTAGAACAACGACTCAGTACTGCTTAATGCCCAGATGCGAGAAAATCTGTCAGTCAGTCAGGTTGACTGCCTGATCAACATCAGATATTGTGCCTTTGATAGAGTCTCCTACAGCAGCAGATTGTTTCGTCGCTTCAGCAGCCTCTTTTACCAAGCCTGTCGTGCTTTCAATTGCTTGCCCTACCCCTGCAACCACACTCTGGGCTGCATTAGTACTGTCTGAGTCAGTGTTTTAGTTTTACATAACTTATACAAGACTTACTAAAACATTCTCACGGTATAGATAGATTTGATTTATTTCCCTACAAAGATACAAAACTTGTTAGATGCTTTCTGATTTATTAGAAAGTATTCGTGAATCAGAGAAGTGTTTATTTATGACTAAAACATTCATCAAAGCACCTAAATTTCATCCGACCCAATGGGTTAGTTTTGTGGGCGGAGAAGGGATCGTGAATAGCTATAAACCTGATGCTGGCGCTTGGGCGTATCTAATTGAGATGCCATTAGGATTAGCCCCTGATTTTGGCAGAGTCGGAGCAGAAACGATGATTTGTCTCGACGAGGCAGATTTGTGGGCAAAAGGCTTTCTCAACAGGGTAAATTTGCGTGCAGCCTGACCTATTTATCAAGTCGTTGATCGGATTTCTGGTGGCATCGAGCATCGTGATTCTCTGGATCGGTAGCTTAGTCTTCCTCTTATCCACAGATATTTCTCAGTTAATCTTGTTGTGGATTGTATTGGCAATTTTAGGGCGAACATTGATTCAGACTGGACTGTTCATTGTGGCTCATGATGCGATTCACGGCTCTGTGTTTCCCAGCGATCGCAGACTGAATCATTGGATCGGACAACTGGCAGTCAGCCTCTATGCACTTCTGTCTTATCAGAAACTTGCGTTCGGTCACTGGCAGCACCATCGGCATCCCGGTCAAGCGAGTGATCCTGACTTTCACGACGGAATTCATCGTCACCTGTTTGCCTGGTATCTAAAGTTCATGCAGGGCTACCTAGACAAACGGCAACGACTCGTCCTTTTCTTTGGCATGGGGATAATATTTTTTACGCTTCATTTAGGGTTTCATGCTCCCATCAATAACCTGTTTTTGTTTTGGGTACTGCCGATCGCCCTTAGTTCAATTCAACTCTTTTTCTTTGGGACTTATCTCCCCCATCGTTCACCTAGCGTCGGCTCTGCCGAATCGAGTGATGATGCAAGCTCCCATGAGGTGATCAGCAGTAACTACCCACTTATTGTGTCGTTTTTGACCTGCTATCACTTTGGGTATCACTGGGAGCATCACGAATATCCTGCCTTGCCCTGGTATCGCCTCCCCTCTGTTCGCCAATTTGAGCCGCAAAAACTGTCAAGCATGACAGATATTGGCAAACCGTTGGTTTTCGACTTACTACAACGTCACCGCTGTTGATGTTGCTCTTGCTAACAACCGGTTGATCTGGAAATATGATCCTCAAGTTCTTTCTGAGGTAGTAACAGAGCAGTTTCAATCTTCTGCCGCACAGCCGCCGTTACTTCACAGTTGCGATTGACTTCACAGTTGCTATTGAGGCAATCGAGCAACAATTGATTTGCGTCATAGTATTGCTGTAACACTCGCTGCTGCTCCAAGCTAAAGTTCCAGTCACGCTGAGTATCGCGGTATTTAGCAATGGTGGATCGCAGTTGCTTTGTCCACTCAAGCGCGTGCGTTTGCCACCAGGTCTGAAATCGTTTTCTGTCTTTTGTTGGGTCAGGAAGTTGATCGTTGAGGCATTGCAGAGCGTGATGCAACTCACCATCACTCACCACAATCAGAGCAGTGTTGAGGGCATCAATATAGACCTGAGCACTGGTTAGATCAGCGCCAGAATCAATCTTGCACTTCAGCACTAGGTCATCTAATATTATTGCGTCCAAAAAAGGTTCTTGAGCGAATGTGGAGGATAGTGCCAAAAGCGGTACAAGATGGGGCTTGGGGGCGAGGGCAAAATAAAAGGCGTGCATGGGCGGCGGCGTGGCAAGAGCTTTGCGGCTTGCCCAGGTTAAAAAAGCTTGTAGGTGAGGATCGTCAACCACGATCGCATCAATCTGTTGCTTCATCAATTGCACCAACGAGTCTGCGTTTCGCAGCATGGCAAAGGTCAACAAAAAGATTTCCTGCCAGCGAGGGTCAGTGATATGGCTGACAAGTTGTTCCAACGATTGGTTCGATGCTTGCAGATTGTGACTGGCAACAATCTTACGAGCTGTAAAATATTCTTGAAAGATTTGATCTAGGAAAGAGAAAACTCCGTGAGATCGTTCTGCCAGCAGTCCATGCTGTAGCGCGATCGCGTTGAGAATCCCTGCACTCTCTAATTGCAATTCTTCTGGCTCAGTGGTCGCGTTTGGCAGATCGCGGATGTAGTCACAGATGTGTTGTTCAACGGCTCGTTGCTCGAAAAAATAATCTCCTTGCTCAAAGGTGATCGTGGCAATTTGACTCAGGAGTTTGAGCTTTTGGGGCAGTAAAAAGCCGTGGTAGATTTCGTCGCGTTCAATTCCTTTAACTTCGTCCCACTTGCTGAGCAAGAGATCTAAACAGTGCTTATAGAACTCCGATCTCCGGGTCGGAAGTTTGCCCTGGAAATGAAACACCCAGCAGGCAAGGTGGAGAAACAGCGGAGTCACAGAAAGTCTGCGGAAGGGCGCATTTTCAGCCCGGTTGAGTTGCTCAACCAACTGAACTGCCTGTTTCTGCCCCGCTTGTGGGGTAGTCTTCGTCAGGGTTGTAAACCACTTTTGAGCAAACGCCATCATTTGGTCTGGCGTAAATGGAGCCATTTCCACATCGGTGAAACGCAGGAGATTTGCGGATTTAGCTCCTGTCCGACACGTCACCACAAACAGATTCCGCTGATACTTTTCCGCGAGTTTGCGGATTTCGTTGGCGACAATTTTACGCTCTTGCTCGGTTACCTCATCTAACCCATCCAGCAGCAGCAAAAGCCGACCCTCTCGCAGGAGGGTTTCAATCACGGATGGGTTTGAGATGCCAGAGTTGAGAAATACTTCACGCATATAGTTGAGTAAGCTAAACTCGCCTAAGGCGCTAGATTCATCGGCAAAGTCTCTCAACGTGACAAAAATGGGAACCCGATTCGCAGCAAAACTACCCCGGTTACAGCGAATGGCTAGATGTTGCAAAAAGGTGGTTTTACCGGCTCCTAGCTTGCCCAACACGCGCAGTTTCGAGTAAATTTCGACAGCTTCCATGCCTGCAATTTGCGTCTGAGAGATTTTCTCTAAGCCAACTGGATCGAATTCGTTGGCTGTGACGCATTGTAAGTCAGCCAACTCTAACCATTGATGGCTGGGAATTTCCTCTAGGATATTGACATCGATAAACAGGTCGTCGATTTGGGCGGGGCGGCTAATGTCTACTAACTGTAACGTGCCGCATTGACCCTGGATTTTGTCCTGAAGCTGCGATCGCACCTGTCGCACCAATGTGTCAATGTCTGCAACTAGACTAGGCTTGATTGTCTCAAGGTGTGGAAACTCGGAGGGCGGATCGATCGCAACTTCTCGCCAATCCAGTTCCAAAAGCAAACATATCTCCTGAAAAATCTGACGTTCGATCGGTTGCCCTGTAAAAAATCGCCAAATGGACTGGCGCGTCTTTAATCCTACTTCTCCTGCTAGATTTTCTTGAGTCCAACCCTTGAGGGAAAAGGCGCGTTTTGCTTGCTGAATTCCTGGCATGGATGCCCGGAGCGATCGTTTGACCATGAGACAAAACTCCTGGTCTTTATCTCGACAACTTATACATTGATTAACTTATATAAGCTTACGGTTTCCTTTCGTATCGACCATCTATCGCCTGACTGAAATCCGAGGGATTCACAAGAATTTCAGATAAGTTTTGTAACAAACTCAAACATATGAATCAGCGGTAGTGCATCAAATTGTTGTGGGGTAAGTAACGTGACGTGCGACTTTCCTGAAACAACGCAAAGGCTGCCCTCACCCTAGCCCTCTCCCGCTGGGAGAGGGAACCGGAAATGTCCGAAAGCCCTTCTCCTTGGGGATAAGGGTTGGGATGAGGGTAAATTAGTTGCACATCGCGCTAAGTAAAAAGATCATCCCAACTCCAAGGACGCTCAGTTAATCCTGCTCGGTGAGCCGCCGTTGTCTTCAGCCGACTGTGCGCCCCAATCAGTGATAGATGAACACTTATCCCAAGCATTGTGGAGCGATCGCGTAGCGTCCCCGCAGGGGAATCGATAAGACGCACACCTTGATAATGATCAAAAGATTTCAGGTCGCTGCCTTCATCCAACCCTGAGGCGCACAACCAGACTTCAACAAGAAACCCCAGACAGGTCTGGGGTTTCTTGTTATGAACGATGCAGATTAAGAATTAGGCAGATATTACATCATGCCCATGCCACCCATGCCGCCCATGCCACCCATGCCGCCCATGCCACCCATGCCGCCCATGCCGCCATCGGGAGCGCCGCCACCCGCCGATTTCTTCTCTGGTTTTTCGACGATCAGGGCTTCAGTGGTAATCACCATGCCTGCGATCGAACCAGCATCTTGTAGCGCCGATCGCACCACTTTTGCAGGATCGACAATGCCCGCCACAATCATGTCTTCAAAGGTGTTGGTCAGGGCGTTGTAGCCCATTGGAAAGGTCATTTCCCGCACCTTCTCCACAATCACCGCGCCTTCCACTCCAGAGTTGTCGGCGATTTGACGTAAAGGAGCTTCCAGCGCCTTACTGACGATATCCGCGCCGATTTGCTCTTCTGGGGTCAAGCTGCTCTTAATCTCATTGATTTTAGAAGCGAGGTGAATCAAGGTCACGCCGCCACCGGGAACGATTCCTTCTTCCACCGCTGCTTTGGTGGCATTGAGGGCATCTTCAATGCGGAGTTTGCGGTCTTTGAGTTCGGTTTCGGTTGCAGCACCGACTTTGATGATTGCCACGCCACCCGATAGTTTAGCGATGCGCTCTTGGGTCTTTTCTTTGTCGTAGTCTGAATCAGTCCGCTCCAGTTCTTGGCGCAGTTGAGCAACACGCTTATCGATATCCGCCGAGTTCGCCACATCTGACACGATGGTGGTGGTGTCTTTGGTGATGGTGATTTTACGGGCTTTACCCAACATTTCCAGGGTGGCGGTGTCGAGGTTTAAGCCGATTTCTTCAGAAATCAACTGACCGCCCGTGAGCACGGCAATGTCTTGCAGCATGGCTTTACGGCGATCGCCAAACCCTGGTGCTTTAATCGCCGCGATCGACAACACGCCGCGCAAACGGTTGACTACTAGGGTCGCGAGGGCTTCACCTTCAATATCTTCGGCAATGATCAGTAAAGGCTGACCGGCTCGTGCCACTTTTTCTAGCACAGGCACCAGTTCTTGGACGGAGCTAATTTTTTTATCGACTAGCAGAATCAGCATGTTCTCGTATTCAGCGATCATGCGTTCTGAATCGGTGACGAAATAAGGAGAAAGGTAGCCGCGATCGATTTGCATCCCTTCCACAATTTCCATCTCGGTTGCCAGAGATTTCGATTCTTCCACGGTGATCACGCCATCTTTGCCCACTTTTTCCATGGCAGCGGCAATCATGGCTCCCACTTCTTCGTCATTCCCCGACGATACAGTGGCAACTTGGGCAATTTCCTTGCCTTCTACAGGTCGGGCGATCGCTTTGATCTCGTCCAACAGTTTGGCAACTGCCTTTTCAATCCCACGTCGCAGGGCAACTGGATTGGTTCCAGCGGCAACGTTTTTCAAGCCTTCGTGGATCATTGCCTGCGCCAACACCGTGGCAGTTGTGGTGCCATCGCCTGCGAGGTCTTTCGTTTTAGAGGCAACTTCTTGAAGCAACCGGGCACCCGTATTTTCCAGCGGGTCTTCCAGTTCAATTTCTTTGGCGATCGTGATGCCATCATTCACAATCTGAGGTGCGCCATATTTTTTCTCTAGCAGCACGTTACGCCCTTTGGGACCCAAGGTCACACGCACGGCATCCGCTAGCGCATTCACGCCACGCTCTAGCGCTTGGCGTGATTCTTCATTAAAAACAATTATCTTTACCATAGTCACCTTCACAGTTCTTTAAGTTGAATTTAGCACTCTACGATAGAGAGTGCTAAAAAATCTTGTAATTTCTCCCAACTCTCGCCGCGCTCCTGCCTGCCTGCCTGTACCATAAGGAAGCAGTAGCTCTTCCCTGACAGCAGCACCTTATGACGGGCATTTCCAATTCTTCAGTGTCGATCGAAGCCCTACGGCAGGGACTTCCAGCCTTACATAATAAATCCTATTTTAATTACGGTGGACAGGGGGCAATGCCGCAAATTGCGCTGGAGTCCATTGTTCGGTCTTATCAAAAAATTCAAACAATCGGACCTTTTTCCAACAGTGCCAATGCCTGGGTAACCCATGAAGGGGAAGCAACAAGACGGGCGATCGCCCAAGAATTGGGGGCGGCTCCAGCGACAATTACCCTCACCGAAAATGTATCTGCGGGATGCAACATTGCCCTGTGGGGGATTGATTGGCGGCTGGGGGATCACCTGCTGCTATCCGACTGCGAACATCCCGGCATTATTGCCGCCGTTCAAGAAATCGCCCGTCGCTTTGGGGTCGAAGTCACCACTTGCCCCTTGCAGGCAACCCTGAATCAGGGCGATCCGGTGGCAGTGATTGCTAGCCATTTGCGCCCCAATACCCGCCTGGTTGTCCTCAGTCACATTCTTTGGAATACTGGGCAGGTTTTACCGCTAGCAGAAATCGTCGCGGCGTGTCATGGCTATTCCCGCGATCGCCCCGTGCGCGTGTTGGTCGATGCGGCGCAATCGGTCGGCGTGTTGCCTTTAAATCTGCCAGAGTCACAAGTTGATTTTTATGCCTTTACAGGACATAAGTGGTGGTGCGGACCGGAAGGATTGGGCGGTTTGTATATTAGCCCGGAAGCAATGACAAGCCTTCATCCGACCTTTATTGGTTGGCGCAGTATTACGAATGATGCCGCTGGAATGCCTGCCGGATGGAAAACCGATGGACGACGCTATGAAGTGGCAACCTCGGCATATCCGCTGTATGCCGGGTTAAGGGAAGCGATCGCCATGCATCATCAGTTTGGCACCGTGCGAGATCGCTACCAGCGTTTACGGACTTTAAGCCAATCCCTCTGGCAAAAACTGACTGAAACACCTGGAGTCGTCTGCCTGCAAAACAGCCCACCCCAAGCCGGGTTAGTCTCTTTTCAACTACCGGGTAAATCTCACACCCAGCTTGTTCGGTTTCTGGAATCCCGCGCCATTATGCTGCGGAGTATTCCTAGTCCTGACTGTGTGCGGGCTTGTGTCCACTATTTCAGCTTGGAATCAGAGATTGATCACCTGGTTGAGGCAATTCAAACATTTGAAAGCGAGTAAGTAGGCGGATGCAATTCTTTATGAGACGCATTTCGACTACGCTCAATGCTCGGATCGCTTAAAAGTCATAAGGATTTTTGGGTTCATCAATCGGCTTAACCGATTTAGCCACCAGCGTAAGCTGCCGTTTGCCTGCTAGGGTTTCTGTGGTCATTTCTCCGGCAATTTCGAGCCAGCTATCCGGTTTATAGGCATCACGAGTTTTGGGCAATTTCACAGGCAACCCCACTGGATACACATCGGCAGCACAGCAGGTAATGATAAAGCGAGAGATCAGCAGATATTGATCGGGTAAGGTAGGCGAATGAATCACAAAGCCCTGAACTTTAGCTTTTTGACCCACGTAAGCATCGGGTTCGGGATATACCGTGAGGGTTCTAATCCAGTCAATGATGGATTTATCTTCGGTATTTGAAGTGGCACGAAACGCTTGAGGTTTGACTCGCGTTAAGGTGACTGGAGCATCGATCGCGCCGCGCTGAATTGCCGTTTGGCTCGCAAATGCCCGTGGCTGAATCAACAAGCCTAACAGGGCGGCTCCGAGGAGCAACGTTGAACTCCAGCCATTGGGCAGTAGAGTAATGTGCTGTTCCGCAGCCGTTGAAGGGATGCGACGCGATCTCTTTTGCAGTAGCGCGATCGCTCGCCAACCCGCCAAAAATAGAAAGGCTACCGCAGTCGCCACCGTCAACCCCATGTAATTGGGGTGAATCAGCAAATAAAGCTTGCCCGTTAGCCAGTATTTTGCAAGCAGCAAGCCCCATGCCGCGATCGCCAACACATCAAGCCAGGGAGTCAAAGAACGAAAGCGCATTTTAGCTGACATATAAATTGATGAACAATGCGAATAAAAAGGTGAGTGCACCCGCCAGCGCAAATAGGTAGAAAACGGCTCTAGGTTTGAAGATCGATAGCATCAACCCAATACCTTTCAGGTCAATCATGGGACCAAAGACTAAAAACGCGAGGAGGGAGCCAGTGGTAAAAATGCCGGAAAAGGACAAAGCAAAAAACGCATCAACTGTGGAGCAAATAGACACAATCGCCGCTAGCAGCATCATGGCAACAATGGAACTGACCGGACCTTGCCCCAAAGCCAGCACCGCCTCTCTGGGAACAAAAACTTGAACTGCCGCCGCGATCGCGCTCCCCAAAATCAGCACACCACCCAATTCACGCGTCTCTTGGATCATGGCATCTAGCATCAGGTTCAGCTTATAAGACAGGGGCTTATCGGCGATCGCCGCCGCTGTCATCTGCTGCAATTCAACTAAATCAATCGGCTGATCCGATTGTCCTAAAAAGTAGGTTCCCGACTGCAACAGGGCTGGAGTCGATGGAGCTTGCGGACTGTTTGCGCTTCTCGGTTCCCGACTTTTGATCGGCATCGCCAACGCAACCGCAGGCTGCAACAGGGGGCGCAAATCTCGCTGGAAGCTAAACACCCAGCCAATTAAAGTGGCAATTATCAGGGAACAGCCAAGTCGCAAAAACACAATTTCTGGCTGATCGCGAAATGCCGTCCAGGTTGCCCAAAACACAACGGGATTAACCGTTGGAGCACCTAACAAAAAGCCGATCGCCACCGAAGAAGGCGCTCCTTGCATCAGCAACCGCCGCGCCACAGGCACATTGCCACACTCGCAAACCGGGAACAGAAACCCAATGCAGCTTCCAAATAGAGCACCCAAAAATGCTCCACGAGGCATCCATCGGACTAGTTTGCGTTCATCTACAAAAAACTGTAACAGCGCAGAAAATAATACTCCTAGCAGCAAAAAGGGGAATGCCTCCACCAACAAGCTGAGAAATAAAGTAAAACCACTGTTTAGCTGAACAAAATTCATGCGAGTGCTAAAGAGGTCAAGATAGCTTCATATTCTACTGCAATTGTTTTGGATCATGAGGGAGAATCAGCGATCGCTTTTTTGACGATCTAATACTCCTACCTGCGACACATGGCAAGAATTAAAAACATTTTTTAATATAGAAACATCAAAGAACATGAGTCTTCACAACATTTGATTTCAAAAACCGTAAACCTTACCTAAAAGTTCACTTACATGACTAATCCTACGCCTAAGAAATTACCGGGCAATTTTGATCCATTTTCGGGGAATTTGAAGCAGGGAATCTGGTTTTTTGGTGTTTCTTCTTGGCTGTTTGGCATCACCGATCGCAGCATCGCCTGTTTTTCAGACGGCTACCTTTCTGCTTTGGATATTACACAACTCTTCACCGCGTCTTTCTTCTTCGTTAGCTGGCTCTTTCTAAAGCCTTTGCGCCCGGTAGATTATGAGCCGTGAACCGAGTCTTACAGCAATTTCCGCCCCCCTAGCCCCCCAATTCTGGTGGGAACTAGAGTTGAAGTCCCCCAGAATTGGGGGATTTAGGGGGCTTACAGAGTTTGCAAGCGTGGCACATTCATCTGAAAACGGCTGTAAGAGCCAAACATATCTCCGTCAAGCTCTCCTGCTCATTGTAAGTTTGCCTAGGTGAAAGCAATCTCTCTTGACGGTCTCTCAGCTTTCTCGGCTATGGCTTGCCCCCCGTTTTTTGAGTCATCATAGGCAGCAAAGACAGGATGGCAAGCAGAGTAAGAGCCAAAACCATGGGGATGCGATCGCCGCCACTTAGGGCTGTATGTCCGGTGATGCCTAGCCAACTGTAGGCAAACGTTAGAGGAATTAACCCTAAAAAAGTGCCCCAAGTGTAAGTCTTTAAGTCAATTGGGGTGAGTCCAAACAGAAAGTTGAGTAGGCTAAAGGGCGATAGAGGCGTAAATCGGCTTGCCAACACCAAGTTAAAGGGATGCTCAGCGATCGCTCGATTGAGTCGCTGTAACAAAGTCAGGTGTCCAAACTGGCGAATGAACCACTTATGCAGCAGCGATCGCGCCAGTAAAAAAGCCCCCATCGCGCCAAAAGTAGCTCCTATCAACGACCAAACCGTTCCCCAAAACAGCCCAAAAACTGCCCCACCCACTAACGACATCACATTACCGGGAAACCCTAAGCTGATCGCGATCGCAAACGAACACACAAAGAAAACAGGCGCATATCGCCCCTGCTGGCGCACCAGATCAACCAGCAGGGCTTCGTTGCAAAGCACTAACGCTTGACTCAGAAAATACAGGACTAATGGGATTCCAGTGCCAAACGCTGCCCATATCCATCGCTTTTGAGATTGCCTAATTTGCATAGTCCCTAAAAAATCCTCACTCCACCGAGTCACACACTTTAATTCGACGTTGCTGAATGGC
Source organism: Leptolyngbyaceae cyanobacterium (assembly GCA_041749615.1). Lineage (GTDB taxonomy): Bacteria > Cyanobacteriota > Cyanobacteriia > Leptolyngbyales > Leptolyngbyaceae > ULC077BIN1. The sequence goes on along the minus strand of JBGTAZ010000016.1, from coordinate 125 downwards.
GATATGAATTGCCCACCCTGCGGGAAGCGAGCTACATCCTCAGCCCTTCTCCTTAGGGAGAAGGGAGCCAGAAATCTTGTCCCCTCGCCCGTTGGGAGAGGGCTAGGGTGAGGGCGAATTTCAGA
>JBGTAZ010000015.1:0-10649 GCA_041749615.1 Leptolyngbyaceae cyanobacterium | reverse complement strand
CTATTGGCTGGGTCGATATGGCGGGTGGTCTTTGATGCTGGGGATCGGGCGCATTTTTCGAGTGCCTGAGGCGCGCTTACTGACCATGAAAAACCAGTTTGGCGAGAACTCGGCAAAAGCCGTGTTTCTGGGGCGGTTTGTGGCATTGCTGCGAGTGTTTGCTAGCCCCTTAGCGGGGATCGCTGAAATGCCTTATCCCCAGTTCATGTTGTACAACACCCTAGGGGCTGTGGCATGGGCATCAGTCATGGTGACGCTATCCTATTTTGCTGGTCAGTTTGTGCCCTTAGAAAAGGTGGCTGCGTTGGCAGGTCAATTTAGTGTGGTGGTTTTTGTGATTGTGGCAGCTTGGATTGTGATTCCGCTGTGGTTGGAGTCTCGCAAGGTGGCTCAAGACGTGGCAGCAGCAACTCTTCCTGAAGAAACTGCTACGAACCCGCAGGAATCAGGCAGTTAGTTTAGTTTTCCGCTTACTGCTGTAGTTTGTTGGAAATCGCCTAGTTTGGTGCCTAGTTTGGTTCCAAGAACGCCTGCACTTTGCCATCCGTGGTGAGAACTAAACGAATTTTGGTGTTCCGTTCGTTTGAAAGGGCGGATACAAATGGATCGCCTACCAGTGGCATTCCTGTGCGATCGATGTAATCGCCCGACAATTGCCGTAGCGGGATGATACTTTGAATGCTGCCGTTGGGCGCAAGTATCAGGCTATATTCTAGGGTTTGAGTGAGTCCTTCAGGGGGTGTCCAGCGCTGTTGGAAGTAGGTTCTTACTTCAGCCACTTGGGGAATGGTATCAAAGGCGGTGGCGTTTGGGGCGCGATCGCTCCCTCTTAAAGCGCTCCGTGATATGGGCGATCGCCCAATCGGCTCGACGGGGGCAGCGGCGACTTGACCGCTAGCGACGGCAGCACTGTCTAGAGTGGCAGCGGATGGATCTGGATTTTTCGATTCTGCGGCTGTATTCGTTTCTCCTAAAGTAATCGTGGGGCGACCTGGAATTCCGGTAATCGGCACGGTTGCGATCGAACTTTGGGGGAGAGATTTAGAACTAGGTAAAGTCGGATTCGCCAAGGAGTCGCCCGGTGTGGGCGTGGGTGTAACCAGCGGCGGGATGCCAATCTTGGGAGTTGACCCGGCGGGTGGAATGGGCGGCAATGTTTCAGCAGAAATCACGGGGGGGGTTGCTTTATCAACTACCGATGGCGAAATTTGAGTTGCCATCCGCTGATCGTTGCTGCTACTGCCCTGACTTACGGTGGGTGCGATCGCGGTTGGGATGCCAGAACTGTCGAATAGTTTGAGCGCTGATGCAGATAAGCCCACTACTGCCACGGCGATCGCGGCGATCTGTGCCCAATTTCCTCTGCCTCTCAACCAGCCTGTTTTCGGCAGGGTGGGCAGTTCCAATAGGTCAGCAGAATAGTCATCTAGCGCGGTTGCCAAGTCGAAAAGCTGTAGGGTACTCAGACGAATCACCGCTCCTGATTCGTCTGTGGCTAAGTCGCCTAAGCTCAAATCGTGTCCCAGCAATCCATTAGGTTGCAAGCCAATTTCTAGAGGGTTGCTATTTCGATCGCTCGTTGAGGATGGGATAGCAGTCTCAGGCTCACCGAGGTCAGTCACCGCAACCGACGGAGATATAAAATCCTGAGAGTGATCTAAAAAAGTTTGTACGTAAGTATTGACAGTGTGTCTTAAGTCTTCTAGCTGAGCGCGATCGCCGCTCAACTCCACCCATCGCTCCTGCGCCAGAGTGGGATCATCCAGCTTGAGATGAAACCGCACATCCTTGACAACAGGTTGGTCAGCCCAACGAGACAAAGAGGAATTCTTTGCCATCACCTCTAAGGTGCAGGTGGGCGGGGTGTATCGGCGCATGACTGATGGAGATCGGAGCATAGAGGAGAGGGGGAGGAGGGGAGAGGGGACAGGGAAAAGGGGACAGGGAAGAGGGAATTTAGCGGGGGTTTGTGCGATCGAGTAGGGCTAACCACATCCGTCGAAACCCTTGAGGGGCGCTATAGAACAGCAAATCGATTAGCAACTTCAGTGCCAAATTCATCAGCGTTTCGGGAGAGACCGTATCTCCTGCTTCCATGCGTTCTTGATAGGTATTGTTGAATTTATCTAAATAATCTCCTAAAAGAGCCGTTTGATGGGGCTGCCGCTGTTGTTCTGTCACCTGCTCTAGGAGTGCCACTGCTCGTCGAATCAGTTCATGCTGCTGCTTTGCTAAATGGCAACTGATTAGAACCAGCGCCCTGGCTTCTTCTACATCGAGCTTTTTACGTCCCCCTTGCCCTTTCCGCAGGGGGCTAGATTGGCGCAATCGCCATAACGCGACCCGATCCGCCACCATGGATTCCAGGTTAAGGTCGATCGCCGCTTGCAACATCGCCTCAGAGCCAATTCCGGTTAAGGCTTCTAATGCCAGCAACACCAAGTCAATTTGGGCTTTAATATTGTCCAATTGCTCAGGCTGAGGACTGCTAGGGGGAAACGCCTCGATAGGGTTGGATGTCAGCGGTTTTAGGTCGGGGGGCATAACTTTTAGGATAGGCGAGGAAGTCGGCAAAAGAGGAACGGTTACGAGTCTTGAAACACGATTTGCCAGTTAGAGATCGATACCATCCTGATTTTGCCACGATAAATCCCGTTCTCGGTTCTCATACCGTTTTGAGTTTTGTTCGCGTAGCGTCTCCAAAGGAGATATTTTGAGTTTTGAATTGTAGAAGCTTTACTCAGTCACAGGTCTCAACCTAAGATTTGTTGAATTTTCCATTTAAATTGGGTATCAAAACATTTCTGTCCTCAAAACATTTCTGTCCTCAAAACAATAGAGTGCTTAAGTAAAATGCTACGGCAGCACTGCCCAACGGAACGGTTAGGTTATCAATCCCAAACTTTGAAAAAGCTTCCAGCCCGGTTGCCCAGAGCGCGATCGCCATCGAAATAATCCAGGATTGCCAACTATTGCCCTGAAGGCTAACCAAAATGCTGCTGCTGACTACAAAACTCGCGATCGCCATCGTCAGGGAGCCTTCCCAACTTTTTTGCACCCCCCAGAGTGTGTAAGGATGTTTGCCAAATCGTTGTCCAACTAGCGCCGCCAACCCGTCGCCCCAAGTCATCACTAAAACGCCTAAAACAGCATACTCAGGCTGCTCAATAGTCCAAAAATAACTAATTAATAGACCAATGCTGAGGGCATAAAAAAAAGTGCCTAAACTCTTGCGCCCGACCCCGTTGATGCTAGGCAAAATCGGAAACTGATAGGACAGAAACGCGATCGCGCTAAACAGAACCGATGCGCCAATCCCCAGCCATGCCGGAGTTTGCAGCCACCATGCCAACAAAATCACATGCCCCACGCCAATGTGAACCACCTTTCGGACGACCTCTGGCTCTGCGACCTTCGCCCTATATAGCCATTCCGCAGATAGCCCAACCATTCCCAACCAAGCCCCAACTATCCCAATTTGTAGCCAAAGCGGAACCGGAGCCATCCACTCAGAGGACATCATCACAAGCAATCCAACCCAATTACAAATTGATAGATTGACTCAACCAAAACTCACTAGACCTAATTCTTTCACCTTACTGCTACTTTACTCTTTACTGCTGATTTATCCCCAGGCGATCGACTCTACCTTCCCTGCGTTGCTTTGAGAGACGCTATCACCGTATTGTGGATTGGAAAACTTTAGACAATGTACGACTTATGCAGAGCGAGTTTTCCCCATCGGGGATGCAAGAAACTTTTCCCGATTTGCAACAGCGATTACGCGATTTGTGGCGATCGGTAGAAGCCCTTGAGCTTGGCGATGCGGATATTATTGTGGTGCCATCTCTCAGCCTCGACCAACGAGAACTGCAAAAAATTGAGGGCTTCCACCACTATGAAGAGCGGCTGTTATTTTCTCTGATCCGGCTGAAAAACCCTCGTACCCGATTGGTGTATGTCACCTCACAGCCATTGCACCCTAGCGTGATTGATTACTATCTGCAATTGCTTCCTGGCATTCCTTTCTCCCATGCTCGCGATCGCTTGCTGCTGCTCTCCACCTACGATTCATCACTCAACCCCTTGAGCCAAAAAATTCTCGATCGCCCCCGGTTGATTGCCCGCATTCAGCAGGCGGTGCGTCCCAATCGCTGTTTTATGATTTGCTATAACGCTACAACCGCAGAGCAAAATTTAGCAGTTCAGTTGGGAATTCCCCTCTACGCGCTCGATCCCGGCTTGTTAGAATGGGGCACCAAGGGGGGGAGCCGCCAAATTTTTGCCGAAACGAACGTGCCCCATCCCGATGGCAGCGGGTCGGTGTGGAGCGTTAATCAACTGGCAACGGCTGCCGCAGAATTATGGGAACGCCAACCCCACCTCAAGCGGATGGTCGTCAAGCTGAATGAAGGGTTTTCGGGTGAAGGTAATGCGTTGCTGGATCTGCACACTATTCAGGACGCTGCTCCCGATCGCGTCAACCATTTAAAGCGGGTAGACGCATTAACAGAGCAATTTGAATCGCTTCACTTTGAGGGAAAAGGCGAAACCTGGGCTAACTTTAGTCAGCGCATTCCCGAAATGGGCGCGATCATTGAAGCATTTTTGGAAGGAGAGAAGCGATCGCCCAGTGTCCAAGGGCATATCACGCCCCTCGGCGAAGTAGAAATCCTCTCAACCCACGACCAGATTTTAGGGGGACCGAATGGGCAAATCTATTTAGGTTGCCGGTTTCCAGCGGATGAAGCCTATCGCCTGACGTTGCAAGATCTGGGAATGCGAATTGGGCGCAATCTGGCAGAGAAAGGCGCGATCGAACGCTTTGCCGTTGATTTTGTGGCGGTGCATCAACCAAACCAACCTCAAAAGCCAGAATGGGATGTGCAGGCGATCGAAATCAACCTCAGAAAAGGGGGCACTACCCATCCCTTTATGACGCTCAAGTTTTTGACCAATGGACGGTATGACCTATCCAGCGGCTTGTTTTATAGCCAACAAGGGCGACCCAAATATTATATCGCCACAGATAACCTGCAAAAAGATCAGTATCGCGGCTTACTGCCCAATGATCTGATGGATATCATTGCTCATCATCAGCTTCACTTCGACACCAGCACTGAAACAGGCACCGTATTTCATCTCATGGGTTGTCTGTCTGAATTTGGCAAACTGGGACTGACTAGCATTGGCAACTCACCTCAACAAGCAGAAGAAGTCTACAAAAAGCTAACTCAAGCAATGGATGAGGAGACCCGGCTATTGCCTGAGACAACTATTAATCACCCTCTCCGTTTGCCCATGAGTTGGCGAGAACAGTGTTAAACCCGATAAAGCAACCTGCATTCATCGAAATAGCTGGATGTTTGTAGGTTGGGAGGGGGATTGAATAGTTTGCGAAGGGAGCGAATTTGGAAAATCTTGCTGCTGTGAGGTTGGGTTTGTCGGGGCTGGAGCGAGTGGGGCTGGAGGTAACGTCGCGGGAAGGGTGACGGCTGGAAAGGTTGTCGCTGGAGTCGTCGTCGTTGGCGCGATTGTGGTTGGGGCAATGGTGGTTGGAGAGGTGCCTGCTGTGGGAGAAGGGCTTTGGCTCGTTCCATTTCCGGTTTGGGTAGGCGTAGGCGTGTTTGGCGCGACTTCACCGGGTCTGATCACAGTGGGTGTGGCAGGTTGTAGAACTTGCCCAGGTTGCAGAACTTGTCCGGGTTGCAGAACTTGTCCGGGTTGCAGAACTTGTCCGGGTTGTAGAACTTGCCCAGGTTGCAGAACTTGCCCAGGCTGAACAATAACCGTCGTGACAACAGGTGCAGGAGGTGGATTGAGTCCTAGTAAAGATTGTGCGGTGGGATAGTAGGTTGCCCAGCGACCCGCATTAGGATTGCTACGCCACTGGTTGCGATTGGCACGGAGCGTTAATACTTGAACCGTTGATCCTTGGTTCTGCCCGGTAACTACAACAGAAAGATCGGAAATTGAACCATTGCGATCGAAGGTGCTTTGAGTTGCGGTTCTGGCTGCTGCGGTTGCTCGTTGCATAAAAGCAGCATAGGTCTCTCCAGATTGCACATCTAACATAAGGTTGGCACGCAACGGAGCAGCCTGAACAGGGATGGGGGCGATCGCGTCTTTTAATAGTGATCCCGCTGTGATACAAATGCTGGTGATGCTAATCCAAACAGCGCGCTGCTGCCAAAACCGAGGAGATGGGTTGTGCGCTTTGGAATGCGATCGCTTAAGTAGCAACATAATTTAATCCCTAATCTTGTAAAAACAACGAGACAATCAGCAGTTCAAAAAAGGAAAGCTTAATCGATTGAAGTTAGCCCTTATAGTAGAAATATGACAATTCAAACAAACCCTAGAAAGCCCATAAACTGATTCAGTGTTAATTCAATAGTTACTCGTATGGTGCCGATTTCAAACCATCTTAGGAAAGACTTGGGGTGACGACATAGCCTTCTTACGGCGGATAAAGTACATCCTGATTTTTAAGCATAATGAGCTTAAGCTTCTTGCTCACACTTACTTTATTTCAACAAGTTAGAGAAAAGAATTTGAAGTTTTTGTCGCGTAAAAAATCAGTTTGGGCATGTTAGTAACGAACGACGTGGGGCATCTGTGATGAAACAGTGGGCAGTCTTAGTTGGGCTTGATGCCTATCAATCTTTTCAACCCTTGAACTGCGCTCGGCAGGATGTGCAAGCGTTGCATCGGTTCTTAGTATCCGAGGCAGGTTTCCCTTCAAACCAATGTCTTTTGTTCACTGAATTGTCCCCTTTTCTAGCAGGGCGCTCAACTTACCCCAGTCGAGAAAATCTGAGTAATTGGCTTGAGTTTCTTGCCCAAAACTATTTTCAACCGGATGATCAGGTTTGGATTTTCTTAAACGGGTATGGGGTTTGTCATCGTGGGCAAGATTACTTCGTGCCGATTGATGGAAACCCAGCCGAGATCGAAGCAACGTGCATTGCGATCGCGCCGTTGCTGAGTCGGCTTAAGTCTGCCTTGCCTCATGGTCAACCACTCCTCCTCCTGGATATCAGCCGCAGCCAGGGAACGATTTCTCAGGAAACCGTTGGCATTCAAGCGGCACAAGTCGCCCATCAACTTGGCATTCCCACGATTCTCTCCTGCCAGCCGGGGCAATTCTCTCGCGAAATTTCTAGTTTGGGACATGGACTCTTCACTGCATCGCTGTTAGAAGGCTTGCGCTATCAACAAGGGGCAACCCTATCAACCCTAAGTCACTATCTCAGCGATCGCCTCCCTGAACTCAGCGAGCACTATTGGCAACCGACCCAACATCCCGTTACCATCTGCCCCCCTCATCTCGTTCACCAACCGCTATTATCCTTGACAGCCCCGTCGTGGAATGGTTCGACCATCAATGGAAATATCCCTCAAAGTGAGGCTCAAATTCATTCAGCCGTAAAAACGTTAAATCCAACCGAAACATTCACTTTGCCCACAGCTAACCTGCCCACAGCTAACGCAGCGCCCCAAGCCTACTCTGCCAATCAACATGAGCGTGTTAGCCAATCGTCTAGCTCGACGGATCAAACCACCCCTTTTCCAACGGGGCAAAGCCATAGCGGTCATAACGCTGGAGCTACTCCAGTCTCAAATCCTTTTACTCAGGTCGAATCTTTAGAAAATTCCTATCGCGGGAATCCGGCTTCAACAACGACTATTCCTATGCCGGCATTGGGTTCTGTCGAGCCTGAGCCAATTGAAGAAGAAGGCATCCTGTGGCGACCCTTTTTACTCTGGGGCGGCTTAATTTCTGTGGGTTTACTCAGTGCGGTTTTATGGCGCAACTGGTCTGTTATGTTAGCGACACCTGCCTCTCAACAAGCGGCTATTCCTGCGATCGTGGCTTCTCCAGTGCCTTCTCCAATAATCTCCCCGGCTCCCGCGATCAGTGCGCCGATGCCTGTAGCCCAACCTCCCGTGGCATTATCCCCGCTTCCTTCCCCAGAGACACTGAAACCAGAGACACTGAAACCAGAGACAATGCAATCTGTTTCGATGAATGCAGGCACGGCGAGTGCCGTCAACGCAGGCAGTGCTGGTGCAGTCTCTACACCTCCGAGCGCTCCGACTGCCGCAGAAAATCTACCAGATCAGTCTGCATTGAACTTCAACCCCTCTACGCCTCCGCAAAGAGCTTCGGCGGGCGAAGAGATTTTGCAGTCGGCGAGGATCAGGGTGAGAGGGGATCAGGCAACGCCTTACAAAGATGCGATTCAGCAAGCTAGAAAAATTCAGCCGGATGATCGGGTTTATCAGCAAGCACAGGCAGATATCGCCGATTGGAGCCGAACGATTTATACCATTGCTCAAGAACGGGCATTACGCCAGCAGCTTGATATTGCAGTGATGGCAGCCGATCTCGTGTCTTTAGACGATATGAAACTACGTCCTCAAGCCGATGCCGCGATCGCTCAATGGTGCCAGTTTTTACGTCAGCAAAACAGCCCAGTTGCCCCTCAACAACAGGCAAAGAGCATTTGTGGAAGCCGCACGCAACGCTAAAAACTAAAACGTTGCTGAAAACTAAAACGTTAAAACGGTGCGAATGCCGTTGCCGCTGTGCATCAAATCAAAAGCTTGGTTGATTTGCTCGATGGGCATCACATTCGTAATCAGATCATCAATGTTGATTTTGCCCTCCATATACCAATCCACAATCTTGGGAACATCCGTGCGACCTCTAGCACCTCCAAAGGCAGTGCCTTTCCACACCCTCCCTGTCACCAATTGAAAAGGGCGAGTGCTAATTTCGGCTCCCGCTGCGGCAACCCCCACAATCACGCTCACGCCCCATCCTTTGTGGCAGCATTCCAACGCTTGCCGCATCAGATTGACATTGCCAATGCACTCAAAGCTATAGTCTGCGCCGCCATCGGTGAGTTCTACTAAATGGGCAACCAAATCGCCCTCGACTTCTTGAGGATTGACGAAGTGAGTCAGTCCTAGTTGTTCTGCCAGTGCTTTTTTACTCGGATTAATATCGACCCCGATGATTTTGTTTGCCCCGACCATGCGGCATCCTTGAATCACGTTTAACCCGATGCCGCCTAAGCCAAACACGACTACATTTGCGCCTGCTTCGACCTTGGCAGTGTTGATTACGGCTCCAATGCCCGTTGTCACCCCACAGCCGATGTAGCAAACTTTGTCAAAGGGTGCGTCTTCGCGAATTTTGGCAAGGGCAATTTCGGGCAGCACGGTGTAGTTAGCAAAGGTGGAGGTGCCCATGTAGTGATGAATCAGGGTGCCGTTTTTAGAAAAGCGGCTAGAGCCATCGGGCATCACGCCTTTTCCTTGGGTTGCCCGAATTGCCTGACACAGATTCGTTTTCCAGCTTAAGCAATAGGCACAGTTGCGGCACTCCGGCGTGTAGAGCGGGATCACATGATCGCCAGGTTTAAGGCTGGTTACGCCAGCCCCCACTTCTACGACGACTCCGGCTCCTTCATGTCCTAAAATGGCGGGAAATAAGCCTTCTGGGTCTTTGCCAGAAAGAGTGTAAGCGTCGGTGTGGCAAACTCCTGTTGCTTTGATCTCGACTAATACTTCCCCTTCTTTGGGTCCTTCTAAGTGAATTGTTTCGACTATGAGGGGTTTTCCCGGTTCGTAGGCTACGGCTGCTTTAACGTCCATCTCTTTTCCTTCGATCGCACTCTAGGCGTAGCGGTTCAGGCGTTGCTGAATCCGATCCAGTCATAAATCAACCTTTCATTAGGCAACGCCACGGTTCAATTATCTCGTGTATTCTTGGCGATCGCGCTTTTCAGTGCCAAAACGGGAAGGTTGGTAGTCTAAACCTGTGGAATGACTGGATTTGCAGATCAGAAGATTAATATCAAATAATCTTAATCTTCTGATCTATCTACTGCGAATAGGTTCGTTTTGAAATGGCTGAAGTATAATCGCGACAGGCTATTCGATACCATACGAGGTTTGTTATGAACAAAAGTGAGTTAGTTGATGCGATCGCGGCAAAAGCAGAGATCACCAAAAAAGATGCGGATGCAGTTTTAAGCGCAGTCGTTGATGCCATTATGGAAGCCGTTGCTGAAGGGGAAAAGGTTACCCTGGTTGGCTTTGGCACTTTTGAAGCACGTCAACGCCAAGCTAGAGAAGGACGCAACCCCAGCACTGGCAAACCGATTAAAATTCCAGCAACGACCGTTCCAGCATTTTCCGCAGGTAAATCTTTTAAGGAAAAGGTTGCCCCCCCCAAGGAAGAAAAGGAAGAAAAGAAAGCCGCTAAAGCTACTACTAAGAAAAAATAAATCAATTTTAAGTAAAGGATCGGCTGAGGGTCACTGCTGAGTCATGTTGGGATGACAAACGGTGCCCTTAAGTGTCCTAAATTCGTCCAATGACCTTGATGGTTCCGTCGGCAGTTGTGTTCAGCACAATCAATTCTCCCTCTTTGGGAAAGATGGTAGTCAACGCGGTGATGTTTACTTGGTGAGTCACTAAGATGCTCACCTCTTTTTGTCTGGAGTTAGATTTAATCCATTGGCGCACTGCCGCAGTTTGATTTGGCTCTCGATCTGAGTTTTGAAAAAATGAATTGAGCGCGGGGAAGGGTTGCACCGCGCCTAAGCTAAGCAATCGCGCCGTATCCAGGCAGC
>JBGTAZ010000014.1:0-7135 GCA_041749615.1 Leptolyngbyaceae cyanobacterium | reverse complement strand
TGTGTTGAACATTCCCTTTGCGATCGGTGCGTTTGTGTTTGGGGTGGGTTCTGTGATGGCGATCGGGTTTATCAAATCCAAAACTCGCGTCAAAGAAGATACGGTGATTGGCTTAGTTTTTACTGGATTTTTTGCGTTTGGGGTGGTGCTGATTTCTAAAGTGAAAAGCACAGTTGATTTATCACACATTTTGTTTGGCAATGTTTTAGGGATTTCGGATGCTGACATTATTCAAACCATAATTATTAGTGTGATTACTCTGGGGACGCTGGCGATTTTACGCAAAGATTTAATTCTCTTTTGCTTTGATTCCACTCATGCGCGATCGATTGGAATCAACATTGGTTTTCTCCATTATGTTTTGCTATCTTTGCTGTCGCTGACTGCGGTTGCCGGACTGCAAACGGTAGGGATTATTTTGGTTGTTGCAATGTTGGTCACTCCGGGGGCAACGGCGTATCTATTAAGCGATCGCTTTGATCACATGGTGCTGATCGCAATGGCTTCCGGTGTGTTTTCTAGCGTCATGGGCACCTACATCAGCTATCACATTGATGGCTCCACGGGCGGCTGTATTGTGGTGTTGCAAACTCTGCTGTTTGTGATCGCGATGATTTTTGCACCCAAACATGGGTTGCTCGTCAACTCCAGGAAACAATCGACTGAACTATCGTGAGTATTCAGCAGTTCAGGAACCCTTATCCCACGCTTTCGCGCCAATCTGGAAACATCCCCAAGATTACCCAAACCCTTGATGCAAAATCAGCCTATTGCCATCGGCATCAGCCGCATAGATTTCTCTGCCATGGGATGCGGTGAGAATTTTGCCGGGGGGAGGATAGCCCAAGTCGGTCAGGTGGGCGATCGCGGCTTCTAGATCAATCACTTCTAAACAAAGGCTGATGGGAGGGATGAGTGCGGAATGAGAAGAGGTGAGTTTTGAGTTCGGAGTTTTGAGTTTTGTTCGCTTAGCGTCTCCGTGGGAGATATTTTGAGTTTTGAGTTTTGAGTTTTGAGTTTTGAGTTCGGAGTTCGGAGTTTGGGGTTCGGGGTTCGCTTTTGGGTGATAGATGCCTAGTTTTAGCCCTGGTAGTTGAAATTCTGCGTAGACGGTGGGAATGAAGGCAATGGGTTCTTGGGTGAATAGCGCTTTGTAGAAATCAACCAGGCGATCGAAGTTGGGGGCGGCGATCGTCACTAGGGCGGAAGTGTGGTTCAAAGGCATCGTCTAGATTCGCTGACAAAATATAAAAAACCATGATTAGTCAAAGATAGCTGAGGTATCCTGAATTAAATCTAAGCAGCAATGGTAATTGGGATGCAAATGAGACTGGCGGCGCGAGTTGGGCAGGTGAACCCTTCACTCACTTTGGTAATCGACTCGAAGGCGAAAGCCATGAAAGCTGAGGGGGTTGATGTGTGTAATTTCAGCGTGGGAGAGCCAGATTTTCCAACTCCTGCCCACATTCGCCAAGCCGCCACAGACGCTTTAGAAGCTGGCAAAACGCGCTATGGAGCCGTGGCAGGCGAGATGAAATTGCGGCAGGCGATCGCCCAAAAGCTGCAAACCGAGAATGGGCTTTGCTACGGCGCTGAGAATATCATAGTCACCAACGGCGGCAAGCACTCGCTCTATAACCTAATGATGGCAACGATTCAGCCAGGGGATGAAGTGATTATTCCCGCGCCATACTGGGTTAGCTATCCCGAAATGGTCACGCTGGCAGGCGGCACATCCGTGATCGTGCAAACGGATGAAACGACGGGCTTCAAAATCACGCCAGAGCAGCTACAGCAGGCAATTACACCGAATACGCGCTTATTTGTCTTGAACTCTCCCTCCAATCCCACGGGCATGGTTTACTCACCGGATGAAGTGCGCGCTCTGGCAAAAGTTGTCCTCGAAAATGATCTTCACGTCGTTTCCGATGAGATTTACGAAAAGCTACTTTACAACGGAGCCGAACACCTCAGCATTGGAGCCGTCAGCCCAGAAGCCTTTGAACGCACGATTATTAGCAGCGGCTTTGCCAAAGCCTATGCCATGACGGGGTGGCGGATTGGATTTTTGGCGGCTCCCGTCGAACTGATTCGCGCTTGCAGCCTAATTCAGGGGCACAGCACTTCCAACGTGTGTACGTTTGCTCAATATGGGGCGATCGCCGCTTTAGAAGGTTCGCAAGACTTCATTCAAACGATGCTGAAAGCGTTTGCCCAACGCCGAAAGCTAATGCTGGACTACCTCAACGAGATGCCGGGTATCACCTGCGCGGAACCAAATGGCGCATTCTACCTGATGCCTAACATCAAACGCACGGGCATGAAGTCGATCGAGTTTTGTGAAGCATTGCTAGAAGAACAACAAGCTGTCTTGGTTCCTGGCGTTGCCTTTGGCAGCGATGGCTATGTCCGCATTTCCTACGCCACCGACACAGACACGATCAAAAAGGGTATGGAGCGCTTGGATAAATTTGTTAAATCTAGACTTTAATAGGACTTACGCAAAAGCCATTACAACTTTGTCGAACTTCTCAATGAAGTTTTTAAAGCAGAATTCCCCTTAACTGTGAAGCGATCACTTCACAGTTGAGATCGAATGCACCTTAGCCACAGCCTCCCCTCTCTACATTAGCTGTTGATCAACATTAGCTGTGGATCAACATTAGACTTTGTCCCGCGATCGCGACTTATGATCTACGGTTGGGCTACGTTATTGTACAAACTCATGACTCATGCTTTCAAGTGGGCAAAACTATCGATCTGTCTGTAATGACGACCTGTCATGATGACTCTCCCTTCGTGCTGCTTTATACTTCTTTGGGACCCCCTTATTGAGAATGGGGCAAGATCTAAGTAATCCTTTTCACTCGGTTGAGCTAGACCTGCCCTTTGGCAAGGGCTTTTATCAGGGTGAAACCGCATGGGCGGATAGCGCTCAAAGATAGAATCAGCTAGCAGTACAATGTTCTGGAAGAAAAAATTCCAGTCCTGGTGACTTTCAAAGCAATCGTTGCGTTACTTTATAAATGTTTTCTTTGAGTAACAGACTAACTTATAGTTTATCTTGTCCCAGATGCTTAAACCAGTATCAAAAGGCTTAGTGAGCGCACTATGAAGAGTCAAGAAAGCTTAAAAGTTGTGAGGAGAATTCTTGCTCCCAGAATACTTAGCTACATTGAGGAGATTGTGCTGCTACAAGCCTTAGAGGGCAGGCTATATCGAGAAATAGCCCAAGAGATCGGCTATGAGGAAGGGTATCTAAAGGATATTGGTTCTCGGCTATGGTTCGATCTATCTGAGAAATTAGGACACGAGGTGACCAAGAAAACGCTTGGATTAAGATTAACAAATTACTCCACTGACAACAGCATCCCCGCCCCTCGATCGCCCCGGACTAATCCTGTTGTTGACAAAATAGATTTCCCAGGGCACCCACTGCCCTTTAGTTCTGCCTTATATATTCAGCGATCGCCGCTGGAAGACTTGGCAATTGAGTCGCTGCATCAAGCCGGGAGCCTGATCCGGATTAAAGCGCCAAAGCGCATGGGCAAAACCTCTTTAATCAATCACATAGTCGGCAACGCTGATCAAGCGGGGATGCAAACGGTTGTGGTGGATATGAGGCAGGCTGATCCTCAAGTTCTAGAAGATCTCGATCATTTTTTGCGTTGGTTTTGCTGGGCTGTCGGTCAGCAATTAAACTTAGAACCCAGGTTTGACGAGTATTGGTTTGAAGGTGCGGGGAGTAAGCTGAGCTGCACGACGTATATGCAGGAGTATTTTCTCAGCCAGAGCCAAGCCCCTATCGTAATCGCGATCGATACCGTACACCACCTAATGGAGTATCCTCAGATCGCCAAGAATTTCTTTACGATGCTGCGATCGTGGTACGAACAGTCCAGAGTGCGGGAGGACTGGCAAAAGCTAAGGCTGATCATTGCCCATGTTGCCGAATTAGAGCTACAACTCCCGTCCAATCAATCCCCCTTTAATGTGGGGTTGCCGTTGGACTTACCCTGGTTCACCCCCACCCAGGTCAATGATTTAGCGGAACGCTACAAACTCCATCAAGTGGGTATCCGTGATTTTGATACCCTCCAACCCTTGCTCGATTTGGTCGGAGGACACCCCTATTTGCTACAGCTTGCGTTTTATTGGCTGCGTTCGAGACGTATATCTCTGGCACAATTGCTCCAGGAAGCCGGGACGGACAAAGGGATCTATGGCGAACATCTGCGCGGGCTTTGGCGAGATCTTGAACGGGATACCCCGTTGATGGCAGCGTTTCAGCAAGTGCTATTCGCCCCTGAAACCACGCCTCTAAACCCCAAAATGGCGTATCGATTAGAAGATATGGGTCTTGCCCAGAGGCAGGGGGGCAAAGCCAGTTTTCCATGTGAACTGTATCGGCAATACTTTGGCGCTCACCTAGAGAATCACTTAGAGAATCACAGTGGTTAAGCCGCTCTATCAGGTGGGGGGTAGCCTTGCTGCCGATGCTGCAACCTATGTCTCTCGACGCGCCGATCGCGACCTCTATGAGTCTTTGCTGGCTGGAGAATTTTGCTATGTGTTTAACGCGCGGCAGATGGGTAAATCGAGCTTGCGAACCCAAATGCAGCGGCAACTCCAGCAGCTTGGATATCGCTGCGCCTATCTGGATATGACGCAACTGGGAAGCGAACAGGTTTCCCATCACCAGTGGTATCGCGGCGTGATGTTAGAACTACTGCGCGACCTCCAACTTTTAGACAGAGTGGATGTGAAAACCCACTGGCAAACCTGGGAAGCCCTGCCGATGGTGCAACAACTACGGCTGTTAATCGATCAGATTTTGGCACAGATGCCCGAAACTCGACTGTTTATTTTGGTGGATGAAATCGACAGCACGCTCAGCTTGAGTTTCTCGATTAATGATTTCTTTGCCTTTATTCGTTCCTGTCATGAACTGCGCCCCCACCAACCTGCCTATCAACGGTTAACCTGGGCTTTTTTTGGGGTTGCTGCCCCATCTGACCTGATTCGCGATCGCAAACGTACCCCGTTTAACATTGGTCGTGCGATCGACCTGCAAGACTTTCAACTCGACGAAGCGAAACCGCTGTTGGCAGGCTTTCAGGGTCGGGTAAGCAACCCAGAAGCGGTTCTCAGCGCCATTCTATCTTGGACGGGAGGACAGCCGTTGCTGACCCAAAAACTCTGCCAGACCGTCGCACTCTTGACCCAAGATGCAGCGGACTCTGACCTGAGTTTGCCCACGGGGATTGAAGCCGTTTGGGTTGAGAAAATTGTGCGATCGCAGATCATTGAAAATTGGGAAGCCCAAGACAGTCCAGAGCATCTGCGTACCATTCGCAATCGGCTCTTATCCGATGAGCAGCGAACCGGACGTTTGCTAGGACTATATCAACAGATTTTAGAGCAAGATGGGATTAACCTTGACGGTAGCCCAGAACAAGTAGAACTCTTGCTGTCAGGACTTGTCGGCAAACGGCGGAGTCAGTTACAGGTCAAGAATCGGATTTATCGGGCGATCTTTTCTCCGACCTGGATTCGGGAACAACTGGATAGCCTGCGTCCTTACTCCCAAGCCTTTAATGCCTGGGTCGCCTCAAACTATACCGATACATCACGGCTGCTGCGGGGAAAGGCTCTGCAAGATATGCTGCTCTGGTCTCAGCAGCAAAGCCTGAGCAATCTCGACTATCACTTCCTGTCTGTCAGCCAGGAGTTAGACCGACAAGAGACCGTCGCGAAAGTGGAGACCGCCCGGTTGCAAGCAGTAGAAGCTCGCCTAGCCATTGAACGTCAGCGCAGTCTGGAGCAACGGCGGAGCTTAAGGCGACAGCGATTGCTGCTGGGGGTTGTCAGCCTAGCGATGATGGGTGCGATCGCTCTCGGTTTTTTTGCCCAACTTCAATCTCTTCAGGCATCTCTGAGCGAAACCCGCAGCATCGTCCGCACGGCTGAGGCATTGCTCGCGTCTAACCAGTCCTTTGCGTCGATGCTGGAAGCAATCCGCGCCCAGCATCGACTACGGCAAGGGCAGGTCGATCCCGTCCTCCAGGCTCAAGCCAGTGCCATTCTAGAACAGGTGGTGCTAAGCGTTGATCAACATAACCGCCTTGACGGTCACCGAGCACCCATCACGACGGTCAGTTTTAGCCCCGATGGGACAAAGCTGGCAACGGCTGGTTCTGATAGAACCATCAAACTTTGGGGACAAGATGGAACTCTACTAGCCACCCTGGCAATGAAGCAGACCAGTGCCCGAATGGTCGTTAAATTTAGCCCTGATGGACGATGGATAGCCTCTTCAGGTGAGGATGGTGTCAAAATCTGGACACCGACTGGTGAGCTAAAGTATTCATTTTCGACTTCCATCAAGGGGATTTGGAGCTTTGACTTTAGCCCTGATAGCCAAACTGTGGTGGTTGGCGGTCTGAGCAGCAGCAAGATGGAAATCTGGAGTGTGCAAGGGCAGCTTGTTGGCGTGATCGATACGGGCGGTCAGCCTTTAGGAGTTCGATCGATCGCTTACAGTCCCAAGGGCGATCGCATTGCCCTAGGAGGCAACGATGGTACTGTGACCCTGTGGACTCCTAAGGGTCAACGTCTCCAAACTCTGATGGGTCACGAGGCGGCAGTCCATGCTCTGGCATTTAGCCCTGATGGAGAACTTCTGGTCAGTGGCGCTTTGGACAAAACCATAAAGCTGTGGAATCCAGATGGAACGCTGATTACCACCCTGAACTACCACAGTGCAGGGATACATGGGATTGCTTTCAGCCCCGACGGGCGTGAATTTGTCTCCGCCAGCCATGATAAAACTGTGGCTTTGTGGACTCGCAATGGCACCCTGCTGAACACGTTTAAGGGGCATCAGGCGATTGTTTGGGGGGTGGCATTTAGTCCCGATGGCACCACGATCGCCTCAGTTGGGTCGGATAATACGGTGCTACTGTGGCAAGCGCACAATGCCTTTCATCAAATGTTGCAGGGTTTGCCTGCTACAAACTTTTTCAGAGACATCTACAGTCAAAACGGGAAGACCCTGGTGCTTGGGGGGTCAATCAATAGCATTATTCTGCTGTCGGCGGACAACTTAACCTCCCGGAGTATCGACACTGGTCAA
>JBGTAZ010000013.1:0-3168 GCA_041749615.1 Leptolyngbyaceae cyanobacterium | reverse complement strand
GAGGAAACCAAGCCAAAAGTTTGAAGTTTCTCTCTCGATCGCACTGAACCATGGCTGAAAACACACCGTTTGAATTGGCAAACCCAGGCAATCCAGCGCTAGCTCAAGTGCCAACCGTTGTGGCTCAAAAAGCCGTCGGGGACAATCGGAACTCTAGGATGCGCCCCAGTGGTGTGATATACGCCCATATCAACCGCGAAAAACCAGTCAGTCCGATGTTTCCAGATATATTCCAGCAGAAACAGCAGCACATTGGGGACAGAATTTTGATCCTCATTATCGACAGGAAAATCATCCGAATCGATTAATTCATCGCTGCTTGGCAATATAAATTGCAGGTCAGATGACAGCATAGCCGCGTCTCAATAGTTACGCCTATTCTAAAAGATTTTTGAAAGACTCCCGGACTGATCCTATTAAAACAACGATCGCGCCAACTAAAATTTAGACAGACTCCGTGGCGATCCAGGCTCGGAGGACTTCGGCGACCGTCCAGGCTTGGGCAATGCAGCCACGGGGTTTCATGGGGGCATCGCCATCACAAATTTCGCCGAGGCTGCCCACGCCGTAATCGATCAGGTGATTCATCATCGGTTCCAAAAACTCACGCGCTTGAGCCGGGTTGTTATAGACGCGCAAATGAGCGATCGCAAACGATCCCAACAGCCATCCCCACACGGTGCCTTGGTGATAAGCTCCATCGCGCTGAAGCGGAGAGCCACGGTAAGCACCTTGATAGCTAGGATGGTTAGGAGCCAGCGATCTCAGCCCGTGAGAAGTAAGCAGAGTTTGGGCGCAGGTATCCACCACGCCTTTTTGCTGAGCCGCCGTCAGTGGACTTTCAGGCAGGGAAACGGCAAAAATCTGGTTGGGGCGCAGGGCATCATCATCACCGTCTGGGCTGTCGAGCAGATCGTAGCAGTAGCCTAAATCGGGGTTCCAGAAGCGACTAAACCGGGCAAGGGCGCGATCGGCGATCGCTTCATATTCTTGATGGGGTTTGCCGACACGCCGCGCCAGTTTTGCCATGGTTCGCAGCGCATTGTACCAAAGGGCGTTAACCTCCACAGGTTTGCCAATCCGAGGCGTGACGACCCAATCGTCTACTTTGGCATCCATCCAGGTGAGTTGCACCCCGGCTTCTCCGGCATACAGCAAACCATCCGCCGGGTCGAGGTGGATATTAAAGCGAGTGCCGCGACAGTGCCAATCGATGATGTCTGCCAGGGTGGGAAAGAGTTCTTGAACCAGATCGTCGTCTTCGGTGTCGGCATAGTAGGCGCGTAGTGCCTCAAAGTACCACAGGGTCGCATCTACCGTGTTGTATTCTGGCAGTTCTCCCGCGTCGGGAAAGCGATTGGGGATCATCCCCTGATCGGTGTAGCGGGCATAGGTTCGCAGGATAGAACGGGCGATCTCAGGCTGTCCGGTGGCGAGGGTCAGCCCCGGCAAGCTGATCATGGTGTCTCGTCCCCAATCGCTAAACCAGGGATATCCGGCAATCACGGTTTTGCCGTGGGGGTCTGCGGGTGAGGCGCGGTTGACGATAAATTGATCGGCTGCTAGCACCAAGCGGCTGGTAAATTCTTCCTTGGCTTCAACAGTGGAGTTAGAACGCCATAAGCCCAGCAGTTTATGGTCATGAGTACGGCGATTTTTGAGAGCATTTTCTCCGTTTAAATCGGGTTTGCGCTCCGCGCTAGCGACTATCGTCAGGGATTCTCCAGCCGCTAACGTGGCGTGTAGAGTTGCGACATGGAGATGATCTTCGCGATCGCTCAACCCCCGTTCGCGCTCTAGGGCTAAATCAAACCCATAGTACCAATCGTGGGCGGGAGTCACCTCCGCGCGATCGCTCAGCAGGGTCAGTTGAGTCGCCTCTGGAAACGCCGCCACACACACGCCCCGATCCAATGGCACCACGGTCATTTGCCACCCCGAACCTTGAGTGCGACTGTGATAATCTCGGTAGTTCACCAACGCCTTTAGCGTTAATTTCAAAGGCTGTGACGAGCGCAATACCTGATATTGCACATAGGTTGTATTCGCGCCCATCTGCATCCAAACCCGTTTTTCAATCAGCGCATCGGCACAGGCATATCGCCAAGCCGGAATCGAGCCTTCCAAGGCAAAGCGTTCAATCTGCCGAAACCCATGCGGTCCTACAGATCCACCCGTCCATCGATTAGTGTGCAATGGATAGTAGCGAGGCTCATCTTGATCAGTGCCGCCGCCATACTGCACTGTTTCATCCAGCTTCGTCAGCATCAAAGTCCGCCCCAAGGGGGGATTCAGTGCCGCCACCAGCAACCCGTGATAGCAGCGGGTCAATAGTCCTGATACCGTGCCCGATGCATAGCCGCCAATACCATTGGTCACCAGCCACTCGCGCGACTCTGCCAACTCCAGCCGCCCACAAATTTCTCGCCCAAACTGAAGTCCCATCGGCATATTGCCTTCTCCGTTCCCTCAACCGCCCATCCTAAACTATCGCCCATCCCGATAATCCGCAAATCTATAATTAATTAGGGAACAGGGAATAAGGGATGGATAGGAATCTCAATCCCGAATCATGATTTCCATTTTCTGCTAATCCGTCACCTCAACTCAAAACTCATAACTCAAACCTCAAAACTCGAACCCCGAACCCCGGTTTCTGCGAATTTGTACCTTCTCTAACAAGAAAAAGTGTCTATTCACTGGATAATGGGTCAGTCGTTTCGGTAAGCCTAGAAAGAACATGGGTCGCGCTAATAAAGTTGTGCTGGCATACTCCGGCGGAGTCGATACTTCGGTGTGCATTCCTTATCTCAAGCAGGAGTGGGGCGTAAAGGATGTGATTACGCTGGCGGCAGATTTGGGACAGGGTGGTGATATGGAGCCAGTCCGCGAAAAGGCGCTTAAGTCTGGGGCGTTGGAGTCGTTGGTGATTGATGCGACGGAGAGTTTTGTCAAGGATTATGCGTTTCCGGCGATTCAGGCAAATGCGCTGTATGAAAGCCGCTATCCGTTGTCTACGGCGTTGGCTCGCCCTTTGATTGCAAAGCTGCTCGTGGAGGCAGCAGAAAAATATGGGGCGGATGCGGTGGCGCATGGCTGCACGGGTAAGGGGAATGATCAGGTGCGGTTTGATGTGTCGATCGCCGCCCTCAACCCAAACCTGAAGGT
>JBGTAZ010000012.1:0-5630 GCA_041749615.1 Leptolyngbyaceae cyanobacterium | reverse complement strand
AGAGTATTTGCAAGCCGCTGCTCGACATGAACTCGGTCATGCACTTGGCATCTGGGGACATAGCCCTCAACAAACCGATGCCCTCTACTTTTCCCAAGTTCGTAATCCTGCCAAGATTTCTGCACGAGATATCAACACGTTGAAGCGAGTTTATCAGCAACCCACCCGCCTAGGGTGGGTGTATAAAGATTAAATTAGGGAAGGTTGGGCGTTGCTTCACCTGAATTGACTTGAACCCTGCTAAAATATCGTTGTGATAGCGATCGCTTCCAGTCTTTGCACCGCTGTCAATCAAGTTTTCTACACTTATATCCGCCTAAGACTGACGCTGCCTACGGCGGTAGGCGGTTTTACTCGCGGAGTTCTATGTCTTTTTCCACTCTTGGTTTGTCTGATGAAATTGTTCGCGCCACTACTGAGCGCGGTTATACTACCCCTACCCCTATTCAAATGCAGGCGATTCCTGCGGTATTGTCAGGCGGCGATTTGCTAGCGGGTGCTCAAACAGGCACGGGCAAAACGGCTGGTTTTACTTTGCCTATTTTGCACTTACTATCGACAACCAGCTTGTCGGCAAATAGCCCCAACAGAAATGCCCCCATTGGTCGCTCACCCATTCGAGCGCTGATTTTGACCCCTACCCGTGAGCTTGCCGCCCAAGTAGAAGAAAGCGTACAAGCCTATGGCAAATATTTGAAGCTAAACTCCATGACCGTTTTTGGCGGCGTTGGCATGACCCCGCAAGTCCGGCAATTAAGAAGCCGTGTGGATATTTTGGTTGCTACGCCAGGCCGATTACTCGATCATGTGCAGCAGGGCACTGTAGATTTGTCGCGGGTTGAAATCTTGGTGCTAGATGAAGCCGATCGCATGTTAGATATGGGTTTTATTCGGGATATTCGGCGCATTCTTGCCCTTCTACCCAAAAAACGGCAAAATCTGTTGTTCTCCGCAACTTTTTCCAACGAAATTAAAGCCTTTGCCTCTAGCCTGTTGAATCAGCCAACCCTAATCGAAATGGAACGGCGTAATCTTACTGCCGATACGGTGGCGCAAAAAGTTTATCTTGTGGATCGTGAGCGGAAGCGTGAGTTGCTCACTACTCTTATTCGTCAGCACAACTGGTTTCAGGTGTTGGTGTTTACTCGCACTAAGCACGGCGCTGATCGATTGGTGAAGCAATTAACAGAAGATCGTATTCCCGCCATGGCAATTCACGGCAATAAGAGTCAAGCTGCAAGAACTCGTGCCCTCGCAAAGTTTAAGGATGCTAGCTTACAAGTGCTTGTGGCGACGGACATTGCGGCTCGGGGCATTGACATCACCGATTTGCCTCATGTGGTGAATTATGAGTTACCCAATTCCCCAGAAGACTATGTTCACCGGATTGGACGCACAGGTCGTGCTGGAGCCGATGGGGAAGCCTCATCGCTCGTGTGTGTCGATGAACATCAATTATTAGCGGCGATCGAGCGGCTGATTAAGCAGCAGTTGCCCAGAGAAATCGTGACCGGGTTTGAACCGGATCTGCACGCGAAACCTGAACCGATTCAAAACGGTCGTCAAGGTCGGCAACAACCGGGCAGAGGAGGACAGTCAAAATCTCGTGCTGCCCAGCCTTCTTCCCAAAAAACAGCAAAGCGTAAAAGCACCACTGGCACAAGCAGCAGCAAACCGAATGTTCGCCCCCCTGTTCCCCGCCTTTCTAGTGGACAGCAACACTGACATTGCTGCTGGACTTCACTGACAATGCTACTGGATTCCTGGGAGTATCTCTTGTGGGTATCCTTAACTGAAGGGCTACCCACAGGAATAGCTTCTATTGAATTCATCTTAAATTCATCTAAATAATTGCAAGGTTATGTAGGAAACACCTAGTTGCCAGGTCAATTAGGTGGGAGTAAAGTATCCGCGATCGCCCGATCCCTATCAATAGATAGAGCGCGATTTGTCGGGAATTTACTATGTTGAACTATGACTGGCTTTGATAGTCATAATTCAGTAGTTTGACGGTGTTGAGATGATTGACAATACAACGGAATCGCTACTGACTGTTTTACACATTGATGACGACGAGCTTAGCCGATACATCGTCGCACGTGTTTTGCAGAAATCTGGGTTTGCGGTGACGGCGGCGAAAAGTGGGGAAGAAGGGTTGCAATCTCTCGCCGACTGTCCACCTGACCTAATCATTTTAGATGTTCAGCTACCGGGGATGAGTGGCTTTGAAGTATGCCGCCAGATCAAAGCGAACCCTGTCACTGCCACCATTCCTATTCTACATTTGTCGGCTCATTTTACCCACGGACAAGATAAGGCTCAGGGGCTAGATAGTGGTGCTGATGCTTATTTAGTGCAACCAGTGGAACCCATTGAACTGATTGCGACTGTAAAAGCATTGTTGCGAATTCGTAAAGCAGAGGAAGCGCTTCGATTCTTCGCAGAAGCCAGCAAATTGCTAGCGCATTCGCTCAATTGCGAAACGATTCTAAGAACATTTGCCGATTTAGCAGTTCCTTATTTGGCAGATTGGTGTTGCATTCATCGGGTTCATAATGACGGTTCAATCTATCCATTAGTTGTCCTTCATTCAGAGCTTTCAAAGGTCAAGCTAGGATGGAATTTGGCGCGACAGTATCCGGTTCGCGATCGCGATTGGAGCCTTGAACAAGTCATGCAAATGAAACAACCCATTTTGCTGGCTAACCTTTCGGATTCACTGCTGACAACCCACACAGACCATGCAGAACACTTTCAATGTTTACAAGAATTAGGGTTGCATTCTTGTATGGTTGTGCCATTGATTGTTCATCATCAGGTTTTTGCCATCATTGGATTTGCTACCGCAGAATCAGGTCGTGAGTATAGCCAGACAGATTTGCACCTAGTCCAAGAGTTGACAATGAGGGCAGCTTTAGCAATCGAAAATGCCCAACTGTATCGCGAAGCCCAAACAGCCAATCGGATGAAAGATGAGTTTCTGGCGACGCTTTCCCATGAGTTGCGATCGCCGCTTAATGCCATCTTGGGCTGGACTCGCCTACTCAACACCCGTAAGTTTAATGAAGCGACCACGGCACGAGCAATGGAAACAATTGAGCGAAGCGCCACCACTCAGGCGCAACTCGTGGAAGATCTGTTAAATGTCTCTCAAATGATTCGGGGTAAGCTGCGGTTAAATATTCAATCAATGGATTTGACCCGCGCCATTCAGTCAGAAATCGACACGGTGCAGCCCTCAGCCTCAGCAAAAAACATTCAGATTCAGTTTTTGTTTGAGCCTGAGATTGGCTTAATTTCCGGCGACCCTGAAAGATTACAGCAAGTGGTCTGGAACCTTCTATCCAACGCTGTTAAATTTACGCCAGAAAATGGACGGATCACCATTTCTCTAGGGCGTTGCCACAGTCACATTCAGTTCATCATCACGGATACTGGGAAAGGCATTGATCCGGAGTTCGCCCCTTTTGTGTTCGATCGCTTTCGTCAAGCCGATGGCTCCAGCACCCGCACCTACAGCGGTTTAGGGTTAGGATTGGCGATTGTCCGGCATCTAGTAGAACTTCACGGCGGCACAGTGAATGTCAGCAGCAAGGGAGAAAATCAAGGATCAAGGTTTACCATTAAACTGCCTTTGATGCCGCAAGTAAATGCCAGCCAGCCTAAGCTAGAAGCAAAGCAACCCCTATAAACCTAAGACTTTCTGTTTCTAATTTGCTGTTCGAGCATGGGCTTTAATCGTTGGAATTCTGTCTCTAATAATTTTTTGCTCGCTTGGGGCGAACCCACTGTAACTTGGGATTGAGCGGCGATTGCCCACTGCTGAAGCTCCAACCTTTTTTCATAGGTGATTTTAATGGGAATGCGGTAAGAACACCAATGGGGTGATTCTCGATCAAACAGCATTAGCTGATAGCGCTCTTTTTGACACAATAATCGAATAAGTTCTAAATCCTCCGCCTTTTTCAAATCGAGATAGTAAGGAACCCAAAGGAATTTAAAGCCGGGTACGTAGGCGACGGTTTGCCAAAGCAGCAGGGGGTAAGAATAGGGTATGTGGAGAAAGACTGGCTCTATGGTGTTGTAAAGCTGGTGAATTTGCAGTCTGCGGATTTGCGCTTGAGGCAATACTTTACCCACGATCGCCAGTGTTTCTTGGTTGATTGAAAGGGGTTTAACCAAAATTCTTTCTAGAGAAACCTCTTGGGGAAACATCGGTAGAGGATTTGCCTGACGCAGTTTTGCGATCGTGGCTTCGCGATCAACCGGGAGCGGCTGCCTAGCTGGCGCGGCAGAATGGATCGATAGGTAAGCTCCATAGGGTTGACCGATGGTTTTCAAAGCCTGCAAAATTTCCCCCACTGAGCTAGGACGGTTCTGTGATGATTTTTCTAAACAACTCAGCACTAAGGCTTCTAAGGCAGCGGGCAAATTCAACTTTGGGGAAACCGCCGAAAATTTAGCGGGCACCTGCTCCCGATGGGCGCGAAGCCAGTGGATTGGATCGGAGGTTCTAGGTCGCAGCGGCAATCGCCCAGTGATCATCTCAAACATGACCGTGCCGAAACTATAAATATCTGAGCGCGGGTCAAGTTCCGGGTATCCTTCCCATTGTTCAGGTGAGCAGTATTGAGGCGTGCCACCGCCAAAACCATCGGTTTCAGCTTCTCCAGTCATTACTTTCGCAATGCCAAAATCCAAAATTTTTGCCCGTTCGCCAAGCAGAGGATCGGAAACGACCAAAATATTGCTGGGTTTAATATCGCAATGAATGACTGGATATAGGCGATCGCTGTTTCCTATCCGAATGCCTTGATGAGCACACTGTAAGCCCAAACAAATTTGTTGACTCAGGTTGAAAAAACGAGCGAGTGGCAACGGTTGACGCTGCATTACGTCTTTTAGGGTTTGCCCCTCCAAATATTCCATCACATAGAACGGAATCGCGTGTTCATCCACGCCATAATCCGTTACATTCACGATGAAATCGCTGTTTAGCTGAGCGCAGGCTTTGGCTTCTAGTTCAAAGCGATCGCACATCCCTGAAGTTTTCAAAGTCTCCCCTAAAAACTTGACTGCAACAATGCTGCCCAATCGGGTGTCTAAAGCGCGATACACCTCTCCCATTGCGCCTTGACCGATTTTTTCAAGCAGCAAATAGCGGTTAACGAGTAAACTTCCGATGCGATCGTCATCCATGAAAAAGCCGAGAACAATATCTGTCCTGTTGTAGCTCGGATTGACGCTAAAGCGCCATCTAAACCAGGTTAACGGTTTGTTGGGGCATGTAGTTTGGAAATACTTGATTCAATTTTGCATCGCTTAACCCAACTTGGCGCGCTAATACACTGCTGACCACATTGCGAAAATCCGTCGTCACCGGCAGATCGCGACCCTGGTAAAGCTGATTTGCCGCCAAACCGCGCCAATTGCCATAAATGCCGCCGCGCACCTTGCCGCCCAATGCCCACATGACATTACCGTGTCCGGGTCGGTGCCACCGTTGCCGTTTTCCTTGACTGTGCGCCCAAATTCAGACATGACGACAATGGTGGTGTCATTGAAGGCAGCGCCTAGCCCTTGTTGTAGAGCGCCTAAACCCCGCCCCAACTGCTGCAAGTTACGAGCAA
>JBGTAZ010000011.1:0-7235 GCA_041749615.1 Leptolyngbyaceae cyanobacterium | reverse complement strand
CTAGATCACAGGCATATCGCTCGTAGACTACTCGCACAATGGGTAATGCCAGCGCCATCATCAATGCGCTCAGGGGCAACATGGCGATCGCGGTCATCATCAAACCCTGCCGAATCCGTTGTTTTAGCTCAGCCCAGTTTTCGGGATCTGCCAGCCGGGAAAATACTGGCATCAGGGGCACCAAAATCATATTGGATAAAATTCCAAGGGGAGTCATTGCCAGCAAACCTGCGTAGCCCATGGCGGAAACCGCCGCCTCTGCATTGGGCAGAAACGACGCAAAGAACATATCCGTCCACACGTTAATTTGCAGCATCCCAGAAGAGAAAGTGGCAGGACCCATAATTTTGAGGACATCCTGGACTTCCGGTCGGCGGAAATCAAACCGGGGACGAAACCCACCCAACCCTTCTTTCCACTGCACCGGGAGTTGAACTAACCACTGCAACAATGCACCCGCCACGGTTGACCAAGCGAGAACGGCTGCGCCGATCACGGCATACTCTGGCGATGTAATCTGTGCGCCTAAGACCCAAGCCAGTCCACCGAGTCCAATCAGCACCGTGATGCTGGACAACAAAGGGCTAATGGAGGGCAACCAGTACACATCAGCAGCATTGAGTGTGCCAAAGCCAATGCCAATCAGCCCTGCTAGCATCGCCATCGGAGCCATAATTTTGAACTGTTGAATGGCAAGTTCGCGGGTTTGAACTAAATTTTGATAGCCTGCGGGCGTGACTCCTCTTGCAGCGGCTTGGTCTGCGGTGGCAAATAATCCTGGGGCTACGAGGTGCATCAAAGGATCGGCAAAAATCACTAATCCTATGGTGACGAGCAGCAGCAACCCAACAACGAGGGTCGTAATGGATTCGACAATCGGCGCGATTTCTTCTCGCTTGCGCTTGGAAACGGCGCTGACGATCGCGCTGTGAAACGGACCATTGATGCCACCCAGCAAAATCAGCAGAAAGCCAGGAATAATGTAAGCAAAATTGTAGGCACCTGCTACGACTCCCGTACCAAAGGTAGCGGCGATCGCCTGCTGCCGTAACAAACCCACCACTTTGCTAATGATTGTGGCGATCGCCACAATTCCGGCAATGCCAGCTAAGGAGCGAGTGGGCTTTTTAGAATCGGTCACACCAATACATCAGGAAAGAGCATCCTCTATTTAAGCGTGAATTGAGGCATCGTTGTAGGTCAGCAGAAAATAGAGGGCAAAATAGAACTTTAGTACTATTTTAAGGTATTGTATCTTTAATCGTTTTATTTAATTCCAGATCTTTGTTTTCTGAGCGCGATCGCGTAGGATAACGACCATTCAACTTGTTGTATCACCCGATTTTTAGGAAGCGCTATGAGCGTCGAGCAAACCACTCAATTGATCCAGCTAATTCTCAATTCGGTATTGATGAGTGTTGCCTGCGCTCTGGTGTTGAGTGGTTTAACGGTGCGTTATGTCGCGATTGGCGATCGCCTAGAAGACAGTCATCAAGAGGATCGGCTAAACATCAATCTCGATCTTGCCAGAAATCATTCCATGACCAGACGGCAATTACGCCGCTTGCACCAGCGCCATAGCCTCAGTCGCTACAGTGTTTTGACCGCCTACTATGCCTTACTGTTTTCTGGCTTAAGCTGTTTTGCTTTGGCTCTGCGGGGCATTTTAGACTGGAACTGGCTGATTTCAGTTGCTCTCGGCGTTTTTGTGATTGGGATTGCTACGCTGCTAGTCGCCGTTGGCTTAACGCTGATAGAGATTCACCTCAGCGATTCTGCCAAGCAGATCCCTCACGGGAATCGCCCCCTACTCGATGAAGCCAGTCACCTGTGGCATTTAGGAAAACAGCCGCGCCTTCGTACCAACTCTCATCGCCCAGTCAAAAAACCCTTGAGCGCCCTGCGGCAACGAGTCAAGGTGGTTTAAGCAGAGGTGTTCACTGCGAAGGCTTGAGATTTTTCAGTTCTTCTTGGGCGATCGCATACCACACCTGCCCAAAAGTTTTGGGACTCAAGGTTTTGCCTTTCTGATCGGCAAACAGATTGCCAAAGCGTTTATTCACCAACACATTCAACTCCCTCGCGTTGAGACTTGCCCCGCTTCCAGGAGTTAGCCACTTGTCATAATCCGATCGCTGATAGGTGCCCAGTTTCCCCCGCACTTCCGGGCTAAGGGATTCTAGCTTGCCTAACAACTCGGTTCCCATGCCTGCCCATTCATTTTGCAAATCAGGCTGGCTCGATTCCCTGATTGGCTTACCCTTCAGATCGGGACGCTTGACGTAAAACACCTCATCGGTCAGGTCGCTAACGAACTGAAAGTCTATGCCCAACTGCTTTTGGCGCTCTTTGAGTGAGTCCAAGCTGGCTGCTTTAGGGAACCCAGATTCACGAGTTGGAGTTACGGCATCCTTTGAAAGAGTGGTGCTGGCGTTGGTAGTGGGAGGTTTGGTCGGTAAGGGCTGGGTTTGCACCCAGTTGAGAGTCCGAAAAGAAACCGCGATCGCCAACAGTGCCACAGCGCCCACGAGTAAGGCGGAAGCCCGTAAGTCTCCGCCCCATGGCTTCTGTTGCTTTGGCTTTTGGCGATAGGAACTTGGCGATTGGATCGGCTGAGATGACGCGGAAAGAGGGCGAAAAGAAGGCTGTGCGGGCAGCGTCCCATTAAGTTGTGCGAGCAAAGCACCATTAAAGGGTAGATCGCTTACTGGAGCAGGGCGGGGCAACCGAGGAGAAGCAGTTCCCCTGTTTGGAAAAGGAGGAGCCTGGATTTGAGGTTGAGGTGCGGAACCTGCCACAGGCGCAGACTGCACAGCTTGACTGGCATGGATAATTGCGGTGGCGATCGGTTCTAAAGCTCTAGACACCTGGACGGCTGATCCAAATCGCTTTTGAGGATTGGCATGAAGCATTTGCTTCAGGATGCGCGCAAAATCCGGCTGCAAATCAATTTCAGCGTCCCAATCTAACGTGCGGGTGCGGCGGTTGTATAGTTCCTGCGGTTCTTTGCCAGTCAAGAGGGCGATCGCAGTTGCCGCTAAGGAATAAAGATCAGCGCTAGGAGACGGTTTGCCGCCGTTGTGTAGCTCTGGTGCCTCATAGCTGTCGCCAATCGTGACATCGGGCGGCAAGGGATGGAGTTGTAACTGGATGACCAGTTGCTTAACCAGTCCAAAGTCAATCAAAACGGGCATTTGATCGTGATGGCGCAAAATTAGACTGTGGGGCGAAATATTTTGATGAATCAACCCGAACCGATGGAGATAGGTCAACACGGGCAGCGATCGCAGCATCAAATGCATCACTTCCGCCTGAGAAAAGCTCTGCCCTTCGGCTTGACGCTCGGTCAATAGTGCCCCATAGCTTTTGCCGACGATGTAATCTCGCACCAAGTAAAGCCGATTTTCTTGGGCAAATAGAATGTTAAATCGAGGAATTTGAGGATGCTGCAATTCGTAGAGAACGGCGGCTGATTGGTGAAACGACTGTCGCCGCATTTCCAGCAAGTCAGCATTGTGATCAGACGGCGCAAACTCTTTGACAATGCACCGTTCCTCAAAGCGCTTTTGATCTTGCGCCAAATACGTTAAGCCAAAACGCCCTTGTCCCGCCAGACCTGCAATGCAGTAGCGGTTGAACAAAAGGCTTCCAGGGGGCAATGGATCGTGCATAAATCAGCCAATAGGTCATGGTCATCAATCCATGAATAGCAAAAGTATAGGACATATGTACTAAAGTGTCATTACACTCTAGCAAATCGTTGATTAGAGAAACCGGGTTTCTGGACGCTGATTGGTGAAACGGCATAGGTTTGTGTAGAAACCCTGTTTCTGCGTAAGGAATCCCTAGAAATCGCCTCAATTCTCTGGAACTGCGCTTGGGTTGACAGTCATCTCATCGGCGGCGGCGAGATCCAGCGTGTAGGTGACTGAATTTTGGCTGTCTGACGCGATCGTAATTTCGTACAGTCCAGTTTCCGTTAACTTGCCTGACCAATTCGTATCGGTCGAGTCTTCTAGGATGGCAGTCGCTTTGCGGCTGGGTGGATAGACCGAAAGTCGGGTGGAACCTGCTGCCTGAAGTTTTAGTTGCAGGGCTTGGTTTTGGGTAAAACTCGCGAGGTAGGCTTTGCTCTGTCCAGGTTTGAGTGTGCCGTTGACTTGATAGCTAGATTGGTCTGCGGGAAACTCGATCCGCTCTAGGGCATTGCCCGATCGCAGCGCCTGCAATTTATCCACGGCGATCGCCTGCCACACCTGCCCCATCGGTTGGTTCAACAGGTTTCCTTGGCGCGACACTGCGGGAAACCAGTGAAAAAACTGGGCATCGGTCAAATCATTCAAGGCGCGACTGCTGAGGTTTAGCTGTGCTGCGGCTGCTTGGCGATCGCGCACATCTCCATCCGTATATTGCCCTAACCGCGATCGCGCCTCTGAACTCAACCCTTGTAGCTGATCCAAAAATTGCAGCGCCAACTCATCCCATTCCGCTCTCAACCCGCTATCTGCGGCTCCTGTACCTAGCTTTTGACCGTTTAATTCGGGATGTTTGGCATAAAACGCTTGATTCACCAGATTGACCAAAAAGGGACTATCAATGCCCAACTGATCCTGACGCGCTTGAATCTGCTGTTTGCGGGACTGCTCTGAATTAGAAAAATCGGGTAGTTGGGTTGGGGCGATCGCCTTGACGGGTGGCTTTATTTGATTTCCGGTAGAACGGATAATCTCTGGCAGTTTCGATCGCAATGCCGGGGCAAGCCATTTCACTCCCGCCCACCAGCCGACCCCAATCATGCCGAACAACAGCACCAGTCCGGCGAGCGATCGCCCCACACCAGATTGCGGTTTAACAACGGGTTTTGGTGTGTTGGGCTTGGCTGACAGCACGGGGATCGTTTGGGCACGAGCCGGAGACACTACCCGCGTGGCGGGATCAGGCATGAAGGCGGGGATAGATTTATGAGGCTGACCGCTGGGGTGAAATTCGATCGCTTTCCCCAATGCCTGCATCACTTCCGGGGCAGATTGATAGCGCCGACCGGGGTATGGGTCGAGCATTTTGGTCAGCACTTGGGTCAATCGGGGGCTGAGGTTGAGGGATCGCTGCCAGCGGGTGCGATCGCCTTTCGCAGTAAGCAACGTCTGGGGTTCTTGCCCGGTTAACAGCACTAAACTCGTGACAGCCAACGCATAGAGATCACTATGGGGATGCACTTCACCGTGGTCTAGCTGCTCTGCCGGAGCATAGCCGAGTTTGCCCAATCGGGTAATTGATCCGGGCTGCACCACCGGAGCCGCCACCCGCTGGCTAATGGATGCCACTCTAGCGGCAACCTGTTTGACCCCGCCGTAATCAATCAAAACGGGTAGGCGATCGCTTTGGCGCAAAATCAGGTTGTCGGGAGAAATGTCGCGGTGAATCACCCCAGCGGTGTGAATGTAATCCAGCACGGGCAAAAGCTGAAGTAACAGATCCGTGACTTCTGCTTCTGAAAAGCTCTGTCCTTGTTGCTGGCGAGTTTGTGAGAGTTCTTGGTAGGTTTGCCCTTCCACATAATCTTGCACGAGAAATAGGCGATCGCGCCCTTGCCACTCTGCGCGAAACAGTTCCCGAAATCGCGGAATTTGGGGATGCTGAAGCTGATATAGCGTTCCGGCTTCCCGCTCAAACAGTTCTTCTGCCTTCTGGAGAGCGGCTTCGCCTTCCACTTGGGGCGCAAACTCTTTCAACACGCAGGGTTCGTTGAACCGATTAGAATCTTGCGCGAGGTAAGTGCGTCCAAATCCACCCTGCCCCAGTTCGCTTAACACCCGGTAACGCCAGCTTAAAAGTTCTCCTGCCTTGGGGCTAGCTTGTGCGGGTAGCGCCTCACCGCAGATGCGACAAAATCGACTATCCGCTGCGTTGGAGTGGTTTTGGCTACAGGAAGTCATAGATCGAAGTGGCAATGGCTAGATCGCTTACGCATCAGGGACGGATTATCAATCAGGATCGGGTTCAGGACGCTCAGATGCTTCTGTTGAGAATGCTTCAGATGCGGACTGATCTATTCTAGCGATCGCGGCTAAATCTTCTGGTGCCTCTTGTTCCACTTCACGGTCTGATTCTGTGGATAGGTTCACTTCTGGTGAATCGATAACGCCATCGTTGGGATGGGCGATCGCTTCGACTGTTTCAGCTTCGATTTCAACCTCTTTCTGTTCAACCTCTTTATGTTCCAGAATTAGGTCTTCCAATGCGCTACCATTCACTTCACTGATTGCCTCGGTTGATTCTTCTACGACGCTTTCGACTGCTGCCGATTCTAGAGTCGGAGATGGGCTGACTGCTTTGAGTGGCGGCAACAGATCGTCAGCCCAAAGATCGACGGCTTCCACTGCTGACTCAGGTTGAGCAGGACTGGAAATAATCGGCGGAGCGATTGACCTGTCGGTCGCGCTTGCGTGGATCGCAGGTTCTTTGGGGGAAACCACTTCGGGCAAAAGCTGACTAACGGGCAATCCTAGGCGAGTGAAGTCTTGAGCAATTTGCGCTGAGGGATAGGGTTCAGTGCTGGCAAAAGCAGCGTCGCTAGTCAGCATGACGCTGGCAACACTGATCGGCACCTGAAGAAACAGGTTACTTGCCAGAAACGCGATCGCGGCGACCAGCAATCCCAAACCACGGGATTCAATCGCAAACGGCACGACTGCGGTTCCAATCGGCGCGAATACATAAAGCTGACGCAAGATGATCGCCAATAAAACTGCCACAGCAACCGCTAATAACCGATTCTGCGTTGATTTGAACCGGGTGAGCAATTGTCGCTGTGGCAGAGTCAGATTTTCCGGCTTGAGCGCGATCGCCAAAAGACTGAAGATATAAAACGGGCGCTGCCACTGCATCCACAGGATCGGTGCAATGCCTGCGATCGCAACGAGTGCCAACTCTAGCCATACTGGAAGGATGGGATACCCCACTGCCAGCCCTAAAAAACATAGCTCTAGCCAGATCGGTAAGGCGGCTAAGCCTGCCAGATGAATCCAAAGGTAAGGGTCAGACCAAAAAGAGCGCATAGCTATCACGGGGCGGATCGATTCATGCCCAAGTATAGAACTTGCCTGCCCCTTCCCTAGAGAGATTTATTAAATTAGCACTCAAAAAACATACCATCCACCTTGGATAGAAGCATCTTTTTAGATAGAAACGCGATGTGCGACTTTCCCGATTGCCCTCACCCTAAATCCCTCTCC
>JBGTAZ010000010.1:0-8773 GCA_041749615.1 Leptolyngbyaceae cyanobacterium | reverse complement strand
CAGCAAGCAATCGAATCACCCAACGAGCAAGGGAAGGCAGGGGCGATCGCGTAGTAAACCTGTCCTAAAATCTCAAATCGGTCTTGACGTTTGGGATATTTTTCACCCACTTGAAACACTTCTCCAATGTTTTCAGGTAGGTATAGTTCGCATTGAGCGGTGTAATAAATGCCGGACACTTCTTGAGTCGGACGGCGAGGGGATGGGCAAAACATCCCTTTAAGCGGATTGTTGGGATTGGGGACGTATTTCACCCCAGAGGCATACAGCCCAGGATCGGCGGCAAGGTAATCAGGTCTGCCGCGATCGTCGTAGTTTGATTCACTGGTATGCACCGCTTGAAAGTGCAGCACCGTTGCAGAGTAGCTTGTCGTGCGAAGGACACGCTGAACAGCTTGGATTGCCAAGTTGCCCAGCGCGGTGTTGTTGATTGGTTGCGGAGGTAAGTACAAGTCTTGAGCCTAGAGAGGAGCGTCGCCACCATCAGCAAGAAGATCGGGCACAGGGGTGACCGGGCTAGATGACGGCACTTCAGCCAGATAATTACGCTTTTCAGCAATATCAGGATGGGGAGGCACCACTTCTTCTACGGGTGCAGGTTCGGCAGCGAGATCAGCGCCATCCAAAACCGCGATCAACTCTTCATGCTCGACTACAATCGCGTCTACTTTTGAACGATATTCAGCCAGTTCAACTTTAGCGATGGAGGCAGCCGTTTGAGCTTCGATAATTGCCTCATCATCAGCAGCGTCATCACTTAACGCGATCGCCAATTGTTGTTTGAGATCAGCATTCTCAGCTTTTAGATCCCCGTTCTCTGCCCAAACTTCTTTGATCTTGGTGACTAAATTCAGCACCTTTTCTTTTAGAGTTGCCATGGCTAACCTCAGTTATTTATTTCGACGAGAACATCCTTGTCTATTTGAATCGACAAGCTTAAAGCAGGCTGAATTCTAAAATGTGTTCTATCCAGCCACCGGCTAGAACGGTGGCTGTATCCGTCTGGTTGTACTGAACTTTGATCGTTCCTGGTCTGTAGAAGCTATACGCATCAGCATCGTCAGGAGTCGCGATCGTCGTTGTGCCTGCTACGGTCAAGCCAGCAACAGCAGTTGTAACAATCGTTGCAGCACTCGCAGCGTCAACTTTGAGTTTTAGCAAGTGGTCATCCCCTGCTGTGTTACCCGCCGTCACAACCGACATCATGCGGGATTGCGCCCGGTCGAGACGCACATAGTCATACTCTGCCGGAACAAGCCATGTAAACAGGTCGGTGTCAGCGCCATCCACTGCAACGGCTAGGTTCACCGCTGCGCGAATGCCAAATCTGCCAGCACCTAAATTCAAGGACTGGGCGATCGCGATGATCGAAGGAGATCCCGCATTGTCGGTACTAATTTCACCGAGCAGCACGTCCTTGGTATTTTTTGCAAGGTTGTCAGCGCCGGAATAGTAAAAACCGTTTAGCCCATACCAGATCTTACGGTTTGTCCAGTTTGCCGAGGCAGATGCAACTTCAGCCGGATTAATATCAACGCGAGATGCGCCATAAAGCAGGCTGCCAGCCGTTAAGGTTGGTAGTAGTCCGGTTGTGGGTTGGTTGGAAGCCATGGGAAACCCAAGACGGGCACCGCGCCGCATTCCAGTAAAGTTGGCAAGGCTAAAAAGTGAACTGATTTCGTTCGACCAACTTGGACCGTGGATCGCAGTCCCGGCATCGTTCGCGGTTTGTGGGATAAGAGGCATTGGTTTCTCCTAGTTAGAATGCTTCGATTGAAATATTTTGATAGCTACCGATAATCTCGTCAGCCGCTTGCTTCCACGGGTCGGTGTACTGGTTTGAGTTAGAAAAACTCATCGACACGCACCCAATAGAGATCGAGTTTGACCCTTGACTCATTGCCATTTGCCAGAACAGCAGTTGCTTGATCGCCGCAAGGTATGCCACCGCACCTTGAATATCGACCGGGATGCGATCGTACCCAGCGGTGTAGGTCACTTCTAGCGCCACATCTCCTGATGGAAGCGTGGACATCCCCCGGAAATTCAACGTACCGCCCCAATCTGTCCAATCAAAAAACCCTTGAGATAGGGTGATCACGCCCGTTTCAGGGTTGAGATTCAACCGCCCCGCTTCAGGATTAGCCGTGGCATACAGCGGCAGATCCTCTTGAATCAACAAACTATCTTCTGTGTAGCGACGAATCAGCGATCGCGTTCGCGAGAAGGCATCCAACCGAAAGAAGCTATCGACCTCAACAGGTTTGTTTCTCAGAGTGATCTGAGTGGAGCCATACAGCCCTCGATGCGCTTCTCGAAAATATCGAGTTTTGGCAAATTTACGACCCGTGCGGCGATCGCACTCTGCTGTCGCTTCTTTCAGGTTTTCCCATGTGCGATGACTGAATGCGGTTTCAATATGAACTGGGTAATTTGTGCTGTTTAGAACCTCAGATCCTTTGTAGTAGACGGTGTTACCTACTCTTGACCATTGGCGATCGCAGCCTAGCGCGAGATCAGCGTAGTCAACCTGCCGAGCATGTTGATCGTTGATCCAAAACCCATACAGTTGAACACTGGCATCTACAGATTTAATCCAATAGTCTTCTGTATTTTTAGTCCAGCCCCCGTTGAGTGCTACAAATGTTTCCACTTGGGCACCGGGCAGTGAGCCGACCAATTCATACAACAGTCTTGGAGAGGCGTAGATCTCACACCCACTCAATAGCTCCTCATGGGGATGGGGCAACCCATCAGAAAATTGAAAAGAATCCACCAAAACACCATAGGCAAGGATTTCACAGGTATAAACCGCCCCTTGCCTTAAGACTGTCCAGGCGCTACCCGCCACCACTACCTGCACGACACCGCGATCGCTGTTAACGATCGTAATCATGGGCAGGCTCAGCAACTCGCTGGAGATCAAAACCAGTGTTCCCAGCACATCTCGAAACTGTACCGTTAAGTTTCGATTGGTGGGCACCAGCTTCAATTCATTACCGGGACTCCGCACCGAACTCATCCATAGTTGGCGAGTAATCGGGTAGTTATCCAGGAATGGAGTGGTAGTTTCTAAGGCGATGGTCATCAGGTGAGTGATTTCAAAATTGAAAAGACACTATCGATTTCGACCTGACCAGAGTTAAGAACATTCGAGAAACTTAACCCGCGATCGCCCAATGGATACATGGGTAATTCAATGCCGTATTCAGTTTTGAGCAAGTTGGCAACCGAGCAGGCGATCGCTAACTGCTCCTCAGTCGTGAACTGCCCATCGGCTTGTGCAGTTTGGGCTTGCTCCGTGATCGCTTGCAGTTTCAAGCCCACCCGTAACGCCTTAAAGTTGGTCTGAAGGCTCAAATTTGCTCCCTCAGCTTTTCAGCCGTCTTCTTAAGCCCTTTCGCAATCTCAGGAGAAGCGATGATCGCATCCACGTAGGCGATCCGTAGCAATCGAGGCAGTTCGATATTGCCACCTGTAGCAATCACAAACGGTTCAGCTTCAGCGACAGTCTTGCCGTGCAGTTTGGCGACTTCGATTTCAACCAGTTCTCGGTCATCATCCGATAGTTCCGTTAAATCTTCAACAGCAGGAGGCAGATTGTTAATGTCAAACACCTCAACAGCAGGAGTCGAAACTAACGGAACCACCGCGATCGCTGGAACCAAGGCAGTATCGACAACACCACCGGAAAACGATAGGCGGATCTTTTGCTGTACGGAATGCTGAAAGCCAGCAAACTGATCGAGAATTCGTTGTTTTTCTTCCTCGGTCACCTCTACCGGAATCCCCGTCACAAGAAGGGGCACCTCGGCAAAAGCAACGCTAGGGTAGGAAGAATCAAGCGTAACAAGGGGCATATGCGATGAATCCTACAATTATGGGTTGGCAGGCATGTTCTGAATGTTTACGACCGCTTCAGGGTATCGCAGTGCAAACGCCACCCGTTCACGGGCACGAATCGCCGTTTGATCCACTTGCGCCAAAATCTCAGAAAACACTGAGATAGAGAAAGTAGCCCAATCGCCAATCACAAACGCGCCCATATTGAGGATCAAGCACTTGCTAAAGCTTTCTCCAGGCTGAGCATCCAAGAAGCTAGTGGCAATCACAGGCGCACCCGCTAACCGACCGATTTCACCCGTGAAGATCCCAGCATTAGAACCCCAAGAGTAGGCGCTGATGGTTTGGAAGGACTTGTTTCGTAGCAAGGCTTCCTCTGCGGACAAACCGATCATGATCACCAGATCACGCTTATTGCGCCCATAGATGCCCAAGTAGCGCATCGCTCGAATCAAATTCGACACCAGCACTTGGTTGTCACCGGAATCTAAGGAGCCGTTGTAAACGTAAGGAGTAGCCGCCGCTTGCTTAACCAAGCCGTTGAACACGTTCATGGGAGAACCTGCACCACGGTTTTGGGCAGTATCTCCTAGCAAGAATGCAATCTCTTCTGCCTGAGCAAATTCGTTTGCCATCTCCTGTTTCAACATGGCTTCCATGTCTTTGATCGTGCTGTCCTCAAAGACTTCTGCTTCAATGGGCAGCCACGTCATCAGCTTTTCAGGGATTAGGTCAATCCCTTCCAAACGCGCTTTGAATTCTGGAGCAGGTTCGCCCGGTTTCACAGAATAGGCACCTTGCGCCCGCATCAATCGGGGAATACGAATCTTAGGCTTAGTCATGTTGATCAATGACTTCATCTTGTCGGCAATCTGCCGCATGAAGCATTGTTGACGGATCAAAGGCACCACTTCAGACGCGATCGTCGTTTGCAAGGTCACCTCAGCACCACCACCATCGGTCATGCTCAACGCCTTGAGTAACTGGCGTTTTGTCATCAAAGCGCTTGACATAATCGGTTTCTTCCTTTGTTTGAGTTAAAAAAATGAATGAGAAAGCGATCGCCCAGACTGAGATGAGCGATCGCGCTACTACCCCCAGGCAGCAAACTTTAATCTTCGGCTTCAGGCAAGTTGAACGACCCGTGACCCGCGCTCTTGTTTGCTTGGTACAGCGTCATCAGCGCATCGCCAAACCCGACCGGAGCATCCAAATCGCTACCGTCAACGCCCCAATTCTGAGCCGTTTTAGTCAGTGCTTCGTCGCTACTGTTTGCCACGGGTTGCCCCTTTCGAGAACCGTAACGAATCCCGTTACCTGCGTTCTTACGCATTTCCTGAATGGGAGTCAGGCTGGACTTCTTTTTTTTGCGTTGATTCTGCTGTCTCAAGCCTTTTTCAATCCCAGTCGCCACAGCCGTTTTAATCAAAGCATCTAGCGGAATAACATCAGGGGCTTCATCACGCCGTTTCTTTTGGCTGGATTTAGCGGCTTTGCCAAGAGTGACGGATTCAAGCTGCTCCACGCGATCGCGCGCCGACCCTTCATACTCTTCACCCAACACTTCATTCTCTAGGCGATCAATCCGCTTAACGATGGGAGTATTGCTAGCTGCCTTCTTTAGCCCAGTGTGACGTTCCAGTTTGGATAGGCGGTTGTGGAGGCTAGAATCACTGCTCTTCATTTGCGGTTCATCATCGTCCTCATCCCCGTCGTCGCTATACTCGTCTCCGTCTGGTTCGTCGTCCATGTCTTCATCCATAGTGTCGTCACTATCGTCATCAGACATTTCATCTTCGTCATCCATGTCTTCTTCATCGTCTTGCATGAAGTCAGACTTTTTCTTCATCTTTTTCTTGGATGACATCTTATCCATTTCCATGTCATCGCCATCATCCATTTCTTCGTCACCGCCTTCATCGTTAGCACCAGCAGCAGACTGGATAATCTGCATAACCTGCTGTAACGACTGTAGAAGAGCTTGAGCTACTTTAGGGTCAATGCCTGCCATGTCCGTCTCTCTGCTTTGTTAACAATAAAAAAGGGAGTTTAACAACTCCCTTGAACTTCTATCCCTACGGCTTAGCGAACCAAGCCGTATTGCTGTGGAAACACAATCTCTTGAGTTCCAATCTTTGGCGATCCTTCCGGTCTAATCGGTTTTGCCATCAGTTCTTTGGGCATCGCCTCTCTGAAATCGCCCAACGCTTTGTATAAGTCGCCAGACATTGCTGCTGCTGTTCCCTCAGATGCCCAATCGCTCATCCCTGGAAGATCAGTGGCAAACTGCGCCAACTTTTGCAGAAACCGCACAAAGTTGACCAGCATATCAGGAGGATAGTCCGCAACTTGAGTCAATCCATAAGCGCCTTCACTCATGGCTGAGATCATCTCAGGATCGGTCAGCATCGCTTTTTTAAGAGCCATTGCTTTCGGATCTTTCATCTCCTTCTCTGACGCGCCACACTTATCTAAGGCACGGCAAAATCCTTCTACCGTCATACTGCCCACATCGGTCTTAGGCTCGTTCCCCGGCTTGCCAGCAGGTTTATTCAGCTTCACCCCTTTACTACCCATGCCAGTAGTTACCGGGTTGCCGTCCATCTGAATGTTTTGCTTCCCTTTGGGACTGACAGACTTAGGTTCACTCAAATCTCGATTCATGCCCATAGAACCAATATCGCCAGCCCCACCGATCGCCTTTCTTAAAAACGCCGTTACATCAGGCTTTTTCGGTTTGAGCTTGGTTTTCATAGTGCGATTTGCATTTATTGCAAGTGAAGTTTTTACCGATTTTGCTAATGCTGAAATGTAAGCGCCCGTGTCTTCCCCTTGAGTCAGTCGCAGTGCAGGGTTATCGGTCACGCTGAGTTCATCAAGGCGTACAGCCGTTATCAGAGTACAAGGGCGACCCAAGCGATCGCGTCCACCCGATTTTGTATCAAAAATCTTGCCGCCCAAACTTACGCCCAAGTGAATCATCTTCTCGCGCAGCATGTTCCAGACGATTCGAGCGATGGGGTTGGCAGCGGATAAAATCCCTTTCCAGTGGGTTGTCCCTTGGTTGTCCACCCAAATCTTAGTGACTCTGCCCAATGGAAGGGCGATCGCCGCCACTAAATTCATCTGCTCATCTACGGGCAGCCGCAATGCTTCAATCGCTTGCTGTAAGAATCGTGTCCAGAAATCGTGATGCAGTCGAATAGGTCCACCAATGATTCCGTCCGCGCCCCGTTGTGCCATGAATTCAGGAATAGCATCAGCTATCGCTTGAGGCGCGATCGCTTCACCATCTAAATCACGATGGAATGAACTAGCAACGCCGCCCACCACCCAGCCATCGGAACTGGCATCTTTTTTTAGGGAAGCAGGAAGCTGGAATGTTTTCAATTTTGGCAGGAATGCAAAAAGGGAGACGCAGTGCATCTCCCTCAAGAACTTAATATAAAAAATCCATCTAACCACTAGGTTAGGCGTTATGCGAAATCTCGTCAATACTTTAGCTTAAGCAGTAGAAGCCCCGCACTCTGGTGAAACCGAGTGACGGGATGAATACGAGTGAGTTGAGGTGCGTTGCCTGACCGATTCCGTAGGACAGGGAAGGCAACAGCGCCGAAACGAACACACTATCTGTCGCTACTCAGGGGTGTCTTGTGCTTCGATGTATTTCCTGAGTATGGAGACAGTCACACCACCGCATGAAGCGATGAAGTAAGACTCATTCCACAGCACATCTTTCCAGTAGACCTTGTTTACTTCATCAGGGAACTCAGAGCGAAGACGACGACTGGTGACTGACTTGAGGTTGCCAATGAATTTGGGTAGCTCCATCTGTGGCAGATATTGAAACAGCAGGTGGACGTGATTCCCTTCCCCATTGAACTCTACGAGCTTGCATTGCCACTTCTCGCAAAGGTCACCCAAGATTTCACCCAACCGAGTCAGCATCGTTCCAGTCAGCACAGAACGCCGATACTTGGTGGTCAAAACCAAATGAGCCTTCATATCGGACACCGCTCTACCACTCGATATAAAGTCATTCTTCATGTCACTGTATGCTGATTATGCTACACTCATTATATGCGATTAACGTACAAGTACAAACTCAGACCGACCAAACCTCAAACCGCCACTTTCCAAACGTGGCTAGAATTGGCGCGTCGTCAATATAACTTCCGTTTGGGGCAGCGGTTTGAGTGGTATGAGACAACTCGTTCTAGGGTTGATGCTTGTCCGTTGGTGGTCAGCATCGTGCCAGTGGAAACAATCTATCAAGACATTCCACTGACTCGCATACTGACCAAAGGAGAGCGCAAGGGGCAAGAGGTTTCAAACCTCATGGAGAAGGGTTATGTAGACTGGTTCACCGTTCAACGGGCTGACCTGAAGCAAACCAAAAAGCTTTTCCCAGAATACAAAGACCTTGATTCTCAGGTGCTTCAGGATGTGATTGACCGTGTGGAGTACGCCTTCTCTCGGTTTCTTAAGCCTGATGTCAAAGGGAATCGGAGCGGTAAACCCCGATTCAAAGGAAAGCACTACTATCAATCGTTCACCTATACGCAGTTGCACGACTGCGACTTGACCAAAGACGAACGCGGTAGAAATTGCATCAACCTAAAGAAGATTGGGCTAGTGCCAATGATGCTACATCGCCCTCTCCCAGATGGTTTTGAGGTTAAGACAGGCACGATTATCAAAGAAGCCGATGGCTGGCATATTAGCCTGGTTTTGGAAGATAAAGACGTGCCTGAAACGGTTGCAGAAATCCAACCGACCGAAGAAAACAGTATCGGGATTGATTTGGGCGTAGAAAACTATATCGCCCTCTCAACGGGTGAGATGGTGGAGCATCCCAGGTTCTTCAAGTGAAGGTCGCTTCGCGTATTTCAGCCCTATTTGTGGGCAAGCAGGGCTTCTTGTTTGGGGC
>JBGTAZ010000009.1:0-12030 GCA_041749615.1 Leptolyngbyaceae cyanobacterium | reverse complement strand
TCGTCGGGTCGCCCGTAAAGGTATAGAACCGAGCGGGACCATTTTCAGAGCGATCGTCGGAAATCGCGTAGTACTGGTTCTTGGCAGCGTCATACTGCAAGCCAGACAAGCCACCGACTGCAACAGGTGTGCCGTTAATCGCCCCAGCCGCGCCTGTGGGAATGAAGCCCGTTTTGATGATAGTTTGACCGAGAAACTCTGGTTCATTGGCGATGGTTTTGCCTGCTTCCGTGGCACCCAGTTTCACATCGACCCACACGAGGCTGTGATCTGATGCGGGAGTAGTAGCGGCACTTTGGCGATCGCCCACTAAGCGAAACAGCGGATCGGTGGTCACGGGCCAAAACACTCTTGAATCGGCAATTTGCAAATCGCTAGACGGCAACACATAATCGGCTCTCAGGTTGCCGGGGTTGAAGCCCGTATCGCCAAAATCCGCCGTGTCAAAACTGGGATTACTGCGATGCATCCAGTTCTTGCCCTGATCCAAATTGGACTGTTCCTGTCCACCCAGACTAGAAGGGACGCTGTTGGTGTTCAGATTAGGATTTTGTAGCAGTTGCAGGATGGCACTGTCGTAGCTGTCGCCATCATTGGGGTCAGCGTTTTGGTCGCCCATGATCACAAAGCGAGATCCGGCTGCGATCGCGCCTGTTCTGCCCTGATCGTCGTAAATGTAGTCCCCTTTGCCAGCAGAAACATAATCTGACCAGAAGCGGATTTCATCGTGGTTGCGCTTACCGTTGCGGTCTTCCGTGCCGTCAAACACAGGCGGGGTAGGGTGGCTGACCAACGCATGAACTACTTCGCCATCCACCAAAATCGGCACATCCCAATGGCTCTTGGATGAAAGGCGGAGAATTGCTTGCTCTTCCGCAGAATAGAAGCCGTTCAGGTTCTCATTGACGGGTGTGGCAGGATTGTCC
Source organism: Leptolyngbyaceae cyanobacterium (assembly GCA_041749615.1). GTDB lineage: Bacteria > Cyanobacteriota > Cyanobacteriia > Leptolyngbyales > Leptolyngbyaceae > ULC077BIN1. The sequence goes on along the minus strand of JBGTAZ010000009.1, from coordinate 11,104 downwards.
ACCGTGGGGTCGTTGGTCAACAAGTTACCGGGCATATCCTTCCACAAAAAGTTTTGGAAGGTGCGAACATTGGCAGTGTCGATTGGATATTTGGACAGCACCAACATGCCAAATTGACCGGGAAACTGACCGAAGCCCAAGGAATCGTCGCCATATCCAGGTGTTTCGGGGATGGTGACGATCGCGCCATTATTATTCAGGTCAAACCCACTGGCAATGCCTGTATTTGAGGGTGCGATGTAGGCGTAGGCATACTCCACGGGAGCCGCGCCGTTTTGGCTAACCGACAGGTAGTTTTGCTGCAACAACCGCACGGGAGCCAGCGGATCGGCTGCCACATAGTCAAACTCGTTGATCAGCAGCACATCGGGGTTGGTGCGCTGAATGGTTTCGGCAACCGCTTTTGCTTGGGCGTTGGTAGGTGTGGAAAGATCTTGAACCAACTGCCCCGCACTGTTGCGGTTTAAAGAAGCGTTGAACTGGGAAAAACGAACGGTAGACGGCATAAAACTCTCACAAGTGATGAAGTTGGAATCGTCGAGGGTGTGAAATTCACACAGAGGCTAGAGGTGAGAGAAAAAGAGGGGTCGGGCGATTCTCGTAGGAAGCGTTTCACGAATCGCCCATACAAAACCAAGCGAGGGAAGACGGCGTGTCGTTCCCCCGCCCAATTGAAGCGCTAAACCGAGATGAAATCGGCTTGCGAAAGGCTACCAACCGAGACTCCCTGTAAAACCCCTAGGGTGTAGTTGACTCCGTTGCTCGTGGCGCGAACCAGCGCATCGTTTAGGTTGCTTCCAGTGCCTTGCAGCAGGCTAAGTTGCCCAAAGGAAAGACCGCCCGGTAGCCCGATTTTGTCTTGTCCATCGGTGAAGTCGGTGATGGTGCTAGTGCCAGCGAAGGAGTCAAGCACGAAGGTATCCGCGCCAGTGCCGCCCGTCAGTAAGTTTCTGCCTGCGCCACCGAAGAGCCGATCGTCGCCTGCGCCGCCGTTCAGCCCATCATTGCCGGCTGCTGCACTGTTCACAGCGCCCGTCAGGTTGACAGAGCGGAAGGTGAATTTGCCAGCATCGCCCTTAAGAATCAGTTGATCGAACACCGAGTCCGACTCAAAGGTGAAAGAAGAGGTGGTGAAGGATTGGCGATCGACCTCGGTGCCATTGTTCAGCGCAATCAGGGTTGCCTGTGAGCCTGGATCAAAGCGGTTGAGGACGATGTTCGCTCCTAAAGCACTGTCGTAACCCGATTGAGCCATAATCTCAATGTTGAACTGTTCGCCGCCTTCAATTCGTTTGCGGAGGGCAGTGTTAGCACGGCGATCGCCCTCATCTTGAATGCCAATTCCTTCGCCTTGATCCACCCAGGTTCGAGCAGCATTGCCATTTGCATCCAGTGCTGTAAACTTCAATCTGCCGAATGTGTCGGGCAGTTCGCCATTTTGCTTGAGTCGTTCAGTGATAGAGGTTCCAGACCCTTCCTTAAACTCTAGCGTCAGTCGAGAAGACTGCAATTGCAGGAAGAGATTCGTGGTGAATGGCGCGATCGCGCCATCTCCATACAACACATCATTGCCGCCTTGACCATTGATTTGATCATTGCCAGCACCGCCTGCGATCGTATCGTTGCCTGCTCCACCCGTGAGCAGGTCATTGTTGGGCGTGCCGTTGATCACCTGGTTTAAGGGAGCCAAATTAAACCGCGCCAGCACCGGGTCGTGGTCGCTGATCTGATCGGCAAACTCAGAGTTGATGTGAATCACATCGAACCCATCCAGCTTCGTTAACAGGCTATTGCTGACCAAAATGTGATCCAGCACTTGGGCATTGCCCTCAAAGTTGTAGGTATAGCGCTCGTTTTGCGGCAAGGTTTCAATTAGCGTGTTCAGTCCGCCGCTTTCCAGAATGGTGACGGGGTTAGAAAATTCAAAGTCGTTGATGTCACCTGCCACAATCACATTGGCGCTGGGGTTGGGAGCGAGAATCCCTTGAACAAAATCGCGCACAATTGTTGCCTGCTGATTGCGCTGAATTTCGCTGGTCAGCGTGGGCGGCTGATTGGGTCCAAACAAGGGCTGATCACCACCCTTGGAGTTAAAGTGGTTGCCAATCACGGTCACTTCTTGCCCATTAAATTGAAAGTTGCCCACGAGGGGCTTGCGGCTGTTTTGAAAAGCATCGCCATCGCTAAGGTTGGTGTCGGTGAGGCGTTGCAACGAACCTTCCACAAAGCTGACCCGATTGGGGTTGAACAAAAAGCCCACTCGAATATTGCCGCCCGGTTGACCGCCATCTTGATCATCCACCGGATTCAGTTGACGAAACTCGTAGGTGGGTCCGCCTGCTGCTGCGATCGCGTTAATCAAAGTCTGGAAGGTAAGGCTCGCATCCACCACGCTGTCGTTCGTGGCACCATTGTTGTCCTGAATCTCTTCCAAATTGAGAATATCGGGCGCTTTCAGGTTGTTGACAATCGCACTTGCTAGAGCGTTGAACTGCGCGGCTCCATCGCTGGGGTCTAGGTTCTCCACGTTGAAGGTGGCAACCGTAAGCTGGTTTGCGCTAGCCGTCAAATTGGTCACTTCTCGCTGCAACCCGCCAGATGTAACAGTGGGCAACGCTTGAGTATTCAGCAGTTTGAAGTTGCTGAAGCTGTAGTCGAGTACGCCCACGATCGCCCCATTGAAGCGATCGCCCACATTCACCTGGGGTTCACTAGAGATGATCGTATCGTCAATAATGATCCGCTCTGGGTTAAAGTCACCGGGTTGAATCACAATGCCGCCCCGTGCCGTGCGCGTACCTGCGTTTGCGCCGTTGTCTGCCAAAACCGGAATTTCGCCAAAGTTGTTGGTTGGACCGACCGCGATCGCGTTGTTCACCTGAACCAACATGCTTTCTAGGCTTTCATAAAAGTCAATCCCGTCTTCTGCCGGGTCGAACACCGTGCCAGCATTTTCAACGTTTCCACCTGCGGCATCATTGCTGATCACTTGGGTGGGAATGGTGCGTCCGCCGTTGCCCAAAATCGTCGCAACAGGCAGCGCATTTCCACTGGAGAGCGTGGAGATCGTGGGGCTGGTCAGTTGCGTCAGGCTGAGGTTGTTGGTGCCGCCAGATCCGCCGGGACGAAACTCACTCACGGTGCCGTTGACCAAAAGCGAATCGCCTACCGCAACAGCGGGTGCCGAACTGGTGAAGACAAAGATTGCTTCAGAGGTGGCATCGTTGGTGTCGGGGTTGGGGTCTTGTAAATAGAACCCGTTGGAGCGAATCGCCGTGACAATGCCGGGAACTGCCGTCACCGTTTGACCCAATAGCGGCGATCGGTGGGCTGCCCCTTGAATGTCGTGGATGCGGGTCGTGCTGGCTGCAATGTCGTTATCCGTCACCGTCAGGCTGGCAGTGCCGCTGGTCAGCCCGGTTGCCGCTGCCGTCACGATCACCGCTTGCGAACCATCCACCGCTGTATCTTCCACCGCCGCGATCGCAAAGGTTGCCGAGGCTTGTCCTGCCAAAATTTCTACGGTGGTGGGCACCGTTGCTTCGCTGGTGTCGCTGCTGCTCAGAGTGACCGTCACCGCAGTTGCTGTGCTGCCCGTGCGGGTAATGGTGCCTGTTGCGGCGGTGGCACCTGCGCCCTCAGAAACACTGACTGGAGACAGGCTGACGCTCAACGTGGGAACGGGAGTGCCGCCGCCGCTGTAGCTGCCCAATCCATCAACGGCATCGGTGGCAAAACCATCCCACTGCACGCTTGGATCAAAAACATCGCTGGCATTGATGTCTCCATCAGGGGTTCCTGCTTTGCGGCGTAGGGTGTTATCCGCAGTGCTAGCTAATCCTGTGCCCCATTCGGTGCCTGGGTCGAAGCCAATTTGTCCGATCGCATCCACAATTGCGCCGCCACTGCCGCCTTTCCGCAGCACTACCGCATCATCGCCGTTATACCAACTAGCGCTGCTGGTTTGATCCGCTTGTGCCAAAATTGCAGCATTCGCGCTACTTTGTGCCAAGACAAACACCTCTCCGGCTGCAAGGGTGCCTGTTAAGGTCACGGTTGTAGCAGGGGTTACACCGCCGTTAAAATACATCTGTACCACATAGCCTGCTGCCGCGAGATCAATGGCGGTGGCGGTGCTGTTATAAATCTCTAGCGCTTTATTGTTGCTGGAGCCTTCGATATATTCTGAAAAAAATAAATCTGCCATTACTGAAGTCAATCCTTAAGTGCGGTGTGGTGTGGCAACGGATGAATAGGTGAGGACACAAAGATCCTTGAGAAGTAAGGCATAACGGACGGTTGTTGTCTTGCCTTGTTCTTGGACTGCTATGAAAGGAAGAAGAGCGATCGCGGTTGTCAAACGACAGCAGCCATAAAAGCACAGACAAACTCAGCCCTGAGCGATTGCCCATGCGTCTTAATGTCAATCAATGGATGCGAAGAATGCGAAAAATGGACGAATGCGAAAGAGCAGAGGGAAGTTAGCCGAGTGACCTCAGAAAATCCACGGAATTAGCAGGTGATGATTTGGCTGTCGTCTACCATAAATCCCACAAAAACTTTAAGAACTCTTCAACACAGCGTTAAAAAGCCAGTGAATATACTGATTTTTTAAATTAACAAGAGAAGAAAAAGCAGCGGAAGACAAGAAGACTTGTTGTGAAAATCTTTGGATTGCCAGCTTTTCAATAAAATGGCTTTACAATATCTGCACAATAAAGATCTGCAAAGATCTGCAAAGATCTGCAAAACAAGATCTGCAAAACAAAAATCTGCAAAATAAAGCCACTCACAAGCTAAATACTTGCGAGTGCCCACATAAGTGAATAAGTTGAACGAATAAGTTGGTTGTCAGCAGCATAGATAGGAGTGATTGAACCCATGGATATCAAACTGGTCTTAGTCGTTTTAACTGTTTTTTTTACCATCACTTGTTTATTTTTCGGCACAAAAAATGGCTTCTATGACTCGGATAAGTATCATGGCAATGGCTCAGCCCACTAGGATTAATTGCTCGTTACGACAGAAATGAAGGGCATCCATAATACTTGCTTCACCGCAACACAACGCTCTCACCCTAGCCCTCTCCCACCGGAGAAGGAACCAGATTTAAGATCTAACTCCCCTCTACCACTGGGAGAGGGATTGGGGGTGAGGGCAGTAGAGTGGATGTGCGCCGTATATGAGTACTAAATGAAGTAATTGGATAGAGTCGGCGATTCCCGGAGGGAGTCCTGGGGAAAGCTTCGCTAACGTTTCACGAATCGCCCCATGGAGAGACAGACTAAACGTGATTAAGTTGGAATGCCTAACTTATGGAGTAGGTCATGCGGGCGAGGGCGTATGCCTGCTGTTGCGGATTGGCACCTACCGCGTATTGTTAGATTGTGGCTTATTCGATCTGTCGCCTTTACTCGATCAAACGGGCAACCCTCCGGCTGACTTGGTGCTGTGTAGTCATGCCCACGCTGACCATGCACGAGGATTGTTAAAACTGCACCAAGCGTTTCCTCAACTGCCAATCTATGCAAGCGAGGTGACCACTCAATTGCTACCGTTGAATTGGATCGGCGACTCTTCTCAGAAAACCCCGCAGTTTTGCCATGCACTTCCTTGGCGCACCCCCGTAGAGTTTTTAGATGGACTCACGGCTGAAATCTATCCATCGGGGCATTTACCCGGAGCGGCGGTGATTCTGCTTTCCTACACCGACCCTGCTGAGAAGACGGCGATCGCTCGTTCATATACAGTGCTGTATACAGGCGATTTTTTCCTATCCAACACCCGTTTGGTTGAAGGACTGCCCTTAGAAGAATTGCGTGGACTTCAGCCCAACGTGTTGATTGTGGAAGGCAGCTATGGGACGGCGCGGCATCCCCATCGTCGCCATCAAGAAAACTATCTGGCAGAGCGGATTGACCAGGCGATCGCTCAACAACAATCAATTGTGCTGCCTACGACCTTGGGCTTGGGGCAAGAGTTGCTGCTGCTGCTGCGGAGCCACCATTATTTCACGGGGCGGGATATTGATATTTGGGTCGATGGAGCTGTTGCCGATGGCTGTGATGCCTATTTAGAAATCTTGGCTCATTTGCCCACCTCAGTCCAAAATTTTGCCCGTCATCAACCTCTATTTTGGGATGAACGGGTGCGCCCCCGTGTGCGCCGACTCACTCCAGAAGCCCGCGCTAAGTTGGGTCAATCGCCTTGCATTGTCGTTACCGATGAGGTTTCCGATTGGCATCAGTATTATCGGGCTAACCCAGAAGCATGGCTAGCGTTGTTGCCTATGGCATTCGATCGCCCCTTGAGCGATCGCGCCGCAGAGTCAGAAGGCACTGGCAGCGACTCTGTGTCAACCGAAACTTACCTGCTGGCACAACATTGTGATGGCACTGGAACGACCCAACTGATTCACAATCTCCGCCCTCAGCATGTACTGTTTGTGCATGGGTCGGCGGCTTATTTATCAGACTTAACGGGTTTAGACGAACTCCATAATCGGTATCATCTTCATTCACCCACTAGCGGCTCCAAGGTAGAACTGCCGATTGGCGAGACCTTTTTGCAGCCAGCCCCTCCCGATACGAGCTATGAGGGCGAACTGACTGAACTAGATGCCCAGGTGACGATTACGCTACCCGATGCGATCGCGGCTGATCCACGCTGGCGAGGCTTAGCCGACACTGGTTTAGTTGAAGCCCGCTGGCAGGGCGATGAACTGGTGCTGCGCGGCTTGCCCCAACGAGAACTGTTGCGTCCCCAAACCAGCGATCGCCTGTTGGATTGGATGGATGCCAATTCTCCCTTGCGAAACTGCTGTGGCAACTGTCGCCACTATCGCGGGCAGCGCTGCTGGAACGATGCCTCGCCTCTGTTTGAGTTTAAAGTCACGCCGGAAGGATTTTGTCCGGTGTTTGAGTCGGTGCAAATTGGAGAAAGGGATGCTAAGCCATAAACCTAGATGATGGGCAACAGACTTGTGAATAACTCTGCTAACGGGGCTGAAATTCGATAGGATGGACTAATACGGAATGAGTCCGACCTTTTTATTAAAGCTGTGAGTGCCATCCATGACTGCTGAGGTTTTGGTAGAAAAAAAGAAATTAGCGAAGCCGCCGCTGGAGATTTATCAGTTGGGCGATCGCGTGTTGCGTGCGCCTGCGAAACGAATCGCCAAGGTGGATGCTGAAATTAAGCAACTGATTCGAGAAATGTTGCAAACTATGTACAGTGCCGACGGCATTGGGTTAGCTGCGCCTCAAGTGGGAGTCAACAAGCAACTCATCGTCGTCGATTGTGAGCCGGATGACGCAACCAAACCGCCGCTAATTTTGATCAATCCCACGCTGACTCAAGCCAGTCAAGAGTTTGTCGTCAACCAGGAAGGCTGCCTCAGCATTCTCAATGTTTACCTGGATGTCAAGCGTCCTACGGCGATCGAAGTGTCTTATAAAGATGAAAACGGTCGTCCTCAGCGGCTTGCGGCTACAGGATTACTTGCCTGTTGCATTCAGCACGAAATCGATCACTTGAACGGTGTTTTGTTCGTCGATCGCGTGGAGAATGCCTTGGAGTTAAATCAAGAACTAATGAAGCATGGCTTTTCGGTAAAGGCGGTTAAACCAGTAAGCTGAGATAGCAGTAAGCTGAGATAGCAATTATTTTCAAACGGTTCTGTTTCGTCCATGAACTGTTTGAACTTTCTATGTAGACCGTCTGATTTCTAACCAATTGAGATGTTTCGGGATTAGTCTATAGTGACTCCAAAAAGCGGCATACTTCTAGCAGGTTCTTGTATCACGGCGATCGCGGCAGTTGGCTCAGTATTTGAGTTATCCTCTGGCGAACCCGAACTCGGCGCTTTAGTGACTGGAATTATTTTGGCATTGAGTATTCCTTTAACGATTGTCTGCTTTTTGGCAGCCGTTCAAGATACGAAAGCCAACCAAAAATAAACTCCTTAAATCTTGCTGGGTGCGCTGCCTTTTAGAATAGACCCTTACCTCGGCACGCTTTCCTTACAATGTCGGGCACTCAATCTATTGCATTTATTCGATTGCTCTCTGGCAGAAGCAGCCCCGAACGCAGACAACCCCACTATCTGCTGTCCATTTCTGAACCCGTCGTAATTGGTCGCGATCTTCGCTGCGAAATCGCCCTAGATGCATCTTTGTATCGCTCAGTCTCTCGCCGCCATGCAGAAATTGTGCCGATTCTGGGGTTTGAGTCGCCTTATGGGGAACGGTTCTGGCAAGTTTGCGACTTAGATAGCAGCAATGGCACGTTTGTGAATGGCGATCGCTTGCAAGGATGCCAGGTTTTGCAGGTCGGCGATCGCGTCATGTTAGGGCAGAATGGTCCAGAGTTCGTGTTTGAATATCAATCTCAAGAAGAAGGGCAACCGCCAGACATCTCTGGAGTGGCGCTAGGCAAGGGTTTCCCGGCGCTCGACCCAACGCTGCCGTCGCCTAAAAACCGGGCGAAACCGGAAGATGTGAGTTTGACCCAGTTGTTTCCTATCCTATCTACCGGGCGCGAACTGACCCATAAAGCTTATTTGGTGCCTGCGGGGGTAACCATTACGTTTGTCGTGCTGTTGTTTTTGGCGATCGGCAATCCGGCGGTTTTCAACCTGTTGCTGGCAGCGTATCTTGCGATCGCGGCGTTGTATTTCATCTATCAGCTTTGCGGCAAGCAAAAACCCTGGTGGCTGCTGATGTCGGTGGCAACAATCACCGCGCTGCTGTTGATCAGTCCTGTCTTGGATGTATTCACATTGGTGTTTCATCACCTCTTACCCGGTGATTTATCTAGCACAAATGCCGCAACCAATTTTGGGGTGCTGCTGGTGAATATATTTTTTGGCGCGGGGCTGATGGAGGAGTTGCTCAAAGCAGTGCCCGTATTTATCGCTTTAGGGGTGGGGCTGCGGCTGCGATCTCCCTTCCGCGATCGTGTGGGCGTGTGGGAACCGTTGGACGGGATTTTGCTAGGGGCTGCGTCTGCCGTGGGTTTTAGCTTAATGGAAACTTTGGGAGTGTATGTTCCCGCGACCTACAAGTCATCCCTTCTCGCCGGACAAGAAGCCGCCCAACTCGCCGGACTGCAACTGCTGATTCCTAGGGTATTGGGCTTGATCGCTGGACACATGGCTTACAGCGGCTACGTTGGCTACTTCATTGGGCTAAGTGTCCTCAGGTGTCGGCAGCGCTGGCTGATCTTAGGCGTTGGGCTATGCACGGCGGCTGGCTTACACACGCTTTGGAATGCCGCAGGAATGCTAAGCCCAGTATTTCTAGCGTTTGTCGGTGTGTTGTCCTATGCATTTTTGGGTGCCGCGATTCTCAAAGCACGGGCACTTTCCCCCACGCGATCGCAAAACTTCGCCACTCGTTTTCTGCGATAACTTTAGCGATCGCAAAACTTCTGCACTGCTTCTACAGATAGATTCAAAGTCTCGGCGATTTGGTTGAGGGTTAGCCCCAAACTCATGAGACGGGCGATCGCCTTTTTCAAACTTTGTTCTGCTTCTTGCTGTGCTAGTTCCGCTTCCTGTTGTGCTAGTTCCGCTTCTTGCTGTGCTAATTCCGCTTCTTGTTGCGCTAATTCAGCGTCTTGGCGTGCCCACTCGGTTTCTAAAGGAGTCAGCAGTTTTTTTCCTGTCGCTGGATTGTAGAACCGCAGTTCCCCATTCAAAAGTTGCAGGTCTAGCCCCAACACTTCGCTGTGAATCGAGACGCTGCCATCTAGTAACAATCGCTCTGGAATAGGTTGATAGTTTCCCATGACTAGCCGCGCTCCTTTTAGGGCTGGCTGCAAATAATCCCCAGTCGGATCATACTGAAAATACTCTGCGACTCCCATCCGGCTATATTTTTCGCGCTTCTCAACTTCATCATTTTCTTGGGTGGTTTTGGAGGTAATTTCCATCACAAAGCTAGGCAATTTACCATCCTCTTCCCAGGCTTTGAAACTGCGGCGTTTTTTCTTTTCCACGCCGAAGACTACAAATACATCCGGCGACACCACGGCATCGGGCACCCCACGTTTGTAGTAGACAAACAAATTGCCTGACACATAAACATCAAGGCGATCCTGAAAATAAACGCCCAGCGCTTCCACGCCATAGATCAAATAATCTCGCGTGGGGTCACTTTCAGTCATCGGTTGCCCGTCTCCATCTGGATAAATAATTTCAGGGGCTGAAATGCGGGTGGAAAGGTTCATCGTGCCAGTCCTTAAAATGCGATCGCACTGGATTTAACCATAGCATTTCGCTGAATTGAACCTTTTGGCAAAGCGATCGCGTACTTTTCGCCTATCGTATTCAAAACGTGCAACGCTACCAATTTTTGCTGAGATTCATTGAAAACTTGGAGGATAAAGCATGAAACCTTACAGCATGGTCATTCAATGGTCTGAAACCGATCAGCTTTACCTAGTACATCTGCCAGAATTTCCAACTCAGCAATTTGTCACCCATGTCAGCACGTATGAAGTAGCCGCAAGAAATGGTCAAGATGTCATTGACAGCCTTGTTGAGTGGTACAAATCGCAAAACAAACCCCTGCCCCAACCCATCCTCGCCGAAGTCGCTTAAGCTTACTGCCGATGTAACTTATGTATATCAGCGTGTTCAAGCATTTTTCGGAGGTTCACTCTAGCAGCCAGCCGAAGACCTCGCCTAGGGTCAGGGTTACGCCAGCGGCGAATGAGGGAACGGGCAGAACGATCGCTGGATCTTCAAACGCTTTGACTTGTTGACCGGGAGAATAGACCAAAATTAGGTTTTCTTCTGGGTCAATCAGCCAGCCTAGCTGCGTGCCATGTTCCAGGCAATGTAGGATATTCAGCGCTACTCGGTTGGCACTCTGGTCGGGGGAAAGAACCTCGATCGTCCAGTCGGGAGGAATGGGGAAAACATTGGCAACTCTGCCATCCGGTTCACGCGGAATTCTTTCTTGAAGAAACACCGTCACATCGGGCACCGTTGAACGATCGCCAAAAGTACAGCGCAGTTCTGGGAAAGCGCGAGCAACCTTTGCAGGTTTGAGAGCCGCATTAATAGCCCTGAGCAATTCTCCCTGAATAACACTGTGGT
>JBGTAZ010000008.1:0-6536 GCA_041749615.1 Leptolyngbyaceae cyanobacterium | reverse complement strand
GATGCCGGGAATCTTTCTACTTCCAGCACCTTCAACCTGGTGATTACTCCGGTGAACGATGCCCCGGTGGTTGCTAACCCACTGGGTAATCAATCTAGTCCTGAAGACACAGCGGTGAATTTCACGATTCCTGCCAACACCTTCAGCGATGTGGATAATCCCACCCTTGCCCTAAGTGCCTCCCTTGCGGATAACACCGCCCTGCCTGGTTGGTTGAGTTTCAACGCAGCAACCGGCACCTTCTCTGGCACGCCGCCGCTCAACTTCAACGGCACCCTCGCCCTGAAAGTCACCGCAAGTGATGGGCAGTTTTCCACCTCCAACCCCTTTAATCTGGTGGTCACGCCCGTAAATGATGCGCCCATGATTAGCGCCATTTCCAATCAAACCGCCTTCCAAAACACTTCTACGGCTCCCATCTCCTTTACCATTAGCGATGTGGAAACGGCAGCGAGTGCTTTGACGGTGACCGCATCTTCCAGCAACCTCAGCCTGATTCCCAATGGCAGCATTGTCTTGGGTGGTTCTGGTGCCAACCGCACGATTACCCTCACCCCTGCCAACAACCAGTTTGGCACTGCAACGATCACCGTCAACGTCAGCGATGGCAATATTGTCACCCCGACCACCTTTACCGTCACCGTGGGTCGCAATCTGACTGGTGGCAACGGCAAAGATACCCTGAATGGCACGGCAGGCAACGATCGCATTGATGGTGGCAATGGTGAGGACAACCTGTTTGGCGGTGCTGGCAATGACTTCCTGTTGGGCGGAAACGGCAAAGACATCCTGCGCGGCGGGTTGGGCAATGACACCCTGAACGGCGGCAATGGCAACGATACCTTTGTCCTCACGTCAGGTGAAGGCACCGATACGATTCAGGATTTTGACAATGGCAACGACAAATTTGTTCTGACTGGGGGATTGACCTACAACCAACTGACGATCCAGCAGGAGGGCACTCGTACCAAGCTATTGGTGACGGCAACGGGTGAGGTGTTGGCGTATCTCGATAATGTCAACTTCAACCTGATTGATGTCACCGATTTCGTGGTGGTGTCCTAACCCTCACTCAAAACGCGATCGCTCTTCTCGGTGTAGAAGCGCGATCGCGTTGAATTTTGACCTAAAGTCCGCTACCTGAACGGGTACGCCTTGTTCTGAGCGCTTTTTCTTAGGCGACGGGCTGCTGGCGCGAGGTTCGCATCAGGGTAACGAACTGCTCGAATAGATAATCGGCATCGTGAGGACCAGGGCTAGCTTCCGGGTGATATTGCACCGAGAACAGCGGCAGAGTTTTGTGGCGTAATCCAGCGACAGTGCGATCATTCAAATTTAGGTGGGTAACTTCCACATCGGCATCGGGCAGGGAGTCAGCAGAAATAGCAAACCCGTGATTTTGGCTGGTAATCTCCACCTGCTTTTGCTCCAATCCGCAGGGCTGGTTCAATCCCCGATGTCCAAACTTGAGCTTAAAAGTTTCGGCTCCCAAAGAAAGCCCCAAAATTTGGTGCCCCATGCAAATGCCAAAGATCGGTTTTTCGCTGCTCAATAACGCTTTTGTGGTCGCCACGCCTTCGGTGACGGCAGAGGGATCGCCCGGACCATTAGAGAGAAAAATGCCATCGGGATCATATTTAAGAATGTCTTCGGGAGAAGTGGTAGACGGTACTACAATCACCCGACAGCCATAGCTAGCAAGGCGGCGCAAAATGTTCCGCTTCACGCCAAAGTCTAAAGCAACCACGGTTAGAGGTGGCTCATTAGTTTGGGTGCCGGGGCTAAACTCCCAGACGGCTTCCGTGGCTTCTGACCATTCATATGCCGCAGTCGTAGTAACTTCTTTCACCAAGTTGAGTCCTGCCATGCTAGGAGCTTCTTGAATCCGCTGCAACAAATCATTGGGGTCGAGGATCTCAGTAGAAATAGCGCCGTTCATGGCACCCACCGATCGCAGTTTGCGGGTCAGAGCGCGGGTGTCAATGCCGTAAATGCCTAAAACATGATGCTGTTTCAGGTAGTTTTGCAAGGATTGGGTCGATCGCCAATTGCTGGGTCGCGTACAAATATTTCGAGCGATCGCGCCACGCACTTGAGGATGCGCCGACTCTTCATCATCTGGGTTTACGCCAGTATTGCCCAACTCTGGATAGGTAAAAGTGACAATTTGCCCACAGTAGCTAGGATCGGTCAGCACTTCCTGATAGCCCGTCATGCCCGTGTTGAACACGACTTCTCCAAGAGTAGTGCCCAACGCGCCAAATGAGTAGCCGGGGTAGGAAGATCCGTCTGCCAAAACCAGCAGTGCAGGCTGTGGGGAAGTTGCCATAGTTACCTTGTCGCAAAGTGGAAACGCCTTATTATGCCACGCCTGCTTGCTTTCAAAAAGTTCAACCCGTACGATCGCGCATCAGGGCTGCAATGTTCTTTCAATCCCACGATTTGGGATGAGCCATAATCCCAAACCGTATCCCTGCAACACTGACGGCAACGGGATACTCACCGTTGAGGGTAGTTTGGTGTATGCAAGCTAAGTACAGGACAAAAGTTGTAGGGATTGTACAAAGTCGGACTCATTGGACGGGGATGGATTTAGCACCAAATAGCGCAAATAATCGAGACCTAAACGAAACAGACTTTTGGCACGACGACCGTGTTTTTTAATCTCAATCGGCTGCCATTGATGCAACCATATCCCGGTTCGCATCGCCCAACATAAAGCTAAGGTCAACAAAGCAAACAACTTACTGACGCGCTCATCATCAGTGAAGTGAGTCGATTCCAGACAAAACCCACGGGTTTTGAAAATACCAAACAGTGTTTCAATGCCCCAGCGCAAGGCATAGTCTTTGACCAAATCCTGTGTCTTGACCGATGCAATCACTACCAACAACTCCCCATCGTCAAGCCGCAGCGCTTCAACCGCAACCGGGTAGCCCCAGACCCGGCAGGTGCCTGTAAGCCGTTGCGACTGACCGGGCAGCAGATGGGCAAAGATGACCCGTGCCGCCAGCACCTTGCCATCGTCTTCAATCTGGTCACTGCTGCGAATCCGTAACCGAAAGGCTAAGGATGGTTCGAGTAGGAGATAGCGCACCCAGGCTTGCCCAATGAACTCGCGGTCGGCACACAAGTACTTCACCTGAGCGGTGGGAAACTGTTTGGCAAATGTCTCCATTAACCGTATCCGCTCGTCACTGTTGGAATTTCCCCGCTTGTCTAACATCCACCACAGAACAGGGAAGGCTACCCCTTCATGCACGATGCCCAAGGTCAAAATGTTGTACCAGTGAGTGCCAAATTTCCAGGTCGTGCGATCCAGGCTCAACACCCAGCCATCTGGAATTTGCATCCAACTCACCACGAGGCGAGCCAGTTGAGTGTAGTCGAGGTTAAACTCTCGAAAAAACCGCTGCAACCGCTTGTAGCTTGATTGGGGTAATGCTCTCCCACCAAACCCTAAACACAGGTCGCTCAAGTTCACCGCTTTGACTTTCCAGCAAGGCTAACAAAAACAACGCCAGAAATGAAATCCTGGCTCCATGCCAGTTCAATTGCCCTTGGAGGACTTGCTTTAATTCGCTATATTGGCTCATAGGGTTTCTCATGAGTGTGGTAATTCTGATGAAACCCTACCCTGCTCATCTTTTCAAGCTTTTTGTCCCGTACTGAGAAAATTCTTATACTTTTAGTCACTATCTTTTTCTTATTCAAAGTTTATCAAACAAAAATCAGCTAGGAGCGGAAATTGATGTTTCTAAGGATGGGAAAAAACGGGCGATCGCTTCTAGCCATTTTGACCACCATTGTATCCAGGTCAATTGTCTTGTAGATCCTGGAAATCTCGTACTAAATCGCTTGGATAAAGTCGAGCAGTTGATGTGCCATGATTAGCTTGCTGCATCGCTGATCGAGGTGGTGCTGTCGTCCGTTGCGATCGAGAAATACTGCCTGATTGGTATCGCTACCAAAGCCGCTGTTGGGCTGGTCGATCGGGTTCGCGGCGATCGCGTCTAGCCGTTTTCGTACTAGCTTTTCTTTGGCTGGCGTAACAATGTCTCCCGTTTGGGCGGCAAAGCCAACGAGTCGCTGATGGGGCTGCTTCAGGAGCGCCAATTCTGCCACAATGTCGGGCACTGGCGCTAAGGGTAGGCTGGCAGGCAATTCAGATTTAGGCAGTTTTTCAGGGCTGCAATGGGCAGGTTTCACGTCTGCCACCGCTGCCGCCATAATCGTCCAGTCTGCGTGGGAGAAGTGATCTAACATTGCCTGCCGCATGTCTGCTGCCGTGACCACTGCAATACATCGCACTCCTGATAGCGTCTGCACCGCTTCTATTGCGGTGGGGGCGTGTACCAGAGTCACCTTAGCCCCGCGATGGAGGGCTGCTTGGGCTAAGGCAATCCCCATTTTTCCGGTGGAAGGATTGCCGATGAATCGCACGGGGTCGAGAAATTCGCGGGTGCCGCCAGCACTAATCAGAATAGGTTTGCCTGCCAGATCGCGATCGCCCTGGGTTTGCAGCAGCGATCTCACATAGGGCAAAATTTCGGCGGGTTCTGCCATTCGTCCAGCACCGACGCGATCGCACGCCAACAGACCCGATCCGGGCGCTAGGGTGTGGTATCGCGGATCGGTCTGCAATTGCTGCCAGTTGCGCTGCACCGCTGCCTGTTCCCACATATCGGTGTTCATCGCCGGGGCTAACAACACCGGGCAAGTGGAGGCTAGAACCGTGTTGGTCAGCAGATTATCCGCCATGCCGTGGGCGAGCTTTGCTAAGGTATTTGCGGTCAGCGGTGCCAACAGAAAAACGTCTGCCCATTCTCCTAGCTCAATGTGCAATGGACGACCGTGAACAGGCTGCCAAAAATCGCGATCGCGGTAAGCTGGATGCCGACTCAAGGTGGCAAAGGTCAGCGCTGTGACAAATTCCTGGGCGGCATCGGTCAGCAGTGTCCGCACTTCTACGCCATCTTTTGCCAGTGCCGAAACAACTTCGCACACTTTGTAGGCAGCAATGCCACCACCCACCCCAACTAAAACTCGACAACCTTGCATAAACTTTGAGAGCCTAGACTAATGAGTTCATCATCAATCTAGGCTCTTAGATCTGCAATGACCAATCTTTAGTTTTTTACGCTTCGTCGTAAGCTTCCATGTCGAGCAAATAGAGGTAAGGTTCCACCATCTCAGGACGCTCAAACGCGATCGCCCGCAGTAAGTGCCAATCCTTGAGTCCTTCAAAAGCATCGGAGTAATCGTCTTGCTCTAACCGCGCTGCCAGTTCTGCAACGTCATTCTCAGTCAAGCTGGAAACTTTTTCTCTTTCTACGTGTAATGCTGGCATGACTGGCACCTCCGGGTTGCAGTGTTCAAGGCTTATGAAAACCCAAGACGTTTCAGGCTGTCCGTATTCGTCCTTGCTTATCTTAGCCGACTTAATTCCGATCAAACCGGATATTCACGGCTTGTCATAGATTGGCAGCAACTCTTTAACAAAACTTTGTATTTGTCTTAACACCATCGATTGGATTTCATGTCCCATATTAAACTCCTGATACTGTGGAGTTACGCCGATCGCCTCCAAACTATCACGCGCTTGGTGAGCGGCTGACAAGGGCACCACCTGATCTTGCCGACCGTGGATCATTAAAGTGGGAGGCGGGGAAGTCTGTTGGGGTTGCAGCGGGGCATGGAGGTAACCACTTAAAATCATTAACCCTGCCAATGGCAGCCGCACGCCCACATCTAGGGTCATTGCGCCCCCTTGAGAAAAACCGCCCAAGATCATCCGCGACCAAGGAATGTTGGACATTTGCGTGAACTGAGTTAAGCAATTTATCAGCCGCTGGCGACTGGTGGATAGGTCGGCGCGATCGCCAAATTCTGGTTTGCCCAAAAATCTATAGTCTTGCGGGAAGTCGTACCACATCTTGCCCACGGGATTATCGGGATGAGGAAAGGGCGCTTCTGGAAATACCAGGTGATAGTCTGATAAATCTAGGTCGTCTGCCAGTCCACAGAGATCCTGGCAGTTGGCACCCCAGCCATGCAGCAGCACGACGGCTCCTTGGGGCGATCTCCCACGGCTCGGCGGTATAGAAATAGTGTGAAGGGTCGTTGACATAAACTTTCCCGAAACTTTTTTGATTTTACTCAGTCTAGGTAAAATGCATCTTAATGGTTCGGTGATCGATTTGATCCCGGTTCGATGCGCCATTCTTGACTCTAGTCCCGATAAATCTCCTTCGCTTTACACCTATGAAACTGAAATCGTCTATTGTCATCTCTGGTTCTGCTAGCGCGATCGCAGTTGGATTATGCTGCCTGTCTAGTGTGAGTGCGATCGCTCAGCCGATTCCTGTACCGACTGCCGAATCGAGCCAACCCTCTGCAATTCGCGAACTAGGAAACACGATTCGGCTGAATACTCAGCAGCAGAAAGCCCTTTCCACTATTAGCGAGTTTGCCTTCGATCAACTAGAATCCATCATTTCGAGTGGGCTTGATCCCACGAAGCTCAAACGCCCCGA
>JBGTAZ010000007.1:0-7157 GCA_041749615.1 Leptolyngbyaceae cyanobacterium | reverse complement strand
TCAAGCAGATTGATGCCCGCATGAAGCTAACTGGCGCACAGTGGAAAGCAGAAAACGTCCCGAAAGTTCTGTCTGTGCGCTGTGCTTATCTCAATGGTCAACTCGAATTTTGACTGTTTTTACAACTTTGAGATGCTCCCTGTCTGCATCCCATTCAAGGGTGCCACCCAAAGGTGCGCTGGCAACCCAGCGCGATCGCTTAGCATCCTGCACCTTTACCGATTTGAGATGCTTCATAAAATGGGGTAAGTTCTCGAATTTATGCCAGAACTGATAAAGTTCTGCCGCTGGTTTGTTGATTGTCATGGTCTTCTCAACCTTGATCGGCTGGCTCATCTTCAGCACCTCTAGTGTAATTATTTGATTTCTGCCGGCTCAGTAGCATGAGCCGTAAAAGCTTTAAACTCGATTGCATCGTGGCTACAAAAAAGTCGAACATCTTTATCGCGATCGCACATATCACTATTGTTTGTATATAACGCTGAGGGCACCCATAAGAGGTGCCCCCTAACTAATATCAACATCAGATTTTTAGGTGTCGATTTTATCGGTCGCCTATCGATTAACGAGCCAGTTGGACAGCACCATTTTGAATATCACCAGCAGTTTCTTGAGCGCCTTTCACATAGCCCGATCCAAACTGCTTGAAGGCTTCTCCTGATTCCTTCGCAATCCTTTCTAGTCTTTTTCCAGGTTGCCCTTCAGTTTCTTCGGCTTCTCGGTTCCATTCGCCCGTTGTTTTAGGTCTATCTGCTTTATCGGTTTGTTCTATCCGCTCCCGAACTTTTGCCCCCAAAGCATCATTATTAGGCGCAGCTTTTGCATTTGTAGTAAGCAGTATAAAACCAATTAAAATAAAGGCAAAATATTGCTGGAGTCGAAATCCATTCAATATGGAACGAATATAGGCGATCGCCTGAGAAAAAAGGTTGCTCATCGTACTAGTCCTTAAGGATTAATTAACGTCTTTTTAATGAACAAAAAAGCAATTCTAGAAGGGTTGATTGACGATTAGATGTAGACAACTTAGCTTCTCAAAATTGCTTATAACTTTTGAACATAGGCTCAAGACTACCTGCTTTAAAAAAACAATCCCTCTAGCAAAAGTGATAGGTTGAGCGCTCATTTCAAAATGAAGTAGAAATAAGTTTTGCCTGATTCAACAACTTTTTATATTTTTACTTTTATAAACACTATATTCCTTTGGATAGATTGAGATTCAACCTGCCTCTGCCTTAATTTACATAGGGCTTGTATTTCTTCAGATAGACGAGTTCCAATCTATCTCTACGGGATTGTGAGCATAACCGGAAGGTGTAATGCTTTACTTTTTAATCGATTAATCGGCAAACCTACGACTGAATATAGAGCCTATCTATGAAGTTCAGCGTTCTTAAACGTGATCCTCATTTGGTATTAATTGAGTCCTTGCTTCCCCATATTTTTAGCTAATCTTCAGGAGAGAACCATGACACCAACCCCCAACATTCCACCCTTCATTGAAAGTGACGAGCGTGAATATCGTGATAGTGGGATTCCTAGCACTGTAGCGATCGCACGTCATCCGCTACATCCTTTACTGGTGACCTTCCCGATTGCATTTCTTACGGGGGCATTTGCTAGCGATATTGGCTACTGGTTTACTCAAGATCCTTTCTGGGCAAGGGCTTCCTTATGGTTGATTGGTGCCGGATTTGTTGCTGGGTTGGTGGCTGCTTTCACAGGCATGATGGATTTTCTCAAAATTGATCGCGTCAGAAAGCATAGTGCTGGCTGGATTCATATGACTGGTAACGTTGCAGCAATGTTTTTAACCCTCGTCAACTGGGTGCTGCGGTGGAACAATGTCGAAGGGGCGATCTTGCCAATTGGGCTGATCATCTCAACGGTTGTAGCCACACTGCTAGGAATCGGCGGCTGGTTTGGTGCTGAACTAGTCTATCGACATAAAATTGCAGTGATTGGCACGAGTAGCCGCCACGAAGCGTGACTGATTTGCTAGAAAAGCGGCGATCGCAGTATCCATGCGCCTTTTTTAAAACTGGCGATCGCGGGTAGCAAAGCGCTGACATCGACATCTCAATTTTGTTGAGCATCCCTGAGACACATGAAGATGTGATGAACCTTAGCAGGCTGTTTTGCTCTTCTGGTAAAATTGCGGCAAATGTCGATCAGGAAATTTACTGAGATGGGGCAATTTAACTGGCAAAGTGGGTTGCTGCTGAGTTTGGTTACAAGCATGGCAAGCCCGATCGCTAGCTTTGCCCAAAGCAATATTGTGCCCGACTCTACCCTCGGTGCGGAAAACTCGACGGTGATTCAGAACTTTGGTGGACAATCGGTGGACGCGATCGCGGGTGGGGCGCAACGGGGGGCAAACCTGTTCCACAGTTTCCGAGAATTCAACGTCAGTCAGGGGCGCGGAGCCTACTTTCTCAGCCCCAGCGCTGCGATTCAAAACATCCTGGCACGAGTCACGGGAGCTAATCCGTCTGAAATTTTGGGCACGTTGGGAACCTTGGGCGCGTCCTCTCCCAACCTGTTTTTGATCAATCCCAACGGCATCATTTTTGGTCAGGAGGCGCGACTGGATGTGCGCGGCTCGTTTGTGGCGACGACTGCCCCATCCCTCGCTTTTCCCGATGGCAATCAGTTCAGCGCCACCAATCCCCAAGCTGCGCCGCTGCTCACGGTCAACATCACGCCCGGTTTGCAGTATGGACGGGGGCAGGCTCCCATTACTCAGGCTGGCAATTTAACGGTGGGCACGGGGCAAAGCCTGACGCTGATTGGCAGCACCGTCACCAATACGGGCGGCTTGACAGCACCGGGCGGACGAGTGGAAGTGTTAGGCGATCGCATTGCCCTCCGAGATCGTGCCACCATTGATGTTTCCGCTCCCGGTGGCGGCGGCACGGTGTTAATCGGCGGCGACTTTCAGGGGCAGGGAACGGTGCCCACTGCCAGCCGCGTGTTTGTTGCGCCCGATGTGACTGTGAAAGCAGACGCGATCGCTGCTGGGAATGGCGGCAAGGTGATCATCTGGTCGGATGAGGCAACCCGCTTTTATGGCAAGGTGAGTGCAAAAGGCGGTGCGATCTCTGGCGATGGCGGTTTTGTCGAAGTTTCTGGTAAGCAATTCCTCGACTTCAACGGACAGGTGGACACCTTCGCCCCCAAAGGCTTACCGGGAACCTTGCTGCTTGACCCAACCAATATTACCGTCGTTGCCGGGGCAAACAATCCCCCGCAACTCGCTGCCAACGATCAGTTCGCTGATCCAGGGGTCAATAACACGATCTCAAACGGCACCATTAACGCGGCGATCGCAAACGTCATTCTGCAAGCCACAAACGATATTACCTTCACCGACAGGATCAATATGCTCAATCCTGGAGTTGACTTAACAGCGCAAGCCGGGAATAACATTATTGTTCAAAACAGCTTTCCTCTATTTTCCGCGATCACCACCAACGGTGGCGATATCAACTTCAGCGCGGGTAATAACATCCTGTTTCAAGGCGGCATTGTGCCACTGTTGGGCAGCGTTTCCACCGTCGTAACGAATGGTGGAAATGTCAACTTGAGCGCAGGTGCAGACATTGTCCTAGACAGTTTGGGCATTCGTACTGATAGCCCTAGTGGTGGTAATTCGGGCAATATCACGATCGCCACAGGCGCAACCGGGCGTTTGATCCTGCAAAATCGTGGCATTTTATCTGTAGACACGACTGGGGCGGGAACGGCTGGCAACATCACGATCCAAGCCAACGAAGTGAACCTGTCAGGGGGTGGAATCAGCGTGAGTTCATCAGGAAATGGGACTGGAAATGCGGGGAGACTCCTGATTAACGCTGGACGTTTAGCGGTCAATAACTCATCCATTCAAGCCTTCACAGATAACAATGGGAATGCTGGGGAAATTATTGTGCAAGCGAACCAAATTGAATTAGACGGGCAAGGCACTAGCTTATTTGCGGGTGTCAATAATACGACCAGTACGGGAAGGGCTGGAACGATTGCTCTGGATGCCCAACGATTAGCCGTGAGAGATGGTGCTGGGATCTTTGCTATATCGGTTTCTGCCAGCGATGGCGGCAGCTTAACCATCCGAGCCGCTGAAATTGATGTCTCTGGATCAGGTATTCGCCCTAGCACTTTATCGGTTGGCGCTCTGGCACAGTTTGGCGCGACGGGGGATGGGGGCACGATGCAGATTGTCGCCGATCGCTTAACGGTTCGAGATGGCGCGGTTATCGATGCTAATGCTTTCTTTGGACAAGCAGGCAACTTGAACATTCAGGCAACTGCGGTGAATCTTGACAGAGGCGAGATTACTGCCGAAGGTCAAAGAGGCGGAAGTGTAATTATAGACACGGCGCAATTGCAAGCTAAGAATGCCAGTTTTATTTCTGTCGGAACGTTACTGGGCGACGTAGGGGGAAGCTTGCAAATTCGCGCCAGAGAGAGCGTCACTGTCCAGAACGGCAGCAGTATCTCAACGACATCCGTTGAAGGGCGAGCGGGGGACCTGCGGATCGAAACCCCCAATTTGACCCTTCAGAATTTATCAACTGTTGCATCGAGCGCACTTGGGACTGGAGTGGCTGGCAATGTCACAGTCCTTGGGGCAGATACCGTCTTGGTTGATGGAGTTTCCTCCCTCGGATCAAACTCAATTGGGTCTGCGACAACTGGCAATCTCTTGATTGAAACGGGGACTCTCACCGTGCAAAACGCGGGTGGAGTCAGCACTGCGGTGTTTGGACAGGGGCGCGGCGGCAATATCAACGTCAATGCTGGCAATCTAGTCGTTCAGAATGGAGGATTCATTTCAACCAGCGTGGTTGGTCAAGGTCAAGGCGGCAATCTGGCGATCTCAGTGAGTGACTCTGTTCGTTTAGATAATCGCGGTGTTGTGTCCACTTCCACCTTTGGGGCGGGTGCCGGCGGCAGTCTCTCAGTTTCGGCTAGAAAACTGGATGTGCTGAATCAATCCTCAATCAACACCGTCAGCTTTGATCGGATTGATAATCCAGCTAGGTCTGGAATTTTTGCTGATCTACAACCGGGTGCGATTCAGTCTTCAGCTAGTTTGGGGCTAGTTAACACCATTGCCTCAAATGCTGCTGCGATCGGGGGGCAGGGGAATGCAGGGGAATTGAGTGTTCAAGTTAGAGATTCGATCACCCTATCGAATCGAAGCTCACTGGCGACGGTTGGAGCCGGGAACACCAATGGGGCAAAGTTATCCGTGCGGACGGGTGACCTCAACCTGCTGGACGAGGGTGCTTTGCGATCGGACATTATTGGGCAGGGGCGCGGTGGCGATATCGATATCCAAGCGAATAATCTGCGATCGCAAAATGGATTGATCTCAAGTCGAGGAACTGAGTTTGGCACTGCTGCCAACATCAACATTTCTCTCAACGACACCTTGAGCAGCAACGGGGGGCAAATCCTGGCAAGCTCGACGCGATCGGGCGGTGGCAATATTGATATCGTGGCTGGAGATATTCGTCTACGAGATAGCAGCTTGATCAGCACCAGTGTATTTGATAGCACGGGCGGCGGCGGCAACATCAACATTCGATCAAATATCTTTCTAGCCCTAGAAGACAGCGACATTTTGGCAAATGCTGAATTGGGTGCAGGCGGCAACATTTTTATCAATTCGCCTGTGTTTCTGGCGGCACTGTTTAGCAGCAGTCGGGCAACTCCAGTCGGGCGCAACCCCGGTAGCTTTGCTGGATTTCGGGGAAACGGACGGGTGGATATTTCGGCAGAATCGCAATCAGGCAGCAGCGGCACCGTCATCTATCCCACTTTTGATCCTAGCCGCGGATTGACACAACTGCCTGTTGATCTGGTTGACCCGACTCAACTCATTTCCCAAGCCTGCGTTCCTCGTGGAGTGCAGCGAACCAGTTCTCTCACCGTGACCGGGCGGGGTGGGATTGCGCCCAGCCCAACCGATCCGTTGCAGAGTGACGAGAGCTTTGTGAGGTGGGTAGAAGTAAAGGGTGAGGGCAGTCAACGGCAGGGGGAGACGGGAAGAACGGGAGAGAGGCAGGCAGACACTATTACATCCACACCCGCACCGATCACCGAAGCACAAGGTTTGATCACCGATAAAGACGGCTCCGTTTGGTTAGTGGCAGGCGCAACAACGGGAATGCCGCAACGGTCGGGTTTACTGCCTTTGAACTGTTCTCAGATTGAGGTCTCACAGTGAGGGCGATCGCAGCCTTAACTCAAGGATGTTGAATAACCCATAACAGCACAGGCTGGTTCTAAATAATCAGATAAACTAAAGACAGATCTGTGAGACGGGCAAATGACAGAAACAATCAGCATTGAGCAAGGTGCTGTGGATCAAAGCAACGCAATCGTCATAGCTCATCTCCAACGGTTGATCAAGCAGATCAATTTGGCATACCAGGGTATGCGCGATGAGCGTCGTCAATTAGCCGAATGGGAAAGTGATCGCGAGTTTAGCGTTCTTGGTGAAATTGAGCTTTTGACCAGTCATTTGCAAGGCTACGCAGGACAGGTATTAACCGGACAGTGTGAGAAACCAGACGATGTTTTGGCGGCGCTGCAAAAAACTATGCCGTTTGAAATCGCTCCTATTTTTGATTGGTATCTGATCAACGGCGAACAGTATCCCCAGATCTGCGGCTACCTTGAAATCCTCGATTATTTACGGTTATTGTTAGTGGAATACTTGAGCCGAACAGCAGTACAGGTTGCTGCTTAAAAATGGCGCGATCGCAGTTATTGCGAAGCGATGCCAGTTGTTTCAGTTGAAATTTTTTGCGATCGCTACTGCCAAATGCGGCAAACTGTGGCAAAATCACTGCCATGCTTCATCCTTTGCCACCCGGACAAATCATCACTAGCCCCGGCTGTCATTTTAGCTACCGGGTGATTGGCGCTTGCTGTCGCCTGTTCGATCGCGAACAGTTGCCTTGGCCATGCTGTCGGTTGCAGTGGCACAGCAAAGAACCCAGTTGGCGGCGAATTGGGCGACGATTGATTTTGGATATGGCAAGTCGCGCCCATCCAACCTATAGCGTCGAAATGTTGGGGCAGGGTCGCGATCGCACCTTATCAAATGACTCATTGGAGCCAATGATTTTGACCTGTTACTGGGT
>JBGTAZ010000006.1:0-28089 GCA_041749615.1 Leptolyngbyaceae cyanobacterium | reverse complement strand
TCAAGCAGATTGATGCCCGCATGAAGCTAACTGGCGCACAGTGGAAAGCAGAAAACGTCCCGAAAGTTCTGTCTGTGCGCTGTGCTTATCTCAATGGTCAACTCGAATTTTGACTGTTTTTACAACTTTGAGATGCTCCCTTTCCCTAGCGAGTAGGGACCCCGGCAATCCAGTCGGATAAAGCGGCATTAGGTGAATTTGTTTCCATTCAATTGGTTTCCCTAGCGAGTAGGGACAAACAGCACAGCGACAGCGCGATCGCGATAGTTTGAAGCTGGTTTCCATTCAATTGGTTTCCCTAGCGAGTAGGGACAAAAAAGGTGAACCTGTCTTAGACAAGAAAGGTGAACCGTTTCCATTCAATTGGTTTCCCTAGCGAGTAGGGACTTCATAAACTAATCTCATAAATAAGCCGGGGTCTTTCGAGTTTCCATTCAATTGGTTTCCCTAGCGAGTAGGGACCCCTTCCCGAATATAGGCATCGTGAAATGATTCCTCAGTTTCCATTCAATTGGTTTCCCTAGCGAGTAGGGACTCTATGTTTCGCTGCAATACTGTATTCCGGCTGTTGCTAGTTTCCATTCAATTGGTTTCCCTAGCGAGTAGGGACAAGAATCTCATCCAGCCAAAACTCATGGCGAATCTAAAGTTTCCATTCAATTGGTTTCCCTAGCGAGTAGGGACGTATCTTACTGTCTGATGTCCTGTCACAGAAAGACAAGTTTCCATTCAATTGGTTTCCCTAGCGAGTAGGGACCCCGGCTCCCTGAGTAGCACCTGAACCCGCGACAAGTTTCCATTCAATTGGTTTCCCTAGCGAGTAGGGACTCTCCTGAATTGCTAGTGCTTGAAATCATTCTCCAGAGTTTCCATTCAATTGGTTTCCCTAGCGAGTAGGGACTGATTTCCGAGTTGATTCAGTCGTTACAGTCCTCCAAAAGTTTCCATTCAATTGGTTTCCCTAGCGAGTAGGGACCAGCATTTGAGCGTTTAGCTTATATCTCAGATGAGAAGTTTCCATTCAATTGGTTTCCCTAGCGAGTAGGGACTTTGATAACCAGTGGTTCCGAGAATGTAATGAGTGCGGGGTGTTTCCATTCAATTGGTTTCCCTAGCGAGTAGGGACTTCAATCCTGTAACTTTACCTACTAAGGTAAAATCTAAGTTTCCATTCAATTGGTTTCCCTAGCGAGTAGGGACTAATGATATTTACACAGAGACTTTTGAAACTATAGTGTTTCCATTCAATTGGTTTCCCTAGCGAGTAGGGACGTCAAAGTTATTAAAGTAAGGAGTTAGTTGCATGACGAGTTTCCATTCAATTGGTTTCCCTAGCGAGTAGGGACTACCTTCAACCAAGCCATTCGATCTACCTCTCGGCGTTTCCATTCAATTGGTTTCCCTAGCGAGTAGGGACCCCCCTCGTTGAAATCATTTGCTGGAGGAGTCTCCAGAGCCGATTTGCGAGGGATAAGCAATTTGGCATTTTCTGCCTCCCAAAAGTATAGCTTAAATCCCTTGAAATGCTTACGCTAGAGCCTATCGAGGCTTTTAACGAGATCATCGGCTTTCCCAACATTTCCCTCATCCCTCGCAGCATTTAGCCTAAATAACCACTGACTTAGGCGGTTGGGTTACAGGCACCTTGCCCCACACTTCCACCTGGTTGAGGGTGTGGCGTGATAGTGGATAAAACCGCACGCTGTCTTCTACCTGATTCACTCGCTCTTCCAGCCGCTGGCGTAATTCACCAAATTTATCCACGGGTAAGACACACTCAAACACACTGTACTGCACCCGCTGACCATAGCCTTCTAATAGATCTGAAACTTTCTTCCGCCGTTTGTTGCAGGAAATATCGTAAGTGACTAGATAAAGGAGCATGTTATCGAATCAGGTAAGGTTTATACCCAAGGCTTGGGTCGTAAACAAACTGTTTGTAAGCTTTGACTTGTTGGTTGAGCAAATCCCATCGGGGCTGAGATCCTCGCTCGGTATCTAGCATTTCTTCCATCCGCAATAGAAACGATCGCAGAAACTTTTTACGTCCAGAATCATTCAGGTAGCAGCCACCATCATTGGCGTGGTCAAAATCTTCCACTAGATTGACGATGCGGCGATTCACCAAGTACAGCACTAAAGAGTCCACGATTGGGGCACGGAATTCCTCAATCAGGTCAGAGGCAAGGGCGGCATGACGGTCTGAACCTTGATGTAAACAGGCATCGTAAGGATCGAGTCCTTGCAGTTCAATTAAACTGAGCAAGTGGTTCCACAATAGTTGATAGCCAAAGCTGAGCATGGCATTGACGGGATCTTTCGGTGGACGGCGCGATCGCTCGGTAAAGGTAAATCCTTCAGTGGTCAAACAGTTGCCCAGAGCGGCAAAATAGCTGGCGGCACCGGCTCCTTCAAAGCCCATCAGTTGCTCTGTGGAAGTGGCTTGCTCGGCTCGATGACTCAGGTATTTCAAGCCGCCAATGGCAGCGTCAATCTCATCCGAAATGCCGCGCCGTCGTTGCCGTTGCAGAATCACTCGACTGTTGTGGAGTTTTGCCTGGATGATCGCTTTTGCCACTCGTAAGCGATCGTCTAGCAGGAGCAATAACTGTCGTCGAGCGAGATTGCGATATCCTCGTTCGATGGGCACTAGCCGTCCATAGCAACGACCCATGCGCGATAAATAAACAATGGGAACGTTGCGCCATAGACAAGCCCGAATCAGTTGAGTTGTAATCTGCGATTGACCAAAGACGAGGATCTGCTCCAATAGCGGAATCTGCACCTCTTCTAAAACGGTTTGTCCTTGCTTGATGATCACCTGCTCCTGCTTTAGCGACAGGTAGCAGCCTTGTTGGGAAATGTAGAGCGATCTCATGGATGTTTGCACAGAAATATTGTAGGTGTACCGAACAAGAGCCTCTAGCCACACTGCTTTCTGAACCCCTAGATCCAACGGATAAGGGTCTGTTTCGGCAGCGGTTTTTGCGGAACTTATTGGCTTTAGTACACTCTTTCCTCTGTGATTTCCTAGTTGGTGCGGGGTGTTTGCGATCGCGTTATGAGGTTGTCTGTATCGTGCGATCGAGTAGCATACAAATCTGTTGATTGAGGCGATCGAAGGGATTGGTATCGCTGATGCCAACGACCTGTTTCATCAGTTTTCGTAAGGTCGTGAGCAAATGTTCTTGATCTTCAATTTCAGAGACTCCTGTAA
Organism: Leptolyngbyaceae cyanobacterium; assembly: GCA_041749615.1. GTDB lineage: Bacteria > Cyanobacteriota > Cyanobacteriia > Leptolyngbyales > Leptolyngbyaceae > ULC077BIN1. The sequence goes on along the minus strand of JBGTAZ010000006.1, from coordinate 24,872 downwards.
ATCCGTGAACGGCTTCGTTCCGCAGTTCACAATACTCATTCAGGTCTCGAATCAGTATTAGCGTAGATGAGTGCTTAGGATAGTATTCTAAGAGTGCGATCACAACGTAACGGCTGATGGCTTCGTTGAGTCTTAGCAAGTCTCCTTTTGGCAACTTATAGCGTTGCAAGTAGTGATAAACTTTGCCCTGCTCTAGCTGCTGAATTGCCTGCCAGATTGGGTCTGTCTGATTGCGTTTGCCAGACACTTGCGACCCTAAGCACTGCTCTGCAAGGTAATACAATAGAGCTTCTTGTAATCGGAAAACATCGACTAAGAAGTCAGCATATTTTTGGGTTTTTAGCCGGGTTAAGGCATTGAAATAGGCTTCTTGTAATTGAATTTTTGGTTGTTTCTGGCGTAGTGCGGCAAGTTCTTGCAGCCATTGAGAATCAACGCTTTTGCTAACCCCATTCAGACTAGAGTAGGCGCGATTAAAGTTTCGGGAGATGCGGTAATAGCCGGATTGTAGCAAGGCGGCGATCGCTTCAGTGGACAGGTTGCTTTGGCTGAGGGTGGCGATCGCGCCGCTGTAGTTGTAATCCTGGATTTGCTGCTTAATCACCTGGATGTCGAGTTCATCTTTCAATACATTGACATCATTTCTGAACACTCGTTCTTGCCCAGATTGCATCTCATTGGGATTGCGAATTTGCCAAATATGGCTGCGAGGCGCATAGCCGATCGCCTGTAAAATTCCCCAGGCAGATTTCATGGCAGGAGTACCAGAAGAGGCATTAAAATCTAGCGTGTCATCGGCGGATTGGTGAGATCGCGCTTGCTCTACCGCTTTCCGTGCTTCTTGTACCGCGAACATCTGGTTGATCGGATCATGAGATAGGGCGGCGCTCACCGGGACAAGGGCGATCGCGTCCTGAGTGAGTGTTGAAACTTCAGACGCTAGCCACTGTTGAGTGTCGATCGCGTTTTGCCTGGTGCTGTCGGTATGCAGCAAGAAGACGCGCTTGAATGTATGCTCCGTAGTAACCAGGTGTCGCATTAGGGTAACGATTGACCCTTCTGTTTCGGTTTTGGCAAAGGGGTCTTGTTGACCGACAAAAGAAAGGAGAATACTTGCCATTGCACTGTTGGGTTTAGGGTTAAAGGCGGGCGATCGCCCTTTCCAATTCCTGATGCACCTTCACCATCAAACTAGCTTCTTCTAAAGACTCGAATGGTTTAGGCAAATCTTCCTTTGCAATGAAGTTAAGGCTACCTCGCACCATATCTTTCCAAGTCCCAACATTTTCGGCTTTCCAAGCTTTGAATAAATCTTTCTGCCTTAGACCTAGCAGTCTGTGGAACTGCTGATTTCGTTCATCTTTAGCACTAAATAGAACAACTTTCATGTGAGGGTCTTTTTTGGATTCTGGTCGAACTGATTCAAAAAGAGTGTAAAGATTTTGACTAAAAAGACCTACACTAATTGGAATTAGCTTTTGCCCCTTTTCCTGGCGTTTTTGGTTACTCTTTCTCAGATCTTCAATCCATCTTTGATTTTTATCTGCCATCTTGCTCCAATAGTTGGGCAGAATCTCTTGGATCTTCTCTATTATTTGAGGTGCTTCTTTATCGTTGTAGTAGATATATTGTTTGTATTTCTCTTCCGCCCAGTTGCAGATTAGCCCTTCCGCTGCTCGAAAGCTGTGAAAAAGTGCTTCTATAATGTTGCCTTGCTGATGACGAACTACTGCAAGATGAGCACTTTCATAGCCCATCCAATACCAGGGGAAATCTTTTTCCTCTGCGACTTCTAGTGCTATCAGAACTCTCCTGAAATTTGCAAATTTAGCAAGATTCCATTGAACTGCTGCTTTCAATAAGCTCCTAATTCTCTTTTCTTCAGGTTTTGAGGGGTCTAAATATGGCTTTAGTAGAGTCATTAAACCCGAATAGTCATGGCGATCAAGTAATGCTTTTGCTTCTTGGAACCGAATGCCGCGTAGATAGTTAGAACCTTCAAGCGGTTTTTCAGGGAATGTCGGATTGTACTCATTACTGACAAGAAATTTGGGTTCTTCCGAGCTTTTGGTGAAGCCGAGAAAACGATTGCTGCACTACGTTGAGCTTGCCGTTATGCAGCCATAATGAAGCGCTTAGCGAGTAGCTCTAAGCCAGCCCTGCCGTACATCTGTCGCTTCAGTAGCTTCAACTTGTTGTTCAAGCCTTCGACCGGGCCGTTGCTAAACTCTGTCATGAGGCTAGCTTTGACCGCAGCATAGTCATTAAATAACCCTTTGGCAAACGTTTGCAAAGGTTTGAGTGCGCAGCTTGCTGCCTTTAGCAACCAGTCATCGAATGCATCTGCCTGCCGTTGTCTTAACAGTTGCAAAAACTCATCAGCCAACTCAACCAGCCGCGTCAAGTCCGGATGCTGCTGCATCACCCGCTCTAGTAGATCAGTCTCTTCTGGCTGACGATTTTCTGGATTGAGTACGACCAAGTAGGCGGCTTGACGCGGAGTGAAGGGTGGCGACTGCGGGTCAACGACTTTGGGCAACGCTTGAGCGACTTTAATCCTCACGGGTGGTAGACCCTGTCCTTTGCGCAGTCCGCTAATGTAGCGTTGTAGGGTACGAAGAGAGCCTTCAAAACCGCAAGGTTTGAGCAATTTCATCAGGATGTTAGGCTCTCTAATACCTGAGTTCCACCAGTTCAAAAGCTGTGGCTTGTATGGATCGAGTAGACTGCGCCCGAAAGTGGGACGATGAGCGGGTATCTCTGGAAAGTCTGGCAAGGTACTGTAGCGTTCAACGCTCTTGAGGCTAACGCCTAACTTCTGAGCAATCGCGGTTTGAGGCCATCCCTGTGCCCGTAAGGATTTGATGGTTTTCTGGCGTTCTATTTTTCGTTGGTGGTTCTGTCGGATTTGTTGCTGCGACTTCTCCGTAGCAGTTGGCTGTGGGATAGCCAAGACGGTTGCTTCAAGAGCGTCTGTGACGATGGTTTGATGCTGCGATTGTTCAGCCGCTTTGAGCTCACTGCGGTAGTTCCCAAAAGCTTGCTCTAAGGTTTCACTCAAGTTCTTGACCAAGTGAAAGCGATCAGCGACTTGGATGGCATCCGGTGCGCCTGCGGTCATCGCACTTTTGTAGGTTTTGGAGCGGTCGCGTGAGAGCACTTCTATTCCAGGGTGAGCCTGTAGCCACTCGATCAAGGTTTCTGCCTTACGGTCTGCCAGTAAGGCAATCGGTTGATGCGTTTCCAGATTAACCAAGATCGTGCCGTAATGGTGACCTTTGCGGAGGGCAAAGTCATCGACGCCCAATACCTTGGGAGTGGTAAAGTCCGGCAGTGGCAGTCGCTCAAGCTGGTTCAGCAGGGTACTGCCACAGACCGCATAACCCAAGCAATGGCCTAATCGAGCACCTGCGGCACCCGCCAGCGCTAAGCCGATTGACTGTAACCGCTGTATCAATCGCACGGTCTTTCTTCCCCAGGGGGCGGCCACTTCGGGCAGTCGCTCTGTAAAGATGCGGCGGCGACACTCAGAGTTTGGGCAGAAAAACTTACATACTTGAAGAGTCAGTCTAAGCCTGAAATGGGCACAGGGCAGGTCAGCTAGCGTTCGCTCATAGTGGCTATGAATGCGATGAGTTAGACCACCGCACAGCGGACAGGGAACTATCGTTTGCGTAGAGGAAAGATTCAGCCAGAGGCAATCGCCTGACTCAATGGCGTAGCTTTCCAACCGTAGCAGACTGGTACTGGGCAACAGCGCTTGAAGGAATTCCATCGGCAGATCACTGAAAGGGGTGATCTATAGTTTCCTCCCTCCTTCTCGGCTTCACCAAAAGCTCGGAAGAACCGCACAAAGTCGAGTCGCACAGTATCCGTCTATTCGCTTTTGGAAAGAGAAACTGGCAAAGCGGGTAAAACAAGCGATCGCGCAGCAAACACTATCCCAAACTAAAAAGGAGGCACAGTTGCCTCCTTCTCAAAATCCTAATTAGCCTAAACGATTAGACCAACTTGAGGGATGGATATTCAACCAGCAAATCATCACGAGTTAACACATCCTCTTCGGCTTGAGGAGTCCAAAGAACTTCTAACGCTAGCAGGCGATCGCCTGCAACCCCGCCCAAAGTGCCCAAAGCCTGACGCAAGTCTTCAGTACTGTTAACTTCAGGCAGTTGCAGCTTCCCCTGAGCGCCGACTACCAGGGTCACCACAATAAACTCGCCCGGATCTTTTAACTCTTGGGTTGCCAAAGAGCCGCCTTCATCATTGCCAGCCAATATTGCGTCAAGGGGCGCTTGTTGTAGCTGATTGTTTACATTTGAAAGAGTTTCACGGCTAAATTTGCTACGTTCAGATAAGGTAAGCCGATTAAACTCCGCTTCTGCACTGGCTAAACGCGACTGCTGGACGGTGGAATTGGCGTGAGTCCAATATTCGGGATGGCGAAGCAATGCCAACGTCGTTTCTTGCAAGACTTGGGCAAGCCCTGCGGTTGAACCCGTGTTGGCGCTGGCTGCCAATTTATCCAGGTCAGCCTGAAGCTCGCGAGCGCTAGCCAACAAGCCCACTTGCAGCCGAGCAACACTCACGGTTGGGTTTGCAACAGCGTCGTAATCAGAACCCTCGACTTGGCTGCGGCGAAACGTTTGAACGAGGAAGCTGGCGATCGCAAAGAAAACCAGAATCGTCACCAAGCTACCACCGCCCCCAATGAAAAAGGTGGGCGCAATAAAGGGGAACCCAAAACCACCGCCCGGATAGTAGCCGCCGCCACCCATTGGAGGCGAGTAGCTTCGAGGAGAGGAGTAACCACGGCTAGGACTTGGCGAACGAAACGATCCGCCACCAATTCGTCCGCCGCCGCGTGAAGCTGCAAACGCATCATTTGCCTGACCTAGCGCTAAACCCAGCACTAAGACCAAGAGAATAAATGGCTTTAACAGCGGTTTGAGATAGGAAATAAGCTTTTTTTGCATAACTGGCATCTACTAGACTTTGTTGAACGTGAAATGATGTTAAAGAGGATTGGGAACTATTGACTTCAGCGTCTCTATATATCCACCATACAAGCACCTCAAGCAACCTCTTTCGATTAGCTGTGCTAACGCGGCAAGTTAAAAGTTCATCCTTCATTAAGAGTTATAAATTACTCTCATCTACTAATCTACAGCCTTTCTCATGGTCTCAGAGTCAGAACTGACCTCAAAAGAGGCGTAATTTCCCTAGTTTTAGGGACGGTTCTCCTCACGCAAAAAAACCGTCATACGGAAACCGCTGACCTAGGGTTGATTCATAGGAGATCAGTATGATTTTAGAACTTCATGCCTCTGCTGTAATAATCTCGAAATAAAGTATTATGCACGTCTAGCAAAAGGCAGACTTTATAGGACAGGTCGCCTTGACGAAAACTAATTTCTCCTTACAATGGTCTTGCGGTAAAGAAATGTAACGAGGCAATTCTATTCCTTTTTGCACTTTTCTACTTCACGGTTTTTTCAATTACTAACAAGGTTCACTGATATGACTCAACAGCCCTCCGTAACGCCTAAAGTTGGCGAACCTAAGTTTGGTTTTAATGAGTATGCTGAACGCCTAAATGGTCGTGCTGCCATGATTGGCTTCGCTCTAATGCTGGCGATCGAATATGCCAGTGGTCAAGGGCTACTCGCATGGCTGGGTTTAGGCTAGGTTTTCTGGCTCCTAATCCCTAACCGCCTAATTAAGGTTGCTCAAGGGTATCTTCTGTAATTAGGCGATCGCGATAAAGCTCTGGTTGGGGTTGATCCCGTTCCCTAGGTTGATTCACTGAATCGGCATAGCCCAAAACCTGAAAAACCTCAACTAGGCTTTGTCTGCCGCGCATTGGGAGATGTCCCCACGATTCAACGTGAAACCGCTCTTGCAACTGATCGAGGGTTTCACGGGCAATTAAAATCCGACACAACTCAGTCTGTTTATCTTTTTGACAGGCTTCTAGCCGAGCCGCAATGTTGACACTATCTCCAATCACCGCGTATTCCAGACGGTTTTTTCCGCCTAAGCTGCCTGCCATCACGGTTCCCGTGTAAATTCCAGCCCGCATTTGCACAACAGGTAAGCTGCGTTGCTGCCAATCTTGATTCAGGGTTTGTAGGCGATCGCCCATTTCAACGGCACAGGCAACCGACTGTCTTGCATCCTCTGCAATTTCAGCGAGGGTTAAACGCGGCACTGGCACCCCAAACACTGCCATTAGCCCATCACCCATAAATTTGTTGACAATGCCCTGATGTTGATGAACGGCTTGAGTCATGCTGCTCATATATTCGTTCAGCCAGCCCATCATCACTTCTGGGGACTGCTGCTCGGAAATGCCGCTGAAGTTGCGAATGTCGATAAACAGAACAGTGACCGTGAGAGTTTGCCCTGCTAACCTGCCCGACTGGAGGAGGCGATCGCGAGAATTCCACAGGGCTGAAGCAATTTCAGGCGAGGTTTGCTGCCCCAATAGTTTCATCACAATTTGCTGCTGCTGACGGGCATATTGCATTTGGTAAATGATGGTAAAGCTGCCGACGGCGATCGCGGCAAGCGCCGGGGCGGCAATCGGCACCCAGGCTTGATGCAGAAACAGACTATAGCTCACGGCTCCTAAGAGCAATAGCAGTCCGGTTCCTGCTAATGCCAATATGAACGCCCGCTGCACCCACCCGGCAATCAATCCCCCCGCGATCGCCCAACTGACAATCCACAGCACTTCAATCGGTTCAGACCAAAACCAGAACAGCGATCGCCCTTCTAGTGCAGCCGTTAAGGTGTGGCTGAGCATTTGAGCATGAATCACGACTCCCGGCATTTTAGGATTTGCTGTTTCAGCAGGACTAAAAGGAGTGAAAAACAAATCTTTGGCGCTAGGCGCTGTGGTTCCAATCAAGACAACACGGTCTTTAATCAACGCAGGATTGACCTGTTTTTGCAAAACCTGATTCAAGGTGACCACTGCCGCAGGATAGCGAGCCGATCGATAGTTCAATAAAATTTGTTCACCTGCCGCATCAATCCGTTGATAGCCCCCTGAATTCGCTCTCAATGGCGCAAAGGTTGCCTTGCCCAACCCAAAATCTCCGTTGGATCGGCGATCGCCAGAGTTATTTAAGTACTGCATTGCCAGACGGGTAGAAAAAGAGACGTACTCAGTCGTACTATCCGATGCAAACATAAGATTTCGCCGAACCACGCCGTCTGTGTCGGTAATAAGATCGCTAAAACCAACCCGGTTAGCTGGTACGACCGGAGGAGCAGGAACCGCCTCTTCTGGACTGTTTCCTAACGACTGAATCACAACAACATTGGAACGCTGTAATTCTTTAGTTAACGCAGCATGTCCTGGTTCCATAGGAATATCGCGTAAAATATCTAACCCAATCACTCGTGGTTGGTGCTGTTGCAGTTGGCTGAGCGCTTCCGCATACACGCGATCGGGCAGTGGCAAACGCTGCTGAGTCCGAATATCGGCTTCTGTAATGGCAACAATCAGCAGCCGAGGATCAGTAGGAGCCGCTGGTCTCAGTCGAACCATTGCGTCATAGGCGGCTAATTCTAAGGATTCTAATTGACCAAACTGCCGAGACCCTAACACTAAGCCAGTGACGCTAATTCCAGCGAGGATTAGCACTCCTAGTTCTGGAGAAGTGCTTAGCGGTAAAAATTTGCCCCACCGTGAAAAAACTTGACGAAACCAGACGATCAAGGAAATCCTCTTTGGACTGACTCAGCCCGATTGAGCGACACAATGCCAACTCAACGATATTGCAATTATATTCAGCCGGGTTTGATATAAGGCAAACTCTAGCGTTCTAACTCTATTTAAATAAAAAAATTTGGAGTACTAAAGCCTGCGAGATCGCAGGCTTTAGGGCGTTTCATGCTCTTCATAGGCTGCCACAATCCGCTGCACTAATGGATGACGAACCACATCAGCTTTGGTGAGGTTGCAAAAAGAAATTCCTTCGACGGAGTGCAACACTTTTTGGGCGATCGCCAACCCCGATGCTTGATGCAATGGCAAATCAGTTTGGGTCACGTCACCCGTTACCACCATGCGAGAGCGAAACCCTAACCGAGTCACGATCATTTTCATTTGGGCAGGCGTGGTGTTTTGGGCTTCATCCAAAATCACAAAGGCGTTATTGAGCGTCCGCCCCCGCATGTAGGCGATCGGGGCAACCTCAATCACCCCGCGCTCCATTAAGCCGGGAATTTTTTCGGGATCAATAAATTCATACAGCGCATCATAAAGGGGACGCAGATAGGGATCAATCTTTTGCTGCAAGTCACCGGGAAGAAACCCTAGCTTTTCTCCGGCTTCCACGGCGGGGCGCGTCAAGATTAGGCGTTCAAATTCGTTGTTGAGTAAAGCCTGAACGCCCAGAACAGCCGCCAGAAAAGTTTTTCCTGTGCCTGCGGGACCGATGCAAAAAGTCAGGTCATGACTGCGAACCGCTTGAATATATTGCCGCTGTCGAAAGGTTTTGGCGCGGATTTCATATCCACGGCGAGTTTTCGCCAGAATATCTTTTTGCAGATCGTGCAGTTCATCGTGTTGTTGAGTTTCGATCGCCTGCTGTGCGGTAAGGATATCGGCACTAGAAATCGGTTTTTCTTGCCCCCAGTAGCGCTCTAATGACTGAATCAAGCGCTGGCTCAGCAAAACTTGGTCATCTGTGCCAGATATTAAAAGCTCTTGTCCCCGCAAGACTAGCTTTGCCCCTGTTTGACGCGCAATTAGTTTTAAGTTTTCTTCTCGATTGCCTGCTAAGGCGATCGCGCTTATAGCACTGGGCAACTCAATCTTTAATGCCTCTACCATGCAGACTGGCTAGCTATTCTAAGGGATAAGGGCGCATCTTAACATGTTCATTCATCAACCTGCATATCTTCGCTGCGGGGTGAAACTCGTTTGGGGCTGGGCACAACCCGACGAGGGGCGCTGGGTCTCGCTTCTCGTTCAGGCTCATCAACCCCTACGGAAGACGGGCTACCGTAAACCTCCAAATGGATCGACTGCCCCGCTAATTGAGCGATCGCAGAGAGTACGGTACGAATTGCCTGAATATTACGCCCACCCCGACCAAACACTCGCCCTTTATCAACACCTTCAAACGCGACCCGAACCCAAACCTTTGCTTTATTTGGGGATGTTTCACAATCTAATCGCAGAGCATCAGGCGACTCCAAAAAAGGCTGAACCAAAAATCGGATCAAGCTCTCATAATCTGGAGGCGCTTTAGCGGAAGGATTCACTGCAACGGGTTCAGTCATGAGGTTTAAGCTTTAAATTTCAGCTTGAGGTTGATTCAGCTTTAAGTTGATCAAACACGTTGGCTTTTCGCAAAATATCACGCACCGTATCAGTGGGCTGCGCGCCGTGTTTCAATCGCTTGATAATACCCGGCACATCCAACCGAACTTCGTCTGTTCTAGGATTGTAAAAACCTAGCTCTTCTATAGGTCTGCCATCGCGGCGATCGGCACTATTCATCGCCACAATCCGATAGCTAGCTTCCCGCTTTTTTCCGAACCGCTTTAAGCGCAATTTGATCATGCTAGTTTTGGCTTTCTAAGTAAATAGTCTGGTCAGTTTTCGCTGGTGCACAAAATGAGGCACACAGCCACAGATTTGTGATTATATCACAGCGAAGGTTGTAAGAGCGTTTTGAGTTTTGAGTTTTGAATTGCAAGACAAAGAAACATTGCCGCTTCCAGCAGATCATCTGTCGTGTTTCAATTGCAAATTGGTATTAGGTGGGCTAACCAGTCCAAAATTAGCGGATTCACGGCATCAGGGTTTTCGTCGTGGGGGCAATGCCCCGTGTTGGGAATGGGGATGAATGTTAAGGGATGGGTTTTGGCAAATTCTTGATAAAGGGTGGCTCCTGCGATCGGAGTCCAGGGATCGGCTTCGCCCCACAGCACGAGCAGCGGCGCTTTCACCTTAGGCAATAGCTCTGCGGGAGAAGGTCCAGCGGCAGCAGTAAGCACCGATGCAAATACTTGCTGGGCACCCGGATCGCAGGATGGATTGTAGAGCAGATCGATTAAATCATCGGTAACGGCGGCGCGATCGCAATAGACCTGATACAGAGTCCGGCGCAGGCGAGATTTTTGGCGAATGCGGTTGAACAAAAACGGACCGACCAGTTTAGAACTGATGACCTTAGTAAAGGTGCCCATCACCATTCGCATCGGCAAATTGAATTCATCGGGGCGATGGTTGAGTCCACCCGCACAGTTGAGCAGAACCCCACCCGCTGCTAGTTCCGGATAGTCTGCCATCATGATCAGGCAGAGCAAGCCACCAATGGAATTACCCACAAATACGGTTGGTCTCTGAATGTGCGCCGTCCAAAAATCTTTGAGTTGCGCTTGCCACAAATCGAGAGAATAGTTGAGCGCAGGTTTATCGGAACCGCCAAACCCCAATAGGTCGATCGCATAGACCTGATAGCCTGCGGCAGCTAGCACCGGAATATTTTTACGCCAATGTCCTAGGGATGCCCCAAACCCATGCACCAATAGCAACGGCTGTCCGCTGCCCATGACAGTGTAAGGAATTTGGTGCCCGTTCCAAGTCCAGGTTTGAATTTCAAAGGGGCGATCTCGAACGGAGGGTTGGGTCAACACAATATATCTGGGTTGCTAATGGGAAGTTTCTTAACTTATCTTCATAATAATATAAGAATTTAAAAACCAGGGACGGGATTAAGAGCAATGACCATGCAGGAAGAGGTGATTCGTCATACCCAGCGGTTGCTTCACAGTTTTCACCATTGGACAGGAGCGTCGCTTTTAACGAACGATGACGATCAAGCCGCACTTTCCCAGGAACTACTTTCCCAGGCACTATTTGAAGCACCTTTTGTGGTGGTGTCTCACGGTGCGGAAGCCGACCCAATCTTGAATTATGGCAATCGGCAGGCATTAAAACTCTGGCGCATGGAATGGGAACAGTTTACGCAAACGCCCTCACGACTGACGGCAGAACCGATGGAACGGGCAGACCGCGATCGACTGTTGCAGCAAGCAAAAGCTAATGGCTTTATCAACAATTACCAGGGCGTGAGAATTTGCAGCACGGGGCAACGGTTTTCAATTCACAATGTCATTTTGTGGACTGTGCTTGATGAAAGGGGTGTCGGTTGCGGTCAGGCAGCCACCTTTGATCAATGGACGTTGCTTTAATCATGGATTTGCCCCTCGTGTATCACCCCGATTATGAGGCACCGCTACCAGCGGGTCATCGGTTTCCCATGTCCAAATTTCGGTTGCTCTATGAGCGATTGTTAGCAGATGGCGTTGCAACTCATTCACAGTTTCATCAACCAGAGCGATCGCCCCCAGACTGGATCGAGCAAGTCCATACGCCAGAGTATGTGCAGGCTTACTGTGACGGCACCCTCGATGCAAAAGCTCAGCGGCGGATTGGCTTGCCATGGAGTGATGCCTTGGTGAACCGGACTTGCGTGGCGGTGGGCGGGACGGTGCTGACTGCCCAACTCGCGCTGAAACACGGGTTGGCGTGCAATACGGCAGGCGGAACCCATCACGCCTTTCCTACCTATGGATCGGGATTTTGTATTTTTAATGATATGGCGATCGCCATCCGCTGTTTACAACACCAAGGACTGATTCAAACTGCCCTGATTGTGGATTTGGATGTGCATCAGGGCGATGGCACTGCGTTCATTTTTCAGGCAGATGCCAGTGTGTTTACCTTTTCAATGCACTGTGAGGTCAATTTTCCGGGCACTAAACAGCACAGCAATCTGGATGTACCGCTATCTGAAGGCATGGAAGATGACGAGTATTTGCAAACTCTGGCAGCCTATTTGCCCACTCTATTGGCGCAAGTAAAGCCCGATCTGGTGTTCTACGATGCTGGAGTTGATCCCCATGGGGGCGATCGCCTGGGTAAACTTGCCCTCACCGATACCGGACTGTTTCGCCGCGATATGCAAGTGTTGGGCACCTGCTTGGCTCAAGGCTATGCTGTGGCTTGTGTGATTGGGGGCGGATATGCAGAAGATCTGCCAGCATTGGCTTATCGCCACTCATTGCTGCATCGGGCGGCGAGTGAAATGTACCGCTACCATCGGCTCTAGGAAACGACGAACTCAACTATCGCAAATTCTTCAAGCTAGCCGGAATCATCCTAAACACGGCTTTTGCGTTCGGACCAAACACGATCGTATCTTCAGATTGCAACTCAGTTGAGCGACACTTTTTGCCATTGATCATCAAGCCATTCGTGCTAGGTTTGCCGCTTAAATCACCATCCGTAATTTGGTAAGCCGCCGTTTCATCGGCATAATTGACCCGCTCCAACACCGCATGGTGCCGCGAAACAAACTGAGAATGTAAACAAATATCACTTTTAGGATCACGCCCAACTGAATAGCGATCGCGTTCTAGCAAAATTTCTCGCCTTCCCCAATCATCTTCAATCACTAGCAGTGGTTGCCCTTGCGGAGTGCGGCAGCTTTCATCGTTGGCTCCACCTCCAGAAGCAAAAACGATATTTGAATCAGTATCGCCCTCGACAAAAGTTTGCTTGTCGTAGCCCGTGGCGTAGATTGGGCTGGTCGTCGGCTGTTGGTAGGGGCGACCGGATTTGCCAATGGCTAAATTTCGAGCTTCCCAACACACCGGATCACTGGGCTTTAACGCCAGAGCGCGGTCGTAGCTGGAGATCGCGGCATCATAGCAACGCAGTTCTGTTAGCGCATTGCCCCGATTTCTCCAGCACAGTTCATAGTCTGGATTAATTGCCAAGGTGCGGTCGTAGCAGGCGATCGCTTCCTCTGGTAGACTCATGCCGTAGAACAGCAAACTGCCGCGATTATGCCAAACTTGTTCGTGGTTAGGAGCCAGTTTTAATGCCTGGTCATAGCAAGCCAAGGCTTGGGTATAATCACCTATCCCATAGTGCAAGGCATTACCCCGCTCATGCCAAATTTCACAGGCAGATGAATCTTTAGGCTTTAAGCTTAGAGCACGATCATAGCTGGCGATCGCTTCGATATAGTCCCCGCAACCTTCCAGGGCTAATCCGCGCTCGTACCACACTTCATAACAGTCTGATTGAATATCTAGTACCTGGTCATAATAAGCAACCGCCTGTCCATAGTTTAAAGATGAGGCGGCAGCAAGACCCTGACGAAACACCATCAGAGCTTCTCTATTGAGTACTATTTGACCCGTATCAACCATAATCTTTATCCTGATGCACTGCGTATTCACTAGGATGAACACCATACATGAAGCAAACAGCCGTAAATTGTTTTACTGCTGGTTCCTAAATTCTACTGACTCTTCATCAAGCTAGGGTGAAAACCACAGTCTCCTCACACTTTCTTTAAATTAAAGACAGAGGAGTAAAGTCGAAGTGCTTGAGCCGCTATTTCAAATCGATTCTCCGAGATCTCAGACCCTTTATGTTGCATCCTTTCTAGTCTTAAAATTTAAGTGCAATTAGGGCGATCGCTGTACTATCTAAATGTCAGTTATCTCGTCAGGAATCCACACACTATGGGTAAGTCAATTCAGGAAGGCGACACGATTCCCAACTTCACCTTGCCATCTCAAACCGGACAAATGATTGAATTTAAACAGCTTTTAGGTGAAAAAGCGATCGTGCTTTATTTCTACCCCAAAGACGATACACCGGGCTGCACAACAGAATCTTGCGCCTTCCGCGATAGCTACACCGTGTTTCAAGATGCCGGTGCCGAAGTGATTGGCATTAGCGCAGATTCGCCTGAATCCCACAGCAAATTTGCCGCAAAACACCAACTTCCTTTCATGTTGCTGAGCGACACGGGCAACAAGGTTCGCAAGCTATTTGGCGTTCCTTCAACCTTCGGAGTTCTTCCGGGTCGGGTGACCTATGTGATTGACCCACAAGGCGTAGTTAGAAAAATCTTTAACTCTCAGCTTAATTTCAAGGGACATGTAGAAGAATCCCTCCAAGCATTGCAAGGAGGCGAGGCTAAACCCCTAAAATAAATCTCGATACATCGCAATCTCGTCTACCCTCAGCTCAAAGGGAATTCCCATTCCGATTGGAGGGCAAATGCAGATCTTTGCATTGGGTGTGAGCCGCTCTAAAGAATGCCCGATCGCGGCTAGATTGCTTAACACTCGCCAGTTAGTCGTCATGGTAGGGCAGTTAATCACCAGAGTTAATACATTGAACTCAGTAGTAAGGTGCCACTCACACGCCAATAGCAAAGCTTGAATCACCCCACTACAGGCTTCATAAAAGCTCTTGCTCAGAGCCTCCTTCAATTGGCGATGCATTGTTTTGTCATCTTTGCCAAGCTGCACAGGAGCACGATCATCTGAGGGAAGAGAAGATAGAGCCATGAACAAGTAAATGCACGAGCATTTTGTGAAGAATTTTCTTAGTGTAGCCCCAGCGAGAGAGCAAGGTCGGTTTGCTTAAGCTTTGATACCGGATTGTGTAACAGTTGCGTTATATTTTGTGTTTTTATACGAAGTTTGTTCAAGCTAAATCCGCCGAGACCTCATTCCCACTCCTTCCATCCGGAAAAGAAAGTGTTCATCAGGAAAAGAAAGTGTTGCAAAAAACTGTGGTGAAGGGATTAAAGCAGTGGATTAAATTGAGCCTAGTCCTGATTCTGATGGCTAGCCTTGCGGCTTGCACATTGCTGGGTGCCCAAACAAATCAGCTACCTGCGCCTCATATGGGAAAATCAACCCTCAAACCCGTGACGTTAGGTGCCACAAAAATTTTGGCGGGTCAAACCGTTTACGTGCCTGTCTACTCCTACATTTATCATTACGATACGCAAAACCAAGTGATCAACTTAGCAAGCACTTTAAGCATTCGCAACACTGACTTAAAGCATCCAATCATCATCACAAAAATTGATTACTATGACACGAGCGGCAAGCGAATTAAAAATCTTCTAGAGAATCCGTCAGAACTTTCTGCTATGGCATCTGCGGATTACTTTCTTCCTAGAAATGAAGTGAGCGGCGGATTGGGTGCAAATTTTTTGGTGGAATGGGTTGCAGAACATTCAGTATTTGAGCCGATTGTGGAAGCGGTTATGATCAGTACGGAGTCAGGACGAGGCTTGTCTTTTGTCAGTCCCGGCAAAGTGCTCAAGGATATTGGAGCGAAGACTGCCTCTTGAAGCAATATCGTTTTGAATTTTGTTCGCGTAGCGTCTCCGTAGGAGATATTTTGAGTTTTGAATTGTAGAAGCTTTACTCAGCTACGGTTTTAAGCTCAGATCTGTCGCATCCTCCGTTTAAATTGGTATAAGTATTTTTTGCTTAAGTTTTTTGCCTAAGTTTTTTGCATAAGAGTCTCTTTGCCATCTGTAAGGTCAGTACACCATTCACTGATGTTTAAAGGGGCAAAGCGATGAAACTGAAGCGTGAACTTTTTTCCACGATCGCCCTTGCAATCATGGCACTCACCGCTGGAGATGCGATCGCGGCTCCGATTCCCGCACCATCAATCCAAGCGGCTTGCCGTCAGCACGGAGCCGATCAATATCTCTATAGTTTTGAAGTGGAGGACATGACGATTGCCATTTGCAAAAAGGGAGAGCAGCATTACTACCTCAGATTTCCAAAATCTGCTCCCGATGCAAAAGAAGCAACTCCCAGCCCTAACTCTACGCCTGCCAGATTTTTTCGTACTTACCCTGCTTAAGCGATCGCCCAAGTCAGCATTCAGGTCAAAATTGCGCCACCCATCAGGCGTTGGTAGCGGTAATCTAATTCCTGTTGCATCAGCGTCCAGCGGTTGAGGGTTTCATCCTCAGCGATCACTTTTTCCGCCGCGTCTCGTGCGATTTCGAGTACCGCTTGATCTTCGATCAAACTTGCCAGCGCAAAATCGGGCAACCCCGACTGGCGAGTGCCCAACACCTGCCCTGGACCGCGAAAGCGCATATCCATTTCTGAGATGAAAAATCCATCCTGGGATTGCTCCAGCACCTTCAGGCGTTGACGAGCCGTTTCACTACGGGAGCTACTCATCAGCAAACAAAACGATTGATCGGCACCCCGCCCCACCCGCCCGCGCAACTGGTGCAGTTGGGATAAGCCAAACCGTTCGGCGTGTTCAATCAACATAACGGAGGCATTGGGCACATCCACACCCACCTCAACCACCGTCGTGGAAACGAGAATTTGGGTTTCGTTTTTGCGAAAGAGACTGATGGCAGCCTCTTTTTCAGCCGAAGTCATGCGTCCATGCAGCAAGCCTACTTGAAATTCAGGGAAAACCACTTCTTGGAGTTCCTGGTGTTCGGCGATCGCCGACTTCAAATCCAGCTTTTCCGATTCCTCCACCAGCGGCAGCACCACATAGACCTGCCGTCCCTGGGCAATTTCTCGCCGCATCAGGTCATATGCTTGCATCCGCTCTTTTCCTGCCAGCGCCGTAGTTTGAATCGGTTTTCGCCCCGGTGGCAGTTCATCAATTTGGCTGACATCCAAATCGCCATGCAGCGTCAGCGCTAAGGTGCGAGGAATCGGCGTGGCAGTCATGGTCAAGGTGTGGGGATGCTCTCCTTTTTGTTGGAGTCGCGCCCGCTGCTGCACCCCAAACCGATGCTGCTCATCAATCACCACCAGTCCCAATCGTTGAAAAATCACCGAGTCCTGAATTAAGGCATGGGTTCCCACCAGCACCGACAGTTCGCCCGTTTGCAACTGAGAATGAATTTCTCGGCGTTTAGCGGCTTTGGTCGAACCGGTCAGCAGTTCCACAGGCAGATGCAGCAGGTTAAACCAGCCAACCAACTTGTGATAGTGCTGCTCAGAAAGGACTTCGGTCGGAGCCATCATTGCCGCTTGATAGCCGGATTGGATGGCGGCAAGCATGGCAACGACCGCCACGACCGTTTTACCAGACCCCACATCTCCCTGAATCAGGCGATTCATGGCGGTAGTTTTTTGCAGATCGTTCAAGATATCGTTGACGACGCGATCTTGAGCATTCGTGAATTTGAATGGCAGCAGGGCATAAAATTCGTCAATTAATTTGCCTGTGGGCGCTAAGGCTGCACTTAGCTGGATCTGTTGCTGGGTTTTGCGACGTTTGAGCAAGCCCAATTGCAGGTAGAAGAATTCGTCGAATACCAGTCGATGACGGGCGGCGGCGAGGGCGGCTTGATCGGGGGGAAAGTGGATGTGGGCGATCGCCTCATGAATGCCCACCAACTTGTATTGCGATCGCACAGAATCGGGCAGCGCTTCTTGAAGTTGCAAGGTTGCAGGCAGCGCCGCGACCACTGTCCGCCGGACTAAATCTGCCCCCACTCCGTCGGTCAGCGGATAGACAGGCACCAACCGCCCCACTTTCAGCGAGTCAATCTCATCGCCAGAATGATCCAACACTTCAATTTCAGGGTCTTCAATCGTCACGCCATACTTGCCGCGCTTGACCAACCCTGAAACCGCGATCGCGGATCCGGGTGGATATTGCCGTTTTTGCTGCTCCTGCCAGCCACGATTGCTATAGCGACTGCCTGCATAAAACCGGCTTAGCTTTAATTGTCCCGTATTGTCTCGCACCACCCATTCCAAAATCGTCAGCTTAGGATTACGAGGACTATTAAAACAAGTGAAGCGCTTCACAAACGCCACCAACGTCACCGTTTCGCCTTCTTGCAGTTCCCGGATATTCACCTGACGGGCATAGTCAATATAGTCACGCGGATAGTAATAGAGCAAATCTCGCACGGTCAGAAGTCCGAGTTTTGCCAACTTTTCGGCATTTTTAGGACCCACGCCAGATAGATAAGTCAGCGGTTGATCGAGGGTGGGGAGGGATGAGGAGTTCGGAGTGGGGAGTTCGGAGTTTTGAGTTTTGAGTTTTGAGTTTTGAGTTTTGAGTTTTGAGTTTGGAGTTCGGAGTGGGGAGTTCGGAGGCGCTACGGGAGCGGAGTTGGGAGTTCGGAGTTTTGTTTGCGTTGTGTGTCCTGCGCTTCCGGCTCCGCTAATTTTTTCGCTGCTTTGCTCCCAAGTTTGTCTTGCCTGGTGCAAAAAACGGCGGGTGTCTGCCACCAGGTGCTGACGCTGGGCAAAGCTCATCTCAGAATAGGTCGTAAATTGGCTACCGAGCGTTTGCCAACGGCGCTGATCATCAGAAGGAAGCGGTTCCGGCGGCTGATTTAGCGAAAGGCTGAGAAATTCGCTGAACCGATGTTTTTTGCCTTGCAGGTCGTTAAAACCGCGATCGGCTTCGATAGACAACGCTTTTTGTAGCCGCAGCCAGTCGGGAATCGAGAGCGGGGAAGACAGATCCTGGTTATCTTGAGTCATGCAAAAGGCGATCGTGGCGTGACAAGATTGCTTGTGAAGCAAGCATTAACGTAATCCATCCTACATAATTCCACTCGATTCCCCACTTCATCGGGGTTAAGTAAAGAAAATATGGAGGATCTTCTGTAGTCTACGGATTGCTTGACTGAGAAGTTTATCAAACACTACTAAAAGTTTTTACTTAGGTAAAGGTACTGTAAAGAGTTCCTAGAGGAATTGCAGGTGCTAATCTCTCCGTATATATTCGAGTTAACGCCTAGATAAATCATTAAGCGGTTTACTTTTTACTATCAAAACTTGTTTGCTGATTTGCGCCTCTTATCGTTATTAATACTTACATATGCACATGTTGAATACAAACATACCCTTCTCACGATTGCATACCACTGGTAATGAACTAGATTACATTCAACAAGCGATCGCGAGTGGGCAAATTGCTGGTGATGGAGAATTCACCAAACGTTGTCAGGCATGGTTGACCCAGCATTTTGGTAGCCAGAAAGTGCTGCTGACAAACTCTTGTACATCGGCATTGGAAATGGCAGCAATCTTGGCTGATATTCAGCCCGGTGATGAAGTGATCATGCCATCTTTCACCTTTGTTTCAACTGCAAATGCGATTGTTTTAAGAGGCGGAATTCCTGTTTTTGTTGATGTTCGTCCGGATACTTTCAACTTAGATGAAGCCAAGGTTGAAGCCGCTATTACATCTAAAACAAAAGCTATTTCCCCCGTCCATTATGCTGGCGTTGGGTGCGAGATGGACTCCATCGCAGATATTGCAAACCAGCATGGACTTTATGTGATTGAAGATGCGGCTCAAGGATCATTTGCCAGCTACAAAGACAAGCCACTGGGAACTGTTGGCAACATGTCAGCATTTAGCTTTCATGCCACTAAAAATATTGTTTCGGGGGAAGGCGGCGCACTGGTCATCAATGATCCTAAATTAGTGGAGCGAGCAGAAATCATTTGGGAGAAGGGCACCAATCGCAGTCAATTTTTCCGAGGAGCGGTTGATAAATATACGTGGGTTGATGTGGGGTCTTCTTTCTTACCCAGTGAATTGATGGCTGCTTTTTTATGGTCTCAGCTAGAACTAGGTGAGCAAATTACTCAGCAACGTCTAAGATTTTGGTCACGCTACCATTGGGCATTTGCGCGGCTAGAGTTTGAACAGGTGGCTCGTCGTCCACAGATTCCGGCTCATTGCCAACATAATGCTCACATTTATCATTTGCTGTTAGACAGTTTGGAAACCCGAACCGCAACGCTCAAGCATCTCAAGAAAAATGGCGTGCAGGCGACGTTCCATTATGTGCCTTTGCATAGTTCACCTGCGGGTCTAAAGTACTGCCGTACTTCTGGAGATTTGAGTGTGACGAATGATATTAGCGATCGCATTCTGCGGTTACCCATGTCTGCCAATATGACAATGGCAGAATGCGATCGCATTATTTCCTTAGTGCTTGAGTCTCTGGGTTCACAGCACAAGGTGGCGCAAATGTTTTATCAGCCCTATCAGAAATCTACGCTGGATAGAACGGCTCGCTTGCGGGTAGCCACTGGAGCTAAGGCTGGCTAAGTTTAATGTTGGATTAAGTCTAATGTTGGCTTGAGTTTAATGTTTGACTGGATGTTGGACTGCGAATTCAACTGCAATATTTCAAAGTTTCAGGCTTGTTGTTCTTGATTCTTGTAAGAACGAGGCAACTCGCTTGGATGAGGTGAGAGATGTGGAGAGAAGGTTAACTTCTTTCCACTTTTTTTTGGATTAAAGACTTGCCAACGGGGAGGGTTAGACGTTCAATAACAGCTAGACCTTTTTTGATTGTTACCCTATGCCCTGCCAAGCAACCCTGACTGAGCTTGTTAGTTTGCTCAACGCCACTCTATTGAAGTCATTAGATGCTGCTGCGCTAAAAACTCTAGCAACGGGGATCACCACCGATAGTCGCTCCATCAAGCCGGGAGAGGTGTTTGTGGCACTGCGCGGTGAGCAATTTGATGGGCATCGGTTTGTGACTACCGCTTGCGAAAAGGGGGCGATCGCGGCAATTGTAGATCACAAATTCTTAAGTGCAGATTTTGACATTCAGCAGGCTGAGCAGCCATTTCTGCTGATTCAAGTAGAAGATACATTGGCGGCATATCAGGCGATCGCTCACTGGTGGCGGACTCAGTTCACGATTCCAGTGATTGCGGTGACGGGTTCTGTGGGCAAAACGACGACCAAAGAGCTAATTGCTGCGGTTCTGTTGCATTCCAGCCCCGGCTCACCCCAAGTTTTAAAAACTCAGGCAAATTACAACAACGAGATTGGAGTCCCCAAAACTCTATTAGAACTGGATGCCAGTCATGACTATGCGATCGTGGAAATGGGGATGCGGGGTCGGGGTGAGATTGCACTACTGGGCAACATTGCTCAACCGACTATTGCGGTGATTACCAATGTTGGCACTGCCCATATTGAACGGTTGGGATCAGATGTGGCGATCGCCCAGGCAAAATGTGAACTTCTAGCCGAACTTACAACAGGCAGCAGCGCTATTCTCAACCATGACAATCCCTTGTTGCTCAAAACAGCCGCCGCCGTGTGGCAGGGCAAAACTCTGACGTTTGGGCTAGAAGGGGGAGATATTCACGGACACTTGATTGATCCAAACACGGTGCGAGTCGATGGCATCGATCTCCCCTTACCCCTGCCGGGTCGCCATAATGCCCTGAATTATCTGGCAGCATTAGCGGTGGCTAAAGTCTTGGGTTTAGACTGGTCGCCACTTGCCCAAAGAATCACCGTAGCGCTTCCCAGCGGACGCGCCAAACGCTATGACTTGCCCAACGACATTGTGGTGTTGGATGAAACCTACAATGCGGGGCTGGAATCTATGCTGGCATCGCTGCATTTATTGATGCAAACCCCTGGGAAACGACATGTTGCAGTGTTGGGCACAATGAAAGAATTAGGGGAGCGATCGCTGGAGTTTCATCAACAAGTGGGGCTGACAGCGCGGCAACTTCAGGTTAATCATCTGCTAATCCTCGCCGATCCGCTTGAAGCTGCTGCCATGAAAAGGGGTGCTGCGGGAGTGCCGGCGGAATGTTTTGCCAGTCAGGCACAATTGGTAGAACGGTTGAAAGGACTGGTGCAAAGGGGCGATCGCGTCCTCTTCAAGGCATCCCGCGCTGTGCAGCTTGACCAAGTGGTGAACCAATTCTGCCGCGAGCTTGGCAAATAATACCAATTTGAAATTGAAACGCGACAGATGGTTTGCTGGAAGCGGCAATGCTTCTTCGTCTTACAACTCAAAATATCTCCTACGGAGACGCTACGCGAACAAAATTCAAAACTCAAAACGGTATAACTTCGTACATCCCATCTCAAAACTTTCTAATTGGTGCGTTTCGCGTTGCTCAACACACCCTACTTAACCTCGCTACCGTCTTCCCTTGCTTAAACGGCTGCCAACCATGACATTACGAGAAGCACCCCGGCTAGGATAGTCGCTTTCATCGTAAATTTCCCCCACTAACTCTTCCAAAATATCTTCTAACGTGACTAGCCCAACCGTGCCGCCGTATTCATCTACCACGATCGCCAAGTGCAACCGCCCTTGCAGCATTTCCTTGAGCAAATCGGTCAGGCGCTTCGTGTCGGGCACATAAACAGGCGGGTCCATTGCCTCGGTCACTAATGCGTCTTGCGTCCCTTCTTTGCGGCGAAGATTAAGCTGTTGCAGTGCCCGCTTCAGGTTCACTACCCCCACGATCTCATCCTTTGATTCTTCTTGCACGGGCACCCGTGAATATCCCGTTTCTAGGCATAGATCGATCAACTCTTGCAGGGTCGCCTCTCGCGAAATGGTTCGCATGTCAACGCGCGGCTTCACAATATCCCTAGCGCTTAACTCATCGAGCATGAACGTTTTATTCAAGATGTTGTGTTTGTTCAAATCAAGATGCCCTTTACCGCCCAAAATCTCAATCATGAGTTGCAGATCTTTGACGGATTCGCCTTCTTGCACCACGCCGCCTTGAAAGGTGCGAATGGCGGACTGAGTAATGGTTTCAAATAACCAAATAATGCCCAAAACGGATAATATCTGCGACATCCAATAAATCGGTCGCACCACTACCCTAAACAGGGGAATGACGTTATTAATTGCCAACGACTTTGGCACAATTTCACCAAAGGTGAGCGTCAAAAAAGTGACGACAAAGGTCGCGATCCCGATCGCCTGACTGCCAAACCACAGCGTAAACAGGTTGCTGGTCAGAATGGCGGTGGTATTGTTGACTAGGGTATTGCCAACTAGCAGCGTGGTAATGAAGCGTCGCCGCTTGTGAAGCACCAGGGTAAACAACCGATCAGGATCGCCCTGTTCTTTAATCAGCGATCGCAGTTTGAGATTATCCAGCGCCGTAATCACCGTTTCGGAGCCAGAGAAAAAAGCAGATAGCAGCAGGGTTAACACGACAACCGCCACATCAATGCGGATGTCTCCTAAGAGCGGAGCGCTATCAGAAATTGCTAAGAGCGGGGACGGAATAGATAAAATCACAGGCTGCCATGAGGCGATATTAATTTAATCCGTGAGGATTGTTCTGTGATGATAGCTCCCTTATCCCCACCAATTCATCAGACTTTCTGAACAATCTGGATTGTGGCTAGCTGAATTCTGATTTTTTGGGGCGATCGCATATTTTGCAGCCAGTACACCGTAAAGGAAGAAAACGCGATCGCAACCCTCACCAATAACCTCAAAACCACGAACCAGAGAACTGCTGGGCGATCGCGACACTGACCAATAGCCTCGAAACCCACACCTAAACCAATAGTGAGATACAGCCCCAACGATCAAGCTCACCGGCGGCAATTCTGCTACGCTCCATTGCCGTTTGAGTGCAGCGCCTTATTAGCTTTTCTCTTGAGTTTGCGATTTTGTGTTATCAGCACAAAAATCAAGAAATTCTTTCCGCTTCTTATACTCTAAATTCATCATATACTGAGCCATAAACCCATAATCTGGTTCGCCGTTGTCATTAGTTGGGAGCATGATTTTGTCTCTTGAAATACGTTTATCGTTTATTTCACGATTAAAGTTATATTTTCCAGATAACCTATTTGTTTGCGTGGCAATAAAAAGATATACAAACTTACTAAATAATGAATTTTGCAAGTGAGTCACATGATCACTCGCTACGAACTCGTACGGATGATAGAAGCTGGAACCAACACTACCGCTATTTGCAATAGTCAAACAGTCCGAAAAGATCCTAACTCCAGTTTTGTTTCCAATAAAGTTGTCAACGCCATTATTAGATGCAGTTGATGACACATAAGGTTTCTGATCTTCAACTTGATTTTCTTTGATTAGGCGTTTGCCTCGTTGAATCATCGGAAAAATATCTTTTATAAAGAACTCATACCACTCTTTATCTTCAAGTGCCTCGATATCCTTGTGTTTGAGCTTTGCTAATTCTTTTCGACAATGCTTGATGTACTTAAGCTTTTTTTCCTCCATCAAGGCTTTTGTATAATTCTCCATAAATTGCCAGTCAGGTTCTCCGACAGCATTAACAGGAAGCATGATTTTTTGGCGTTTTAGTCTTGCCGTTCCCATCTTGTAACCGTAGTTATACTTCTCTCTTTGACTACAGATTTGGTTAGATAAGAAAAGTCCAACGTATTTTGATTTGCTATATGGACGTAACTTACGGCAATCATTTGAGAAAAGTCCTTTATATGGATGATAAAAGGAATAACCCACGGAACCATTACGATTAACTGAAAGGCAGTTTTCTTCTAATGTATTGTTATTATTCCCTACAAAATGACCGATCCCGTTATTTTTAGCAGTAGAAGAAATGTACGGAGTATTTCCAGCGCATCGTTCTGCTTCATAAATATCCCTTCCTGATAATATTTCAGCAACACCTTCAATAAAAAATTCGCCCCACTCTTTATCCTCAAGATTCAACAACATTTTCAGCATCATCTGACTCTGAAGATTCAAACAAATATTCTCGATTTTGCATAATCATTGAAAACTCAAAGGTGAGATAGTCTCCAATAGTCTTTTCAAATTCTGCATCGGAGGGGACTTCATCATTAAAGTAATAGAAGCTATGCAGCCACTCATCATCGGCTTCAACGGTCGTTTTTACACAGAATTTGCTTTCTGCTTCGATTCGGTCAAACCAAACGTCCAGTAAGTGCTGTTTTTTATCTTTAGCTTGTTCCGTTTCAATTAAGCCAATATGGGGACTGACCTTGAAGCCGTCTTCTCTAAAATCAATAAACTTACATTCTTTATCCGCAATGTGTGGCTCACCTGTCGTAAAGATAGCAATGCAAGGCATAGTCCCGACACCATAGAACGTCAGGGCTATTTCATTCTAATTGAGTACCTGATAGGGTAGTTAGGTTATCTCCCCAAATCCTGAGACCCGATGCCTCAACTTGCCATTGTCGAAGCCTTCGCAGACCTTTCTGATACTCGTCGCACAGCCGGACAACGCCA
>JBGTAZ010000005.1:0-19858 GCA_041749615.1 Leptolyngbyaceae cyanobacterium | reverse complement strand
CGGTGTTGGCATTGGGCGTGATGAACCGGGTGATGATTGGCAACTTGGCGATTCCTGCCACGATCGCAGCGGGGGCGATTGCGATGCACCAGTTTGTGGCACCGGCGAGAGTTTGGTTTGGGCAGCGATCGGACAGTAGACCCATCTTGGGGCACCATCGCACGGGCTATATCTGGATCGGCACTGGCATTTTTGCAGTGGTTTCGTTTTTAGCAGTGCAAGTAATGTGGCAACTGGGCGGTGCGGTTCCAGGTTCTGGCGCGTTCTATGGCTGGACAGGAATTTTAGGCTTGACTTTTGCCCTCTATGGCTTGGCACTCAGCGCCGGATCGACCCCCTTTGCGGCGTTGCTGGTGGATGTATCCGATGAGGGCAATCGCTCCAAACTGGTGGGCGTGGTGTGGTCAATGCTGATGGTTGGCATTGTGATCGGGGCGATTGTGATTAGCGTGTTGCTAAAGCAAGTGACCAACGACACGCCTATAGAGGTGATGCAAGCGTCGATTAATCGCGTGTTTGTGATTGTGCCCGCGATCGTCGTCGGGTTGGCAGTGGTGGCAACCGCAGGCATGGAAAAGAAATATTCGCTCTATCGGTTGCGGTCTACGGTCAGCGATCGCGAAGACAAAATCACTTTTGGTCGAGCCTTGCGCGTGTTGACTGCCAGTCGTCAGACCGGAATTTTCTTCACCTTTTTGCTGGTGATGACCATTAGCCTGTTCATGCAGGATGCCATTTTGGAACCCTACGGCGCAGAAGTGTTCAACATGGAATTTTCTAAAACCACGCTGCTCAATGCCTTTTGGGGAACGGGCACCCTCATCGGCATCAGCACCACAGGCTTTTTGATTGCGCCCCGAATTGGCAAAAAAAATACCGCTAAGCTCGGCTGCCTTTTAGTTGCAGGTTGCTTCATCTTGCTCATCCTGGCAGGATTCACCGCTAATCAAACCGTGCTAAAAATAGGCGTATTTCTATTCGGTTTGTGTTCGGGTGTGGTCACGACCGGCGCACTCAGCCTGATGCTAGATCTGACGGCGGCGGAAACCGCAGGCACTTTTATTGGTGCGTGGGGCTTGTCTCAGGCAATGGCGCGGGCGTTGGCAACAGTGGCAGGCGGCACGGTGTTGGATTTGGGCAATAGACTGTTTAACGTGCCCATGTTTGCCTATGCCTTGGTGTTTGCGGTGCAAGCCTGCGGCATGATCTTGGCAGTCTATTTGCTCAGTCGGGTGAATGTGGCAGAATTTCAGGCAAACGCAAAACAAGCGATCGCCACCGTATTTCAGGGCGAATTGGACTAACACATTTAAACCATGCTGAATCAACTGTTGATAGAAATCCAAGATCAAACCATCAAAATCCCCGTCATTTCAGACATGAGTTGCACCCTCACTGAAGGGTGGATGGTTCGCCTGCTAGAAACCCTACTCAAACAAAAAGATGGGGTTTTTCTAGATGTGGGGGTAAATCTTGGGCAAACCTTAATTAAAGTCAAAGCGATCGCGCCCACCATCACCTATGTTGGTTTTGAACCCAATCCAGCTTGTGTGTTTTATGTCAAAGAACTAATCAAAATCAATCAGTTTGAAGACTGCACCCTTATTCCGGTCGGTTTATTTACAGAAGATACAATCCTTTCCCTGGAGTGTATTTACGATAATCCAGTGGATTCTGCCTCGTCTTTAATCAAGGATTTTCGCCCTGATCGCAGGGTCTATCACTCCATTCCGGTGCCTGTCTTTTCATTTCAAACTGTTACCAAAACAGTCGAGATCGCCCCCATCGGCATCATCAAAATAGACGTAGAAGGAGCCGAGCTAGAGGTCGTTCAAAGCTTGTATCAAACTCTGCACGATTCTAGACCGATTGTTCTGTTAGAAGTGTTGCCCGTCTATTCTGACCAAAACATGATGAGACAAGCAAGACAAACAGAATTAGAACACCTGTTTCAACAGTTGAACTATGTCTTTTTTAGAGTGACCAAAACCGTTGAAGATGGGTTTGTTGGGCTGCAAAAAATTGACGCGATCGGGATTCATGCGGATCTGACCCGCTGCGATTATGTGGTCATGCCTCAAGAATCTATTGGCACACTCGAAGCAATGATAGTCACCGAGCTTGGCATGGTGTTGTAGGGGCTGTTGCATCTCAGTTGGGATCACTCCTTTCCACGCAAAAAACTTTACCCTTTACTGGCTTCATCCCATGCCCAATTTTTGGACTCAGGTTCTCGATTTTGCTCAAACAACAACGCATCAAGTGGGCGATCGCCTGCTGCAAGATTTTGGGTACGCGCAAGCACAAGAAAAAGCGGATGGCAGTTTAGTCACCCAGTCGGATCAGTGGGCGGATGAGGAACTGAGGAACGCGATCGCCCAGACTTTTCCCGATCATGGCGTGGTTAGTGAAGAAACCAAACATATCTTTCCAGAAACCGACTGGTGCTGGATTATCGACCCGCTGGATGGCACCACCAACTTTGCGAGGGGCTTGCCACTCTGGGGAATTTCCCTGGGGCTTTTATATAAAGGCACGCCGGTTTTTGGCTATGTTCACTTTCCACCCCTGCGCCAATCGTTTCATGGCTACTGGCGCGGCACCTCTGGCTTAGATATGCCCACGGGTGCTTTTATGAACGATCGCCCGATTCACACCAGCCCCGACAATCTGAGTTCCAATCACTTTTTCAACCTCTGCGCCCGTAGCATCGCCATCCTCCAAAATCCCGTGCCCTGCAAAATTCGGATGTTGGGGGTGTCCACTTACAGTTTTCTGACGGTGGCAGCCGGGTGGACTCTGGCTGGCGTGGAAGCTACACCGAAGATTTGGGATATTGCCGCAGTCTGGGCGATCGCCCAAGCCGCTGGTGCCACCTGGACACCCCTAGAACCAGACCCCCTATTCCCTCTAAAAACGGGCGAGAATTATAGTCGTCGTGCTTACCCCACCTTAGTCGTCAGCCGAACCGACCTGGTGGAGATATTTTTACCGCTGACGGCATCCATTGGGGTAAAGCGGTAAAGCAGAATGGCATAATACGAGACGTTGCTTATGGAGATTGTTTGTGGATCTTTCCCGTATTCCAGCCCAACCCAAACCCGGTTTGCTAAACATCCTGATCGAGATTCCCGGCGGTAGTAAGAATAAATATGAGTTTGATAAGGAACTCAACGCCTTTGCCCTCGATCGCGTCCTTTTCGCCTCAGTCCAGTATCCCCTGGATTACGGCTTCATTCCCAACACCTTAGGAGATGATGGCGATCCACTGGATGGCATGGTGATGATGGATCAACCCACCTTCCCAGGCTGTGTGATTGCCGCACGCCCGATTGGAATGTTGGAAATGATCGATGGGGGCGATCGCGATGAAAAGATTTTGTGTGTTCCCGACAAAGATCCGCGTTATACCCACGTTAAAACCCTTGCAGATGTGGCTTCTCACCGCCTAGACGAAATTGCTGAATTCTTTAGAACTTACAAAAACCTAGAGAAAAAAGTGACCGAAATTTTGGGCTGGAAAGATGCGGATCAAGTGTTTCCGCTGGTAGAACAATGCATCAAGGCATACCGTTAAACTAATTCTGACTATGACTGAGAAAAAATGAGGCTTGGTTGTTCTAAGCCTCATTTTTGTAAAGATTCATTGCTGACATAGGGGGCGATCGCTGCGGTCTTGCCGATTTCATAGGCAAAATGGGAAATATCCGTTGTTTAATAAAGTCAAGCCAATTAAATACATCCGCTTTTTTTACTTCTTCCAAGAGAAGGAGATTTAGATATGCAGCGCACATTTTTATTATCAAAAATTCATCAGTGTGTATTAACTGCTGCCAACTTAAGTTACGTCGGCAGTATCAGTGTTGATGAGATTTTATTAAGTGCAGCGGGTATTCTACCTTATGAGCAGGTACAAGTCGTGAACGTTTCCAATGGTGAACGGTTGATTACTTATGCCATCGCAGCGCCTGCGGGTTCTGGTGAAATTCAGTTGAATGGTGCAGCTGCTCGTCTCGGCATTCCGGGAGATCGCTTGATTATTATGACCTACGCTCAACTCACGGTTGAGGAGATGAAAACTTTTTCTCCGACTGTTGTTTTAGTCGATGAGCACAATCATTTGCGGCAAGTGCATCGGTACGAAGACCTTCTTGAAACCTTACCAGTAATCGATAATGTCAGAGCTTGAGTTACCCTCTAAAATGGAGGAAAACCCTAACGGTGTTGAGGAACCTAGCCCAGCAACCGATTTTGTGGTGCAGTTTTGGGGTGTGCGGGGCAGTATTCCTTCACCCGGAAGTGAAACCGTCCGCTATGGCGGCAACACGTCTTGTGTTGAGATGCGGATTGGGGGAAAGCGCCTAATCTTTGATGGGGGTACAGGGCTGCGCGTGCTAGGCAAATCATTGTTATCCGAGATGCCAGTCGAAGCGTATATGTTTTTCACCCATTCCCATTGGGATCACATTCAAGGCTTCCCATTCTTTGTGCCTGCATTTGCGAAAGGAAACTGCTTTCATATCCATGGGGCGATCGCCCCAAACGGGGCAAGCATGAAGCAACGACTCCATGACCAAATGTTGCATCCTAATTTTCCGGTGCCGATGCAGGTGATGCAGTCAGACCTGAAGTTTTATGACCTGTTTCCAGGTGAAACCATGCAGCTAGGCGACATCACCATCGAAACAGGCTCGCTGAATCATCCCAATAGCGCAATGGGATATCGCCTTACCTGGCAGGGACGAACGGCTGTCTACGCGACCGACACAGAACATTTTGCCGATTGCCTAGATGAAAACTTGCTGCATCTCGCCCGCAATGCCGATGTGATGATTTATGATGCCTGCTATACGGATGAAGAATATCACGATCCCCAAAGCCCCAAAGTGGGCTGGGGGCATTCCACCTGGCAAGAAGGCGTGAAGATGGCAAAAGCCGCAGGCGTGAAAAAGTTAGTTGTCTTCCATCACGATCCCAGCCACTCCGACGACTTTTTAGACAAGGTTGCCTCTCAAGTAGAAGCTGTTTTTCCCAACAGCGTCCTTGCGCGAGAAGGCATGATTCTTCCAGTCATTTGAACGAAGGGCAAGAAGGTCAGAGGCAAGAGGTGAGTGGCGTAAGTCCTTTGGACTGGCTTTGCCAACGCGTAGTGTCTTCATAGGAGATATGGCAAGATGGAAAAACTCAAATCTTCCACCTCAAAATTCAAAATATTTCCTACGGAAACGCTACGCGAACAAAATTCAAAACTTAAAACTTTCCCATATCCCCGCTTTCTTCATGCGTCTTCTTGGCATTCATCATGTTGCGATCATTTGTTCAAACTACGATCGCTCGAAGCATTTTTATGTCGAACTCCTCGGCTTTGCGATCGTTCAGGAAACCTATCGGACTGCACGCGATTCTTATAAGCTCGATTTGCAGGCTGGCAATGCCCAGATCGAGCTTTTTTCCTTTCCTGATCCGCCCGATCGCGTAAATAGCCCTGAAGCCTGCGGTTTGCGCCATCTTTCGTTTGCTGTGGAAAATTTAGAAGAGTCGATCGCTGACCTCGTGGCAAACGGAATTTCTGTAGAACCGATTCGGCTGGATGAGTTAACCGGAAAGCGCTTTACCTTTTTCAAAGATCCAGATGATTTGCCCCTAGAACTTTATGAAGCCCTTTGAAACTGAGTCGGGCGATCGCACTTTTAGAAAGGGGCGATCGCTTCTGCCCTGGCTCCAACTGCTTCAAGGTGACGACTAATCGATTGAATGATCGGGACTGCGACACTAATGCCAAACAAGGTATTGAACCCAGCCATTACGATGGGGGCAGATAGCAAGAGAGTCAGTTCGGGTAAGAGGGCTAGCACCGTGACCAGAATCAAGAAAAAGATCGGCGCGGTAATTCCAGTGGTGATAGCAGATTCAAGGATGCGATCGCGAAACTCCTCGACTGTCATGTCTCCCCGATACAAATCCAGAGTGTAAGACACAGCCGTGACCACGGTTTGCGTCAAGATAGCGGCTCCGGTGGAGGCAAGCCCCAGTTT
Organism: Leptolyngbyaceae cyanobacterium; assembly: GCA_041749615.1. Taxonomy (GTDB): domain Bacteria; phylum Cyanobacteriota; class Cyanobacteriia; order Leptolyngbyales; family Leptolyngbyaceae; genus ULC077BIN1. The sequence goes on along the minus strand of JBGTAZ010000005.1, from coordinate 13,823 downwards.
GGCGATCGTGCCGGAGTTTTTGACGATGGAATCTACGGCGTTGTAACAGCGAATGTATGCCTGTTCGCCACCTGTCATGGTTCTGGCTCCCCGCCGCAGGTTGTCAGTTCCAATCTCCCACAGCAGATTATCGCCCCCGTTGGAGCCACCTCTTTGACGAGAAATAATATGGCTACCCTGCTTATCTGCCAGAAACTCGCGAATAGTGGTTTCGTTTGCTCCGAGCTTTGAGGTGCCAGGAATTTTCTCAAACAGTTTCACTACATCTCCATCCGAGCGCGGCGTATCCTTACATCTCATTCCGGCACGCTGTAATCGATGTGCCAGCTTTGGCATTTCTTGTGCCAAGTCTTGAGCCGTTTGAGGTAAGCCTTTGAGCGCATCGGCGATCGCGAGTCCCGAAGCGCTGATTCCTAGCCCAACTTCATAGATCAATTCGTCCGCAGATTTGTCCAAGTTTTCTACAGTTTGGTTGAGGTTTTCTAAAGCCGTTTGGGCGCTCGCCTGAACGCTGTTGGCGAAGTTTTCAGCTTCGAGAAAAATGGTTGTCAGCATGAATTGTAGTGGTGTGTATAAAGCAGTATCTCTATAGCAACAAGGGTGCGATCGCAGTTTCCTCAACTACTTCCTCAACTACAACGGTGGTTCATTAAAACTTCATGCTGGACTCATTTGCGTTATTTAAATGGAGAATGCAACAGATCTTAGGTTGAGACCGTGACTGAGTAAAGCTTCTACAATTCAAAATATTCCCTCCGGGAACGCTACGCGAACAAAATTCAAAACTCAAAACGGTATGAGATGCCCTAGTCGCCTTACCCCACAAACACATGGGGGAAAGGCTGCATCAGGGCATCTCAGGTCGCATTTCCAGCGTGATAATTCCTTATGGAATAGTGACGTTGCTGTTTACGGTTAGGGTCAAATCTGAACTGGTGTTAATCACAACCACCTCGTTGACGGTGCCGCGATCGATGGTGCCACCGACTGCTGCTCCGGCTGCTGCCCCAGTCAAGACCTTTTTGGGAGTAATGGTGCGATCGCCTGTCACACCCGCTGCACCCGCACCCAAGACTGCCCCGATTGCCGCATCGCGAATCGCGGAACCCAGGTTACGACCTTGGTTTGACCCAACGGCTGCCCCGATGCTGCTTGCCAAGATCAGGTTTCCAGCCCCTTGCATCCCATCGCCGGTCACTTCGCCAATAATCGCGGCGGCTCCGGCTCCCAATGCCGCACCACCCAAGGTTTTGATCACGCTAACATCCCGCAAACTTTTCTTGGTTTGCGCCACGCCAGAGGACGCATCCAGTGAGTATTGCTGACCGCTAATGACCACCGTTCGAGCCACAAACTGTGAGCCACCATTGACGGGCACCAGTTGTCCAATCACTTGGCTGCCTTGAGGAATGGCGATCGCGCCTGCCGTATTTCGCACATCTGCCGCAACCGTTACCGTCAAATCAACGGTTTCAGTCGGAGCTACCACAATTTGGGGAGCCGCCGTATATCTAACTGGAATTTGCGTTCCTGCCACAATGGGCGATCGCTGAACCGCCACCGTTGCGCCCACCACATACTGACTAGGCACCACTGAGGAAATTTGTCCCGCGCCTGCTAAAGACTGGCATAGAAACGTAGAAACCTCTGCCCGGTTCGCAAGCTGATTGGGGTTTAAGAAATTTACATCGGGATAGTTGACCACCAACCGCTTTTCAGTTGCCGCCGCAATGCCTGTTTGGGCGTAGGCTGGAATCGCAGAGGCATCCGCAAACACGCCCAGAGTATTGGCAACGGCTTGAGTCGGAGCAAAGTTTAGCCCACTTGCCAAAGAAACCAACACTTGAGCGCGGGGAATGCTTTGGCTAGGATTAAACACATTGCCGGGATAGCCAGAGAGAAACCCGGTTTGAGACGCAGTGCTAATCGCGTTATAAGCCCAGTAGTTAGAAGGGACATCGACAAATCGAGCCGCCCCACGATTGCGAGGTGCATTGGGAAACGCCTTGCCAACCATAGACGCATACTCAGCGCGAGTGACTGGGCTGTTGGGGCGAAAGGTGCCGTCAGGATAGCCGCTGATAATATTTCTTTGAGTTAACTCTACAATGCACGCCTGTGCCCAACTTCCCTGCACATCTGAAAAAGTTGATTGTGCCATGCTGGGAGCGATCACAACAAAGGGTACTAAGGAACTGGTCACCATTGAAAAGGCAACCAATAAAGCCGGTGAAGATTGAAGTTTCATAGGGTGAGACATGGTGAATATTTTTAACGCAACTGGTTACTAAGAAGTGAAACAACCAGAAGTGTTCCTAAAAACTATCACTATTCAGTTCAAACAATTGATTTATCAAGGAAGCTTAAAAAGTTGCAATTGTCGGGAACTTTTCAAGCATAAATTATTTCCTTGCTAGGGCTAGACATAAGTGGGGTCAGTAGCCGGATTGCCTACAGAAAAAGCTTTTTAGCATCTATCTGGAGGTAGATATTTACTAAAAAAACATCTAGCCAAACTTTAGGAAATGTGGGAAATGTGGGGCTAGTATCTACTTCGATATATTCCTAATTGTGCAATTGATAAATGCCGAGACTGTGACCATCAAACCACCAAAATTCAGGCGCATTCATGCTGGCATAGAGCCGATTTTCATCCCTATCAGTGTTAGTACTATAGCCAATCTTTATCTTGGACGCTCCGTTTTAGGCATCAAGCCTCAGGCATCAAGCTTCAGACATCAAATAGTCATCGATCGCGGTGAATGCATCGTAGATATTGTCGATTTTCGACCCTAACATTGACACAATTCGTGGCTGATTGACATCGACTTCAAACAAAATCGGTCGTCCATCATCCCCTTCATTGCGAACCAACACTGTTTTCACTTCAAACAGAGAATCTTGGTAAATCGCGGTTTCTAGGCAAGGAATATAGCGCTGAGCATCCCGAATCATGAAGCCAAAATTCGTGGCGCGATCGCAGTTTTCCAGCATTTCATAAGGATTCAACCCATCATTGGCGGCTTCTACCCAGGCGGCATGGGGCGTGTAGCGGACATGGGTAAAGGTAGACAATCCACGATCGGAAAAGGGCATAAACGAGAAAAAGGGACCATCCATCACGGTGACTGCAATATTTTCCAGTTCTGGCGGCAGTTGAATCAGGCTCAGTTCCGTAATTTCGTGTTTCAGTTTTAGTTGGGTGGGCGTGATGCCAGCCACTCGATTCAGCCCAGAATAGGTGCAGTTGAACACATACTCAACGGGGGTGCTGTTGCCTTGGCGATCGATGACGTGCAGCGGTGCAGGGCTGGGGCTGGAAATCACCTGCTGAATGGTCGTATCCAATCGAATCTTGACTCCTGCTTTTGCTAGCCGTTCCGCCAATAAGCGTCGCAACACGGCGGCATCAAAAGCATATTCCTGGGTTTCATAGACCGCCGAGATTAGGCGGGGTGAAAATAAATCGGCGAAACGGGGGCGGGCAGGGGTGAAGGGGGCTTCGATGTTTTGGCAAAAGTATTCAAACTGGCGAGAACTGACTTTGGAGGATAGCCGTGCGATCGCGTAGAGTTTAACAAAATTGGTGGCGATCGCCGGACGATAATCATGCAAAAAACGCGAGAAGTTGAGTCGGCTGCGGTAGGCAGTGCTAAAGCTGCGGGGATAATGATAGCCATTGTGCAACCGCGCCTGGTTGTTATAAGAGGCACGAGTCATTAAGTCAGAGGCTTGCTCAAACAAAATCACCTCGGCTCCCTGCTTCGCCAAATATTCGGCAATGCTGCATCCATAAAAGCCGCCGCCAATAACTGCGATCGCGTGATTAAGCTGCACCATCAGTCACTTTTCAGCCCCCAAGATTTAATTGGATGGTGGACGGTAGAACCCCAGCGCTGTTTTGAACAGTTGGGTCAACACATGCCATTCTCCCTTAAACCCTTTGATCTTGCTAGGCGTGGGACCCGCCGCCGGATAGACTCGCGATACGGGCAGTTCCTTCACCCGATAGCCCAATTGGGGAGCCATCACCGACAGGTAATAGTGCAGATTATAGGTGTTGAACACATCGCGAAAGGGTTGGAGTTGGCGATCAAGCAAAAAGCGACGGCTAATAGCTCGAAAACCGTTGGTGGTGTCGGTATAGCGGTGACGGGCTGCCAAGCTGATCACAGGTGCATGGATGAGTGTGACCGCCAGTTTGCGAGACAGGGGCGTATTCTTCTCTTCGCCACCGGGAATGTAGCGCGACCCTTGCACATAATCCCAGCCTTGCTCTAGGGCAGAGAGAAACCTGGGGATTGCGTCCACACCATCTTTATTGTTGCCATCAATAATCACCATGCCCTCATAGCCCTGAGTGATGGCGTAGGCAAAAAACATCCGCAGTTGGGCGCTGAGTTTGCCCTTTCCGGTTTTGGTGAGTAACGTCCGAACGCCCATTGGGGCAAGCCGATCGCGTTCTGTCGATCCGTCGGTACTACCGCCATCGGCAATCACAATATCGACCAATTCGTGCAGCCCTAAATCATGCATCCGCTGTAGCTGTGCTTTAATCCGATCGCCTTCATCAATGGTAGGAATGCCAATGCAATAAGTATGGCGACGGGGCGCAAACTCTGTGATCGTAAAGGCTGGCACTTCCCAGTCAGTCGGCATTTCTGAGAACGACGATCGCGCCACTGGGTTACTCATGCGACCTCGTAGATTTCTTTAACTAGAGCGATCGCCTGTTTGACGTTGGCAATTGGATCATCCGACGATCGCATTTCAATCGAAATCCACTTGTGCCAATCGAGCGATCGCAGCGTTGCCGCCACCTGTGCATGAGCAACCTGGGGTACGCTGAAATTCCCTAAATTCGGCTCACTAATGTGGATATGTTCCAGCACATCGATTGTGGATGACAGCGCTTGGGGAATATTTTCGCCCGCTAAGTGCATTCCTGCTGCATCTAGATGCAGCCGAAAACCGGGAGAATTTACCGATCGCACCAGTTGCGCCCCAGTTTGGCTATCGGTGACGAAGTTGCAGCCATAGTCCACAGGATTCGGTTCAATGCAGAGACAAACGCCTTTTTGATGGCAGTATTCGCCCACTTCCGCAAACAGATCTGCTGCTTGGGCAAAGGCAGTTTTGTCGTCTAGGTCTGCGCGATCGCGATTTTTCGGTGCCCCAAACACCAGCGGTTTCGCCCCCAACAGCGCCGCCAGATCCGCCACCCGTTTCAGGTGTGTCACCAGTCCCGCCCGTTCTGCTGCCGACCCAAACACCTTCAAGTCAGGCTTTTTGTAGACAATTGCCTGCAACGAAGAACACACCAGCCCTTTCGTTTGCAAATACTCGCGGTAGGCAGAAATCTCTGACTCCGCAAATTCCCAGTCTGACCAAATGCGGGTGGGTGCCAATTCGACGGCATTCACGCCCAAACTGGGCAGCAGCGCCAGCACTGCTTCATCCTCTGCATCCGTCCAGGCAATATTAGAAATCGTTAGCTTCATCTAGCTTGCCTCGGTTCTGTGGCAACAAATCGTCCAATATCTTCCAACACTTGTTCCTTGGTCAACAGATACTTGCCACTACCACCCAACGCCTCAGCATGGCAGGTCTGCACATCATAAAATGCAGTTCCACCCGCCTCAGACCCGATCGCCACCGTTGGAAAAAACCGCGCCTGAATCTCTCGTGTGGCAACAGGTTCAGTCGCCCACATCACCAAGCGCAGGTCTGTTTGAATGACTGTTTGCAGATCCGACCACAGCCGCGTCACGTCATACCACTGAAACGCGCTCTCTGGATTGATTTTCTCCGGTTGATTGTCGTTCAACATATCAAAAATTACGTTCTTTCGCAGCCCAGGACCAAACAATCCCGGCAAACGAACGATGTGAGCTAGGGGGAAGTGCGCCGCCACAAACTGCTCCAGCATCAACCGATTGCGCCCATAGGCATGATTCGCTTGACTGGCGCAATCAAAGGTTTCATCCACGCCAATCACCGTGGGAAACACATCAATTGAAGAAATCAAAATAAACCGCTCGACCCGTGTGCTCTCCAAGTGGCTGATCAACTGCTTTACTAGGGCGCAGTCTTCATCCGGATGCTGATTTGCCCACCACTTTTTTGCCTGCGGTGCGGCACAGACCAGAGTTTCAAACGCTTGCCCTGAAATCTCTGCAATATTTTGGGTGTTGTACCGCGCATCAAAAGTGGTTAGCCGATTCAAATTGCTGCCCACAAAACCGGTATGCCCAATCAAACCTGTTTGAACCATAGGATGAAAATGTGTGGGCGGATGCAAACATCCATTGCTCAGGTGAGATTACCACAGATCGGCAACGGTTATGGAAGGGCAGTAGTGTTGGGTTCAAATGAGTACAGGCAAGAGTTTTAGAAGCAAAGGCTGTCTGCATGCAGTGTAAACACTTGTTGATTGACTCATCGCTGATGCCACGGCAACAACAGCGGAAGATCGAGAGACTGTGGCAGAATAAACGGGATGTGTCTGCTGCCCAGCCAAGTGCCCCCTGTGAAATTTTATGACTAAGTTTGTATTTGTTACCGGTGGCGTTGTTTCTAGCATCGGCAAGGGGATTGTTGCTGCAAGTTTAGGGCGGTTGCTCAAGTCGCGCAACTATTCGGTTTCCATTCTCAAGCTCGACCCGTATATCAACGTTGATCCGGGCACGATGAGTCCGTTTCAGCACGGCGAAGTGTTTGTGACGGAGGATGGCGCAGAAACCGATTTGGATTTGGGACATTATGAACGCTTTACCGACACTTCTATGTCGCGTTTAAACAGCGTCACGACGGGTTCGATTTATCAAGCGGTGCTCAACCGGGAGCGGCGAGGGGATTATCAAGGCGGCACGGTGCAGGTGATTCCGCATATCACCAATGAAATCAAAGATCGGGTGTTGCGGGTAGCCAAAAACACGAATCCCGATGTGGTGATTACTGAAATTGGCGGCACCGTGGGCGATATTGAGTCTCTGCCATTCCTGGAAGCAATTCGCCAGTTTCGCAAAGATGTGGGACGGCAGAATGTACTGTATATGCATGTGACGCTGGTGCCGTGGATTCCCGCAGCGGGCGAGATGAAGACTAAGCCGACTCAGCATTCGGTGAAGGAACTGCGATCGATTGGGATTCAGCCGGATGTGTTAGTGTGCCGTAGCGATCGCCCCTTACCCGAAGGCTTTAAAGAGAAAGTGTCGGGCTTTTGCGATGTGGCGACGGAATGTGTGATTTCCTGCCCCGATGCCAACAGTATTTATGAAGTGCCATTGGTGCTAGAGCGGGAAGGTTTAGCCCATCAAGCCTTAGAGTTATTGCATTTGGAACAGCGCGAGCCTGACTTAACCCAGTGGGCACGCTTGGTCGATCGCCTGTATCACCCAACCAAGCGCGTCGAAATTGCGATCGTCGGTAAATATGTGCGCTTGGGCGATGCCTATTTATCGGTAGTGGAGGCATTGCGCCATGCCGCGATCGAGTTAGATAGCGACCTCAATATTCGCTGGGTCAATTCTGAGGATATTGAGGCTCAGAGTGCTGAACAACTGTTGCAGGGTGCGGACGGCATTATTGTGCCCGGTGGCTTTGGTCCTCGTGGCATTGATGGCAAAATTGCGGCAATTCACTACGCGCGATCGCGTCAGATTCCCTTTTTAGGATTGTGCTTAGGGATGCAATGCTCTGTGATTGAATGGGCACGACACCTGGTTCATTTGGAAGATGCCAATAGTTCAGAGTTTAATGCCAATGCCCAAAATCCGGTGATCAACTTATTGCCAGAACAGCAAGATGTGGTGGATTTGGGCGGCACCATGCGACTAGGGCTATACCCCTGTCGCCTTGCCCCCAACACCCTCGCTTTTAGCCTGTATCAAGAAGAAGTGATTTACGAGCGCCATCGGCATCGCTACGAATTTAATAACGCCTATCGTAATTTGCTAATCGAGTCGGGCTACGTCATCAGCGGCACCTCACCCGATGGGCGTTTAGTCGAAATTGTTGAGCTTTCCAATCATCCGTTCTTCATTGCCAGCCAGTTCCATCCAGAGTTTCAGTCTCGTCCGAGCCTGCCCCATCCTTTATTCAAAGGGTTTATCCGAGCCGCCCTGAAGCAACAGGAGCCAATGTCAACAAAAAGCTACGTTTCTGAAGCAACCCCTGTTGCACCAGACACACAAGATTCTTCCTCCTTGATTTCTCCGGCTGAGGTGTCTTAACCCTGCATTGCCTACCCCGCCAATTGCCACGCCAGTTTTGCTGCTCCCACAATTCCCGCCTGATTACCCAATTCTGCCTTTAAGAGTTGCAATCCCGCGAGGGAGCAGGGCAACACTCGTCGTTCTAGCTCCGTCTGAATCGATGGAAAAAACAGATCGGCACTGGCACTGACACCGCCGCCAATGATCACCGCTTCGGGTGCCAGCACATAAATTAGGCTTGCCAAACCAGCGCCCAAATCATGCCCGTAGTGCTGCCAGAATTCTAAGGCTTTGGCATCCCCCGCGATCGCCAGTGCGCCCAGTTTATCGGGTTCCAATCCGGTGCGGCGACGAATTGCCTGCACGGAGGCATATTGTTCCAAAGACCCTTGATTTCCACTGTTACAAGCGGGTCCATCGGGGTTGAGGGTGATTAGCCCCAGTTCACCCGCTGTACCGTGATGCCCAACAAACAATTTGCCGTCGAGAATAATGGCTCCGCCTACGCCCGTGCCCAAGGTGAGCAAAATCAGGTTGCGAAACCAGCGTCCTGCTCCTAGCCAGGCTTCACCCATGCCTGCACAGTTGGCATCGTTGGCAACGGTAGTCGGCAATCCAGTCTTTGCTTCAATCCAATCCGCCAGCGGAATGTCGTGCCAATCTTTTAGGTTGATGGCAACTCTGGCAATCCGTCCAGTGGCATCAGCAGGACCGGGAGTGCCAATGCCGATCGCCGCTGCTTGGTGGTTTGGATCAAGTTGGGCGATCGCGTCAATCATTGCTCTAACCACCGCTTCTGGGGTAGACGGTTGGGGCGTGGGCACCGTTAGCGATTGCAAGCAGGCTCCATCATGACTAAAACGCCCCAGCTTAATCGCAGTGCCGCCTAAATCAATCCCCAAAACCTGTGGACATTGCTTAAGAGTTTCCTGCGGCTCCTTCAACATATTCATCAGTAGTAATCCATCCTACGCGGCTAGCCTGTTATTTTAAGCGATGGTGTGACCGCTTGAGGTTGGCAGACGAGATCGCCGTAGGAGTCCCGTGGAAAGTTGCACATCGCGTTAAGTTGGGAAAGCGTTAAGCTGGGCAACGCCTTGCGCCAGTACGGGAGTACCGTCAGTGTATAAAAGTCCTTGAACGTCCTCGCTCCTGAAGCGTGAAACGCAATGGCAATCGTCATTACTTCGCTCAGCCGCATTCGGGAACGCCTTTGTTTCTCTCTAAGCATTGATGGGAGTTGGGGTTGACGGGAGCAAGCTGGTTCAAACTGCTGGCAAAAGTCGTCCATATCACAGAACAGGGCGGTCACATCTAAGCGCGATACGATAGGTTCCATCGCTAAGACTCGAAAGATTTATAGTCCTTTCAACCATAGTCTCAGCTTTCCTTTTTTGCTCTACGCTCCGTCGAACTCACGTTAAGAAAGGTATGCGTTTACCCTAGGGGATGAGGGCAAATTAGTTGCACATCAGGTTAAATAATGCTTGCATTGATCGCAAAAAAAGGATGTCATGGACTTTAGCTCTGTTTGACCCACCTTTGTGATCACGTTACGAGAAGGCGTTGAAGCGGCACTCGTGGTGGGGATTGTGCTTGCCTGCCTCAAAAAAGCCAAGCAAACTTGGCTCAACCGCTGGGTTTACTTGGGCGTGGTTGCGGGGATTGCGGTCAGCGCATTGATTGGGCTTCTGTTTGGCTGGTTAATTAAAGTGCTTGGAGCCGCCAGTCCGGTAGCAGAACCGTTATTAGAAGGTGTGTTTAGCCTGATCGCTGTCGTTTTTGTAAGCTGGATGCTGGTATGGATGACCCAGCAGGCGCGATCGCTGAAAAGCCAAGTGGAAGGCTCGGTTTCTAGTGCCTTGAAGCAGGGAGGCGCATTAGGAGTCTTCTGGCTGATTTTTATTGCCGTGCTGCGAGAAGGCTTCGAGACCGTAGTTTTTGTTTTGGCGAAATTTGAGCAAGGCTTTTTACCTGCGCTGGGAGCCTTAGCGGGATTGGGTGCCGCCGCTGCCATTGGAGTGCTGTTGTTTAAATGGGGCGTTAAACTCAATCTGCGCTTGTTCTTTAAGGCAATGGGAATTTTGCTGTTGCTGGTGGTGGCGGGTCTGGTAGTAACCGCGCTCGGTCACTTTGATACGGTGATGAGTACGCTTGCCAGCCAAAATCGGGCTTCAGCATCGATGTGTTTTTACTATGAACGCTTTGCTAGGGTGCATTCTTGCATTTTGGGTGCCAAAGTCTGGGATTTGGGGCAAGTGCTGCCCGACGATCGCTTCCCTGGGGCGATTTTCAGCGCACTATTTGGCTACACTCAGCGGCTCTATCTAGTGCAGGCGATCGCTTATGTCCTGTTCCTATTTGCGTTGGGCAGATTCTACTTTCAAAGCTTATCTGGTCGCAGTCCATTCGTTAAAAAGCAGTTGTCGTCTGCCGCCCCATCACACGCCCCATCACGAGTTGAGTAGCGCCAGCAGGTCTGCCTCCGAGAGTATGGTAATGCCGATGGATTGAGCTTTCGTCAGCTTAGAGCCAGCTTCTTCACCCACGACGACATAACTCGTTTTTTTGCTGACCGATTCTGTAACTTTGCCGCCTGCGTTTTGAATCAAGGCTTTGGCTTCATCGCGTTTAAGGGTGGGCAGGGTGCCGGTGATGACGAAGGTTTTGCCGGAGAGGCGTTGGGGAAGTTTTGAGTTTTGAGGGTTGAGTTTTGAGTGAAAGTCTAAGCCAGCGGTTTGGAGGCGTTGAATCAGAATTTGGTTGGCGGGGTTTTGGAACCATTGGTATACGGATTGGGCAATTTCGCTGCCGATGCCATAAACGGAGGCGATCGCGTCGATGGTAGCTTGAGACAAAGCTTCTACGCTGGTGAACTGCTGGGTCAGCACTTGCGCGTTAACACTGCCCACATGGCGAATGCCTAACCCGTAAAGCACGCGTGACCAGGGCTGCTGTTTGGAAGCCGCGATCGCGCTCACCAATTTCTCCGCCGATTTTTGCCCCATGCGCTCCAAGGTCATCAGTTGCTCAATAGTGATGTCATACAAATCCGCCACGGATTTTACTAAGCCCGTGTCTACAAATTGCAGCACCCATTTTTCGCCGAGTCCGTTAATATCCATGGCATCGCGGCTTGCCCAATGTTCCACGGCTCCCCGGACGATCGCCGGACAGGAGGCATTGATACAGCGGGTCACGGCTTCATCTTCCGGCTTGACGAGGGCTTGACTGCATTCCGGGCAGTGGGTCGGCATTTGAAACGGTTCGCTGTCCGCAGGGCGCAACTCATACAGCACCCGCACCACTTCTGGGATGATTTCCCCGGCTTTGCGAATGATCACCGTATCCCCCACGCGAATATCTAGTTCGGCAATGCGATCGCGGTTGTGCAGGGTCGCCCGTGCCACCGTGGTTCCCGCCAACAGCACCGGGCGCATTTCTGCCAGCGGGGTGACGGCTCCCGTCCGCCCCACATTCACACTGATGTTTTCGACCACAGTCGGCGCTTCCTCGGCTGGATACTTGAGCGCGATCGCCCAGCGCGGAAATTTTTGGGTAAAGCCCAACTGAGCTTGCAGTGCCAAAGAGTTCAGCTTGACTACCACACCGTCTGTCATATAGGGCAAGTTGCGCCGCTCAACTGCCCAGCGATCGCAAAACGCGATCACCTCAACCAGGCTTGAGCAAAGCGCCCCCTCTGGATTCACCCGAAAGCCCAGTTGCTTCAACGTTTGCAAAACATCCCATTGGCTGGAGGGAGGCGAGAGGCGAGAGGTGAGAGGTGAGAGGTCAGAGGTCAGAGGCGGAAGTATTTCCCCTGCGCCCCTTGCCCCGTTCGGCTGAGCGCTCACGTCGAAGCCTTGCCCCTCGTCTTGTATCTGCAACGTATAGGCAAAAAAGTCCAGCTTCCGTTTTGCCACAATCTTGGAATCTAGCTGGCGTAATGTTCCCGCCGCTGCGTTTCGAGGATTGGCAAACAACGCTTCTCCAGCCTGCGATCGCTCTTGGTTAATTTGGGCAAACGAGTTGAGGGGTAAAAAGGCTTCACCGCGCACTTCTACCACGGCGGGCGGATTGTTCAAGTTGAGCCTGAGGGGAATCGAGCGAATCGCCTTGACATTTTGAGTAATGTCTTCACCTGCAATGCCATCGCCGCGAGTGGCTCCCCGCAACAACATGCCATTTTCATAGGTAAGCGCGATCGAAGAACCATCAATTTTCAGTTCACAAACATACTCAAAATCGGTAACATCGGGGGCAACTCGTCGCCAGCGATCTTGCCACTTTGCCAAATCCGCGTGACCAAAGGCGTTTTCCAGGCTGTAGAGGGGGATGTTGTGGCGCACGGAGGTGAACTGGCTGGCTGGACGCTCTCCGATGCGCTGAGTGGGGCTGTCGGGCGTAATCAGGGATGGGTGCTGAGTTTCTAGCGCGATCAGTTCGTGATAGAGCGTGTCGTAAACTGCATCTTCAAGCACGGGAGCGTCCAGCACATAGTAGGCATAGCTGGCATTGTGCAGCAGTTGCCGCAGTTCTTGGAGGCGCTGCTCTATCTCTGCCGGAATGGGTTCAAGTAAGGGCAATTGATCTATCGAATCCATCTTCCACACAAATCAGATCTATTCTCAATTAGTTTAGCGAGGGGATGACAAGCGGGCATCAAATTTTGCGCCGCGATCGCCCCAAATCGTCAAAGATCCGTTATCCTGCGGGGTAGTTAAATTTGCATAACCTGGACTAGATTAATCGATGCAACTGTGGTTCACCAGTTTTATCTTGTTGTTTGGAGTCGCCGAGTTTTGGCACTGGGTGCAACAATCATCGCTGCCCATGCCGATGTTTGTGCTGGGTGGAGTGTTTTTGGCGATCGCCTCCAATTATGGCAAGTCAAATCTACCCTTTCATCTAGACCCTCAAGCACTTGATCCTCAAACTAGACAAGATCCTGTAACTCAAATAAATCAAGCGGTTTCGCCTGCCAACGCTCAAAAGACATCTGTAAAGTCAGCGGTGCGCCCTAGCCCCATCTCTTTTGAAATTCAAAAGCCGTTCCAACCCAAAGATTAAACACCACTTGATATGCAACTAATTTGCCCACCTTGCGGAAAGTGAGCTACATCCCAACCTTTTTCTCAAGGAGAAGGACTTTCATGAATTTCCAGTTCCCTCGCCCGTTGGGAGAGGGCTAGGGTGAGGGCAGTCTTAGTGTTCTCAAAGTTGACACTCCACTCGTCTCAATTGATTAGAGAATAGATGCAGCGTGTCACTCAGTACAAATTTCGTTATGGCTACCTTACCCGCCAACGCAAAAGATTTATTAGCTGATTTAATTACTCGGTATCGTTCCCAAGTGGACTATTTGGCAATTCGCCTGGAAGCCGCCGAGGGAACCGATATTTTGCTGCGGGGCGATAAGATTGAAACCTTGAGTGAAGGGATTTCGATTGGCGGGCATGTCAGGGCTTGTCATAAGGGTGGCTGGGGTTTTGCGAGTTTCAATCGGCTTGCCACACTGGAAGAGCAGGTAGAAACCGCGATCGCGGCTGCCCGATTAGTCGGCGACGAAGAAACCCTGCTGGCACCCGTCAGCCCCATTCAAGATAT
>JBGTAZ010000004.1:0-5170 GCA_041749615.1 Leptolyngbyaceae cyanobacterium | reverse complement strand
AGCGATCGCCATATCGAAACCCAGACATCTCGACTGTCCAATCTAGATCCGCTGCTTTAAGCTGTTCGTCAATGGTTTTGTTTTCAACTGCGATCGCGGTGTCACGGTGCCAATTTTGAGTCGTCATGGTTGTTTGTTTTTTTGTGGTTGTTTGTCTATGAATCTAATCTATCACGGTGTACAGTGATAGACGGAGAATATCTAAACACTTTATCAAAGCTTTGCAAATCACGGTGTACTATGAAGTTGGCAGCGCTGCCGCCCCTCTGTCTTACGTGGTTGTTTGTTCGGAGGGGTTAAAAAATAGCGGCTCCAGATTTCTCCAGAGCCGCCGATCGCTTATCTTGTGCCACCTCCGACCCGGCGACCGGGCACTCCATCACGAGCATGAATGGCTCCGCCCATTGCCTTCATGGGTGAAAGATCAACCCAAAGACTCAGAGCGATCGCAAACCCTACCATCCACAATCGAATTAAATTCATTAGCCGTACCTTGTTAGCGTGGATACGGCTCACAAGCCACAAGGGCGATAGGTCACACTGTCGCCCTTGTTTTATGCTGGCATCTGATGCAAATGTTCTGATCGGCAAAACTACTTGATTTGTGTGCCAGGGCGATCGCTGTTGCTATTTCTAAGGCACTCTAGGATTAATCACCCGTAGAAGCCGCCGTGACGCGCCGATCCAAATACACGCCTGAACTTGCCAAAAAGATTTTTGATACCATCGCCCAGACGGGCAGCGATCGCGCTGGCTATGAAGTGGCAGGAATCAGCGGTGAAACGTTTTACCAGTGGATTAAAAAGAATCCTGAGTTTTCTGAGGGGATTAGCAAAGCGCGAGTGGAGTATCAGGATATCTGCCCGGAAGCGCTGGTTAGGCAGGCAAACAAATCGTTTGCCGATTACCTCTATGGCAGAGTAGAAATCTCGATCGCCACGATGCAGCGTAAGCACAATGCAGATGGCTCGACTGAGAGTAAAGAGACAATCCGCAAGATTCGCCCTGGTGTGGCTCGATGGGCGATCGAGCGGGTTCTCGGTAAGCCGATGGATATCCTGGAAGCGGCTAAAACATTTGCGGCGGCTGGCATCATTCCCCATCATTTAGTGCAGGTGACCGCTGATGAAATTCGCGCAGCTAGAGAAGGAATTACGGAGGCTTTCCGAGGAACCCTCCCAGCAGGGGATGTTCGACGGGTTCGACCTGGACTCTCTGAGGAGACAGCAGCAGCAATTAGAGCGCACATTTTGGGAATCGAGTCCACCGATTCTGTTGCGTTATCAAGCCCGGTGGATAGCCGACACGAGTCGCATCAAGCTGATGGACAAGTCGCGGCGGATCGGGATTAGCTGGGCAGATGCAGCGGACTCGGCATTAGAGGCGGCAAAGACAAAGGGCACCGATACATATTACGTGGGCTACAATTTCGAGATGGCTCAGCAGTACATCAAGGATGTGGCGTTTTGGGCAAAAGCTTATGCTCTAGCAGTCAGCGACTTTGAAGAGTCCGTGATTGAGGAGCCGGGCAAGTCAATTTTCACGTACACGATCCGCTTCAGCAGTGGCTACAAAGTGACTGCGCTCAGTTCTCGCCCTGCCAACCTCCGTTCAAAAAAAGGACGGTTGCGCGTAGATGAGGCGGCATTCCATGAGGACTTGGCAGAGCTAATTAAGGCGGCATTGGCGATCGTGATGTGGGGCGGCAATGTGGGCATCTGGTCCACTCACAATGGTGAAGAGAATGATTTCAACCAATTGATTCAGGAAGTGAAGCGGGGCGATCGCCATTTTTCGCTTCACCGTGCCACTCTGCAAGATGCGCTAAATGATGGGCTGTATGAGCGCATTTGCCTGGTTCAAGGCTTAGCAGCGAGTCCGGCTGGAAAAGTGCAATGGACTCGCGACCTGTATGCCGACTATGGCAGCGCCGCCAGTGAAGAACTGGACTGCATTCCCTCGGCGCGCAAGGGCGATGCAATTTACTCCAGCTTCGACCCGGTACTCAATCACTGCGATGATTACCCACTACCCAGCGATCGCCTGCTGATTGGCATGGATTTTAACGTGGGTAAAATGGCGGCGATTGTGCATGTGATGCGCCATCGCTTGCCCCGTGCGGTTGATGAATTGGTAGACGTGCAAGATACTCCAGCGATGATCGCCGCCCTTAAGCAACGCTACCCGCAGCAGGATAAGGCGCGGCTGATCACGATTTACCCTGATGCCAGCGGAGCCAGTCGCAAGAGCAGCAATGCCCAAACTTCTGATATTGCCCTGCTGAGGCAGGCGGGGTTTGGCGTGATTGTCAATTCAACGAACCCAGCGGTGCGCGATCGCATCAATGCCATGAATACTGCGTTTTGCTCACCCGACAACAAGCGCGATTATTTGGTCAATACGCATCGCTGCCCCAGCTATAAGCAATCGCTACTCAAGCAGGTCTGGAAGAATGGGGAGCCGGACAAAACCAGCGGATTTGACCATCCCAATGATGCATCCGGCTATGTGATATCTAAGCTGTTGCCAGTGGTGGATCATCGCCAATATTCCACCGGGCGATCGCCCACTCCCAGCGATCGCAACGTCAGCGCTGTGCGTCAGGCGTTGGGCGGTTAGTTCATGAAAAGGTTTGAAAACTTCTCGCGCCACAATTGGAAAAATTGATCCAGATCTATTGTGGGATCGGCGTAGATTTTTAGCCAAGCCCAATATCTTAAGCGATCGCGATCTTCAAACAATTCATCCAGGTTGCCATCTGCCTCAGTCAACGTGTAGAGCGTTGATTGGCTAATTTCTTGATAGTCCTCGCCTATCTGATCGTAAACTTCAATTTTGTTATCTAGCCGCATGGCTTTGATGAAAATGGGCAAACAATTCTTTTGGATTGAGATGTCAGCTTGAATGAGCCGCACATTTGGCAAAGTGGTATTTGCTATGAAATCGGCGTTGCGATCGTGAGTTGTTGTCCAAACAGAAACAGTCATTTGCCAGCGTTAAAAGTTAGGCACTACAAATTTTGATCAATCACTGGCTGAATCCAGATATTTGCTAAGGGCTTGCCTGTCTCATCCTGGATCATTTTGGGTTTGAGCCTATGCCCCTCGCTGGCGGCAGCAGTGATCAGAGTTCCCGTTTCCGGCTCGGCGTTGATGACGATGACCCCGTGATTGGTCGCGATCGTCAGAATTTCACCATCTTCGAGTTCGATTCTCATGGGCGATCGCTCCGTCTGGTAAAAGGTTCTAGCGCCTTAAGTAGCTCTTGTTTGTAGCCTTCAAGAATTGCAGCACCTTCCTTTTCAGAGAGTGACTCATCGAGATTTTCAAGTGTACCTAGCAGTGATGCCATGCCAACGTAAAAAGCTTTCTGCATCTCTCGCTTCTGAATGTCAGGAGCAGATTTTGGAATTGCTTCAGCCTGAAATTGTTCCCAGAGTTTTCGAGCGGATGGAGTCTTAAGCATCGCGATCGCTCTCCTCATAAAACAACTCGCTCAGCGGCTTTTTGAAATAGCGACAAATTTTCTGCCAGCTTTCGCAGTCGATGCGATCGAACTGATTTTTTGCATATCGGCGCACGGTATCCAAACTCACCTCAGATTCAGCGGAAGTGGTCGAATAATTCAGCCCTGCTTCTTCTATCCATTCCTGCAATCGACTTCTGATTTTGTGAGCGACCAATATTTCCATCCCATTCTCCACTATCAGAATAATGCAATATCCTCTTACACAATAGCAGGATATTATGCTATAGCTATATAGCAGTAGTAAGCAGCAATTATGCCACTATCCACAGAACAAAAGACCGCACTCAACCACATGATCGCCCTGCTCTGGGGCGAAGCCATTGCAAAAGCTGAGGAGCGGCAAAATCAACAGCAAACCAAAACCGGGGCTTAAGTTTCCACGCCTTCACCCCGGCTATCTCTCAAGGAGACATTTTCATTATGAACAAAAGACAACTCGCGGCGATCGCGGGGCTAGTCGTTTCCATCATCAGCATTCTGGAGTTACCCGCCGAAGCACGGCGGCGCTATGGCGGCTATCGTTCTCGCTCTAGCTTCCAGGTGGAGCGCAGTTCTGGCAGGAGAGAACGGCGGCAAAGAACGGCAATGCGATCGCAACGGTACTATCAACCCACGTCTTACACCCTTGCCCAAATAGATCGCTCTGGTGCGCCTGCAAAAGCTCCTGTCAAACGGCAACGCTCAGCCCCTCAAGGGGACGATCGCTTTCCTGTTGCCAATGAAGCCCCCAGGCGATCGCCCGTCGCCAGCACCGCCAATCAGGCTGTGTCGAAATTTGAGGGTGGTGAATTTTCCCATACCACTCTCAGCGAACGGCAGGTCTATCGCTTCCGAACTGAGTATGCTCACGGTCAATCGACTCAGGCGATGCACTCGAAATTGGGGGCACCGACCGAAATTCATGGCGATCGCGAGGTGTGGCGCATTGCCAGAAACGGCAATGATGGCAAGCCCAACGGCAAGTACGGCAGGTTTGTCGCCAAATACGATGCCAATGGCAAAGCGTATGACTGGCACTCAGAGTGGTAGTCCGTCCGCTCAATTAACTTAAATCGATCAGCAATTTGCACATAAAATTAGAAGGCGAAAATCATGGCATTTTGGAACAAAAAGGCGGAAATCGATGATCCAGAGATTCGATCTTACGTGGCTAAAAACTGCAAGGAAGGCGTTGACCCGCGTACAGCATTGGGTGATTGGGGAGATCACGAAGAAGATCACGACGATCGCAAACATGATCAATCGAACAGCCGTGCCAAAAACCGAGACGGCGATGGACTTGGCGCTTCTTCCCCCGAAGAAACCGCTGAATTTTACGACAATGGCAGACCCGAAGATATCAAGCCTAAAAAAGGATGGTGGTAATAGCGTAGTGATCGGCTTGCAGCGAATCACCCTCGAAACAAGCGGCACGCCCTTAACGAAAATGCAGCAAGAATGCTATTGCTTTCTGCATTCTGTAATCGGTAAAGCTTTGAGAGTTGAAGAGGTTGAGGATATGCTGCAACTGCGATCGCCGCTTGCCTGGTGGTCAAGGCTGGATCACCTGGAAGAGAAGGGCTGGATCGTCCGGCAAGACCTGCTACTGTAAACACTCACTGCGATCGCCTTCACCCGGCGATCGCTTTTTGCATATGCCCAC
>JBGTAZ010000003.1:0-8299 GCA_041749615.1 Leptolyngbyaceae cyanobacterium | reverse complement strand
TAGCAGATGGTAAAAAGCATCTTGTTGAAGTTCCTTTAACTAAAAATAACTCCATACCTCACCCTACGACAGGACAGGGTGGTGGGGCAAAGGTGATGATGCGCCCTGCTGCATCTGGTACAGGAGTAATTGCCGGGGGGGCGGTTAGAACTGTTCTCGAACTGGCAGGTGTTAAAAACATCTTGGCTAAGCAGCTTGGTTCTGATAATCCCCTCAACAATGCAAGAGCTGCTGTTGATGCCCTTGGTACTTTGAGAACGTTTGCTGAAGTGGCAGAGGAGCGGGGTATTGCAATCGAGAACTTATATGCTTAATCAGAGTTAGCTATTATTTATTTAGCTTCCACCTGATTTAGTGATAGTGAATCTTTAATGAACTGATCGTGAATGAGGGTATTAACCATGAGACTTGACGATATAGCACCCCAGCCAGGCTCCACGCGCCGCCGTCGTCGTGTCGGTCGGGGGATTGCGGCTGGGCAAGGTGCAAGTTGCGGTTTTGGGATGCGGGGTCAAAAATCTCGTTCGGGTCGTCCCACTCGCCCTGGCTTTGAAGGCGGACAAACTCCTCTATATCGCCGTGTGCCAAAACTGAAGTATTTTACTCTAGTAAATCCCAAAAACTTTACTATTATTAATGTTGGTGCATTATCATCGCTGGCGGCAAACTCTGAAGTAACCTTAGAGTCCTTAATTGAATCTGGTATTTTGACTACCAACGATGGTTCTTTGAAGGTTTTGGGGGATGGAGATCTGACGGTCGCTTTGATTGTGAAAGCCGCTGCCTTCACAAAGTCTGCCCGCGCTAAAATTGAAGCGGCAAAAGGAACTTGTGAAGTTTTGGGTGATTGAGTAGTTCACCTTAAGATCTTAAATGTGCTTCTTGGTAGATTTCTCTTGAAATTGCAGTCGCACGCCTGCTATGTAAAGTGTGCATTAGGAGATTTCCCCTCATGGTTGTTAACAGAGACAAAGCGCCAAGTGCGCAAGAGACGTTTTCTCAGATGGCACAGGCGGCTGGATTGCGGGGGCGTGTCTTGCTGACAATCGGGATGTTGATTCTGGTGCGCCTCGGTATTTTCCTACCCATCCCTGATATTGACCGAGTGGCTTTTGCTCAAAGCGTGCAGAATAATCCTGTAGTTAGTTTCCTAGACATCTTTTCTGGAGGAGGCTTATCTGCACTTGGTATTTTTGCGCTTGGCATTCTGCCTTATATCAATGCTTCCATTATTTTGCAGCTCTTGACTACTGCTCTTCCTTCGTTAGAGAATCTTCAGAAAAATGAGGGTGAGGCTGGACGCCGCAAGATTTCTCAAATTACGCGTTACGTGGCTCTGGGTTGGGCAATTATTCAGAGTGTGGGGCTTGCTTGGTGGGTCATTAACAGTGGCGCAGCCAGAATAGGTGGAGATTTGATTCTTTCTCAGCGGACATCTACAGGGTTTTCTTTTGCAACTCAGTCCGGTGTGGCTGTCAGTCCTGTGACATTATTTCCATTTATTGCGTCTACCGCCTTGGCTTTGACCGCTGGTTCCATGCTTGTGATGTGGATTGGTGAGTTGATTACTGAGCGCGGTATTGGGAATGGGGCTTCTTTATTAATTGTTATTAGCATTGTTTCTGGGTTGCCTCGCTCGTTAGGTCAAACCTTAGAATTGGCGCAGACAGGCGATCGCGGCTTGGTAGGTGGTGTAATTATGCTGCTTATTGTTTTTCTGGTCATGATTGTAGGCATCGTCTTTGTGCAGGAAGGGACTCGACGCATCCCTATTATTTCGGCTCGTCGTCAAGTGGGTCGTAAAACTTATCTTGAGCGTAGTAGCTACTTACCGCTTCGATTGAACTCTAGCGGTGTAATGCCTATCATTTTTGCCTCTGCCATTCTTTTCTTGCCAGTTTACATAGCCGAGTTCACTAAGAATCCTTTTTTAGGTCAGGTTGCTAATTATTTAAGTCCAAGCGGTCAAGCTCCTTGGGTATATGTCATTTTTTATCTTGCTCTAATCGTCTTTTTTAGTTATTTCTGGACATCATTAACGATCAACCCCGTTGATCTATCTCAGAACCTTAAAAAAATGGGTTCTAGCATTCCAGGTATCCGCCCAGGCAAGGCAACTAGTGACTACATTGAACGTGTACTCAATCGACTTACCTTCCTTGGTGCAATCTTTTTAGGTTTGGTTGCGATCGTTCCAACAGCCGTTGAAAGTGCGACTCGGGTGACTACTTTTCAGGGATTTGGAGCAACTTCGCTCTTGATTGTAGTTGGGGTAGCAATTGATACGGCGAAGCAAATTCAAACTTACGTAATCTCTCAGCGTTATGAAGGAATGGTGAATCAATAGTGCCTCGACTAATTTTTCTGGGTGCTCCTGGCTCAGGTAAAGGAACTCAAGCCAGTTTGATAGCGGATGTTTATAGTATTCCTCATATTTCTACAGGGGAAATTCTTCGATGTGCTGTCTTAAATCAATCTTCCTTAGGTCTTCAAGCAAAGGCATACATGGATAGGGGCGATCTAGTGCCTGATCAGCTTGTAGTTGCGCTTATTCAAGAGCGATTAAATCATCCTGATGCAAAGGAAGGTTGGATCTTGGATGGTTTTCCGCGCAATGTGGCTCAAGCAGAATTTTTAGACTCTCTTTTGAGCCAGATTGATCAACCCTACGATTATGCTGTGAACCTTGAGGTGCCTGACGATGTCTTAGCTTGTCGAATGCTTGAAAGAAGAAGAAGTGATGACACCGAGGAAGTGATCCGTAATCGATTAAAGGTTTATCGAGAGCAGACTTCACCTTTAATTGATTTCTACTCAAAGCGCAAAAAACTTGCCGTTGTGAATGGTGACCAGCTTGTACAAGGTGTCACAGTGGAGTTAAAGAGGCTCATCGAAAGGTGAGGATCGGCACTTGCAAACAAAAGATTTCAGTTAGTTCTTCTATCAGGAAATAAGTTTGTTAGGATATTCCATGCTCTTCCTCCGAAGAGTTTATGTTGGATAGTCTAGACTCAGGATAAGGTGACTAATTTAGATTCTAGCTAGTCACTATCTTAATAAAGCAGGAGAGTTCAATTGTCGAAGCAAGATTTAATTGAAATGGAGGGTACGGTAACGGAATCCCTTCCAAACGCAATGTTTCGTGTTGATTTGGATAATGGATTTAATGTATTGGCTCATATTTCAGGGAAAATTCGGCGAAACTACATCAAGATTTTACCGGGCGATCGCGTGAAAGTGGAGTTGACTCCGTACGACCTTACTAAGGGACGCATCACTTATCGCTTGCGTAATAAGAAATAGCCTTGCGTTTCAAGATAATGACTTAAGGCATTTAATAAAGTTGACAACAACTATAGTATTTTGCTAATATTTAGAGTTTGTAGCGCTGTCAAAGAGAGATGAAAGTTCGAGCATCAGTTCGTAAGATTTGCGAAAAGTGTCGTGTTATTCGCCGTAAAGGGCGAGTTATGGTGATCTGCTCTAACCCAAAGCATAAGCAACGCCAAGGTTAGCGCTTGATTGTTTGATTTCTACCTTCGTAGTGTAGAGAGTTTTAAGTTCAGTTAGCATTAGTTTAAGCAGTAGGGGAGAATAGCGTGGCACGTATTGCCGGAGTAGACCTACCTCGAGATAAGCGAATAGAGATTGGTCTAACCTACATTTATGGGATTGGACTCACTCGTTCTCAATCAGTTCTAAAAGCGACTGGAGTAAGCCCTGACACTCGAGTTAAAGACTTGAGCGATTCAGAAGTTGCTGCTTTAAGAGCGGAGGTCGAGGGTAGCTATCAAATAGAAGGAGACTTGCGCCGACTGGAGGCGATGAATATCAAGCGTTTGATGGATATCGGCACCTATAGAGGTCGCCGTCATCGTCTGGGTTTGCCAGTTCGGGGACAAAGAACGCGTACCAATGCCCGGACTCGCCGAGGTGGTCGTCGTACTGTTGCTGGTAAGAAAAAAGCGCCAAGTAAGAAATAGTTTTCAGGGTTCTTTACTGCTGGTGCAATACAGTCGCCTGCGAAGAGCAACTTCACAATGCCAACTTTGGGCGGGATGCGAATCGTGATTGCCCTAGCAGCATGAAAATCATGAAAAATACTCACTAAACAGGTTGACATAGGAAGTAGAAAATGCCACCAAGACAGCAGAAGCGTACTGGTTCACGTAAACAGAAAAAGAATATTCCAAGCGGAGTCGCTTACATTCAATCCACTTTTAACAACACTATTGTTACGATCGCTGATCCCAATGGTGAAGTGGTTTCATGGGCATCAGCAGGCTCTAGTGGATTTAAAGGTGCGAAGAAAGGGACTCCGTTTGCGGCTCAAACGGCAGCCGAAAATGCTGCTCGTCGTGCTGCTGACCAAGGAATGCGGCAACTTGAAGTAATGGTTAGCGGTCCTGGAGCCGGACGTGAGACAGCTATCCGAGCGCTCCAAGGAGCGGGTTTAGAGATTACTTTGATTCGGGATGTTACTCCAATTCCCCATAATGGTTGCCGTCCTCCAAAGCGTCGCCGGGTTTAGCCATATCATTCCTTAATGGGTAAGGTTTTTCCCAGATGAGTTTGAGTTTATTAACGAGGTTTATCGTTTGCTCCGGGTTTCCAACTTAACCAGAGCTTGCAACAGAATTAACCTTCATAGTTCAGAGGGAGACGACGCTCAGTGGCACACTTTCAAGTTGAATGCGTTGAATCAAAGATCGAAAAAGATTACAGTCAGATCAGTCGATTCGTAATTGAACCCTTAGAGCGGGGACAAGGAACAACCCTTGGTAATGCTCTAAGACGGGTATTATTGTCTAACCTTGAGGGAGCCGCAATCACGGCTGTGCGAATCGCAGGGGTTAGTCATGAGTTTGCTACGGTTCCTGGCGTGCGAGAAGACGTACTAGATATTCTTCTCAACATGAAGAAGGTTGTTCTTAAGACGTATTCTTCTCAGCCTCAGATCGGGCGGCTATTTGTTCAGGGTCCTGCAACGGTTACAGCCGAGCAGTTTGAGCTTCCTTCCGATGTTGAGCTAGTTGATCCAGATCAATATATTGCAACTCTTTCGCAGGGCTCTGTCTTAGAGATGGAGTTTCGAGTTGAGAAGGGGAAGGGATATCGAGGAGTAGATAAAACTCGTGACGAAACTGCTGCTCTAGATTTTCTTCAAATTGATTCGATATTCATGCCTGTTCGCAAGGTTAATTACTCTGTCGAAGATGCGCGGATTGGTGAAGCAGTTGAAAAAGATCGTCTAGTAATGGAAGTTTGGACTAATGGTAGTCTTACTCCGCAGGAAGCATTAAGTCAGGCTGCCAACATTCTGGTGGATCTATTTAATCCCTTAAAAGAGATCACATTTGAGCCGACCGAGAAGGATGATGACGAGGACAATGATCCGACTAATCAGATCCCTATCGAAGAACTGCAACTTTCTGTTCGTGCGTACAATTGTTTGAAGCGCGCTCAAATCAATTCTGTTGCAGATTTACTTGATTACACTCAAGAGGATTTGTTGGAAATAAAGAATTTTGGGCAGAAGTCTGCTGAAGAGGTCGTTGAGGCGTTGCAGCAACGTTTGGGGATCACCTTACCTCAAGAAAAGTCCTCTAAAAACAATCATTAATAGAGATTTTCGCGAAATCTTTTATTAGTATTGAGTTGAGCAATAATCGTTATTCATTCATAGTCCTATGCGTCACCGTTGTAATGTCCCTTTACTGGGGAAACCTGCCGATCAGCGTAAAGCTCTTTTAAGAGCATTGACGACTGAGCTAATCCGAAATGGTCGAATTAAAACGACTAAAGTTCGCGCTCAAGCGGTTCGCTCCGAAGCTGAACGTATGATCACTTTGGCAAAAGATGGCTCCTTGCCTGCTCGACGGCAAGCACTCGGCTATATCTACGACAAGCAGTTGGTTCATGCTTTATTTGAGCAAGCTACTGCCCGATATGGCGATCGCCAAGGCGGATACACCCGTATCA
The DNA here is from genome assembly GCA_041749615.1 of Leptolyngbyaceae cyanobacterium. Lineage (GTDB taxonomy): Bacteria > Cyanobacteriota > Cyanobacteriia > Leptolyngbyales > Leptolyngbyaceae > ULC077BIN1. The sequence goes on along the minus strand of JBGTAZ010000003.1, from coordinate 2,317 downwards.
TCAGAACTGTTCCTCGGCGTGGTGATAATGCTGAAATGGCATTTATTGAGTTGATTTGATTGTTTTAAGCTCACGATATGATTTCTGTCGATTTGCAACCCACCCAGCGCATTGCCCTCGTGATTCAATACTTGGGTACTCATTTTCATGGTTGGCAATGGCAGCCAAATCATCGCACTATTCAAGAAGAGCTTGAGTTGGCGCTGCAAAGCGTCTTAGATTATCCAGTTCGCATCCATGGTGCAGGTCGAACGGATGCGGGGGTACATGCGGCGGCGCAGGTTGCCCACTTTAATGCGCCAGTTACGATTCCGGCTCATCGATGGGCGAGTATTCTGAATGCTCGATTACCCAAAGACATTTTGATTCGAGCCTCGGCGGCGGTGTCTGATGATTGGCATGCTCGTTTCTCAGCCCTTTGGCGGCGGTATCGCTATCTTCTTTATACCGATTCCCACCCAAATTTATTCATTCGTCCCTTTTGTTGGCACTATTACCGCGAGCCAATCAGTGAAGCCTTGATTCAAGAAGCCTTAAACCCCTTGATTGGTCATCATCATTTAGCTGCATTTCATCGAGCGGGGTCTAAACGTCCTCATTCTTGGGTGGATGTTCAAGCTGCCAAATGCGATCGCCAAGGCTCGTTTGTTTCAATCGAGGTTCAGGCAAGCGGTTTTTTGTATGGAATGATGCGTTTGTTGGTAGGGGTGCTGGTACAAGTGGGTCAAGGATTGCGATCGCCCAGTAGTTTTACAAACTTGTGGACTACAGAGTGCCGCGAAGAAGTGAAATACTCCGCGCCAGCCCACGGCTTATGTCTTTTACGAGTAGGCTATACTGAGTTTCCATTCCCTCCTGAGATATGGTTTGATACACAACCCTCCTTTGTGTTTTCATCTCTCTCTGAGTTTCCTGACAGAGTTATTTAGTTAATAACTATTTAAATAATCGAGCTTCTTTATTACCTTATTGGCAAGTGACCATCATGAACAAAACCTATCTTCCTCCCATCGATACTATTGAGCGTAAATGGTATGTCATCGATGCAACCGATCAGCGTCTGGGTCGCCTTTCCAGTGAAGTTGCAAGAGTACTTCGCGGCAAAAATAAACCAACCTACACCCCCTTTATGGATGTTGGTGATTTTGTGATCATCATCAACGCCGAAAAGATTAGTGTGACTGGCAAAAAGAGGACTCAGAAGCTCTATCGCCGTCACTCTGGTCGCCCAGGCGGGATGAAAACCGAAACCTTTGCTAAGCTACAAGCTCGCGTTCCGGAGCGAATTATTGAGCAAGCTATCAAAGGAATGCTGCCCAAAAACACACTAGGGCGGCAGTTGTTCACCAAACTCAATGTTTATGCGGGATCTGATCATCCCCATCAGGCTCAAAAACCTGACATTCTTGAAATTAATACCATCCCAGGAGAAGAGTCATAATGCAAGCCACGGAAGGAAGAGTCGTATACATGGGGACAGGTCGTCGAAAATCGGCGGTAGCGCGGGTGCGCTTGGTTCCTGGGAATGGTCAACTAACCATCAACGGGAAACCTGGCGATCTTTATTTGCAATTCAATCCAGAATATTTGTCAGCCACCAAAGCGCCTTTAGAAACCCTTGGGCTAGAAGGTGAGTATGACATTTTAGTGAATGCTCATGGTGGAGGTTTGACAGGTCAAGCAGATGCCGTGCGTCTGGGTGTTGCCCGCGCATTGTGTCAGCTTGATCCGGATAACCGCAAACCTTTAAAAACTGAAGGCTATTTAACCCGTGACCCGCGCGCGAAAGAGCGCAAAAAATATGGCTTACGGAAAGCTCGGAAGGCACCTCAGTTCTCAAAACGTTAGTCTTGTGGATGCGAGATTTGTTTATTGCTGGTGCTGGTGCTGGGTTGTTTAGACCAGGTTGCTAGAATTGACGTAGTTAGGATTATAAAAGCGAGCAAGTTATGCCCAAGTCAGATATTCATCCCACGTGGTATCCCGAAGCCAAAGTCTATTGTAATGGTGAAGTTATAATGACAGTGGGTTCTACCAAACCTGAACTTAACGTTGATGTTTGGTCCGGCAATCACCCTTTCTTTACAGGCACTCAAAAGCTGATTGATACCGAAGGGCGGGTTGAGCGGTTCTTGCGCAAGTACGGCATGATTGACAATACTGAACAAAGCTCTACTGAAAGCGACAAGAAAGCTTAGTCAGGTAGTGGAGTATCTTAGCTAGTTTTAATTGGTAATCTACGGGGCGCATGTTACATACATCCAATTACCTGCTCACCTTGTCGAGCATCTCTGTTTATGGCTGAAGCCTACTTACT
>JBGTAZ010000002.1:0-18737 GCA_041749615.1 Leptolyngbyaceae cyanobacterium | reverse complement strand
CGGCACCGCTGACGGGTTTGAGAATAGGAACACCGGCATCCATCAGCGCCAGAGTGGAACCGCAGACGGAACCCATGGAGGTAGAACCGTTAGAAGACAGCACTTCAGAGACGACCCTGAGCACATAGGGGAAATCTTCTTTCTTCGGCAGAATGGGAATCAGAGCGCGCTCTGCCAAAGCACCGTGACCCACTTCGCGCCGTCCGGGCGATCGCATGGGTTTGGTTTCACCCACGGAATAGGGCGGCATGTTGTAGTGGTGCAGATAGCGTTTTTTCTCATCGGGATGCAGATCATCCATTTCTTGAGCATCGCCGGGAGTGCCCAACGTGACCACCGACATCACTTGAGTTAGCCCCCGGTTAAACAGGGCACTGCCGTGTACACGAGAGGGCAACACGCCAACTTTGCACGAAATCGGACGAACTTCATCCAGTTTGCGACCGTCAATCCGCACGCCATCTTCCACGATTTGGCGACGCATCAACACTTTGGTCACGTCTTTGAATACATTGCCCACCGCTTTTGAATTAGCGGCGGCTGCCAGTTTCACCGGATCTTCGGCGGGCAATTCGGCGATCGCAGTGGTCAAGGATTTCTTCACCTCATCCAAGGCAGCATCCCGGACCTTTTTATCTTTTTCAAACCGTCCGATCACTTCTTGGACTGAAACAGTGACGCGATCGCGAATGAAATCTTCTAAGGTTTTGTCCACTTCCGGCGCTTCTGCCGTGGCAATTTCAATGCCCAACTCCTTGAGAATGTCGCGCTGTGCCTGAATCAAATCTCGCACTGCTTCATAGCCAAAATCGATCGCCTCAATCATGTCTTGTTCAGGCAATTGATTCGCGCCTGCTTCCACCATGATGATGCCTTCAGGAGAGCCAGCCACGATCAGATCCAGATCGCCGCTCTCAATTTCCTTGTAGGTAGGGTTGATGATGAAGTCATCGCCGACCAACCCAACTCGCACCGCCGCCATCGGTCCATTAAACGGAATTTGCGCTAGCAATACCGCCAGCGAAGCGCCTGTGACTGCCAGCACGTCGGGAGGCACCAGTTCATCGAGCGAAAGCGTTGTGGCAACGACTTGAATGTCATCCCGCATCCAGCCCGGAAACAAGGGGCGCAAGGGGCGGTCAATCAAACGACTAATCAGGGTCGCTTTTTCGGGGGGGCGACCTTCACGACGCAAAAAGCCTCCGGGGATGCGTCCGGCTGCATATAACCGTTCTTCGTAATCCACTAGTAGGGGCAGGAAATCAATTCCTTCTCGTCCCGATGCGCGAGTGGCGGCGACTAATACTGCGGTGTCTTCCGACTGAACCAAGACTGCGCCGCCTGCTTGTGGAGCTAGCAGACCGATCTTCAGCCGAATATCCCTACCATCAAAGGATATTGACTTTTCAATTTCTTCCATGTAACGTGGTATCCTTTTCCATCTTTTATTCTCTGTCGCAATCGTAGCATTGATGTACAGTGAGCGAATTTTTTGGGCGATCGCAATCTTTCAGACCTGAGTTTTCAGCTTGTACAATGACAGGGTTGAGATGCGTTCATCGCCGTCAGGGTGGCAAATTTACCCGGCAGTTGCGATCGGTCAGGGCATAAAATAGCCTCTAAGCGATAAATTCATCCGATCAGTGACCTCTGAAGGCTTTAAACGAGAATGGCAATCCTACACGGTAGCTGGCTGCTGCTGCCACAACCCGATCCAAATCAAGAGACTGTCGCACTGGGGCAGATAAGTGGCTTGATCGTTTGGGGAGAAATTTGGCGAAAAGTCACTCCAAGCGCGGTGATGCCCATAGAAGAGTCTCAAGCAGCGGCTGAGCTTCCAGCGATTCAACCCAACCCCTATGGGATGACGCGGCTAGAATTGCTAGATTTTCTCAAAAGCCTGCAAAAGAGTCATGGCGTTTATCTGCCAGCCCTAGACCCCGTGACGGCATCGGTGGAGCCAACGCCCAAACGCACTCGTAAAACTGCCAAATCGACCCCAGCAACTCCTCCAGCAACCCCAGACGCGATCGCTCCTAAGCCACAAAGCGCAACTTGGCAGATCCAAACCATCGGCTTACCCACATCAGTCTTAGACGGAGATCTAGCCGTTCCCAACAGCGCAGTTCTGCTGCCGCAACTATCCGCCGCACCCACAGGCGATCGCCCCTTAGTCTTGCATCCTTGGAACGTTGAAGGGTTGTGCTTATCGGCAACTGAAGCGCTTTTGTTTCTCAACTCTTTGCCCTTAGGGTACCAGCCTGTTGAAGCCGCGATCGTCAGTGGAGATTTGCGCTTTTGGAGCCATGTCGCCCGTTGGAGCCTGGATTTATTGGCACGAGCGAAATTTTTACCTAGCCTAGAAAAGCGTAACGAAGGGCGAGACGATTTCACAGTCTTCGCCCAATGGGAACCCTTGCTGGATAGTGCCATCGATCAGGCGCGACTGGTAGAATTTGGCGATCGGATGCCTAGTGCTTGTCGGATTTATGGGGGAGCAGGGAACAGAGAACAGGGAACAGGGAACAGGCATGAACAAATCTTGAACTCCGAACCCCAAACTCCGAACTCCGAACTCCAAACTCCGAACTCCGAACTCTCCCTTCCCCTTCCCGCCGATCCTCAAGTCCTGCTGCTCGACTTCTTGCAATCCACGCTGAATGCCCAGATTCGGCAGGTGGCACAGCAGTCTGGGCTGACGGTGCCGGAACCCGAAGGATCTGCTCAAAAAGAAACACCGCCCACAGGCGCGATCGCCCCAGTGCTCCAGGATTGGTTAACGGCCCTAAGCAGTCCTGATGCCCAGCTTCACACAACCGCAGTGGAAGCCTTAGAAACCTCGCTGCAAACCTGGACGACTCCGCTGCAACATCGCCGCTCAGATAACTTTCGCATCTGTCTATCGCTCTATCCTCCTAGCTATGGGCAAAGCAATTGGCAATTGGAATATGGCTTACAGGCGGTGGATACGCCTAACTTTATTGTGGATGCGCCCACCATTTGGAATAATCCGGTGGAGCGGCTGAATGTGCAAGGAAGAGCGATCGCCCAGCCGCAAGAAATGTTCTTAATGGGCTTAGGCTTAGCCTCTCGCCTCTATGCGCCGATTGAGCCTAGCCTGCAAGCACCGCGTCCTCAGTTTTGTGCGTTGAGTCCCATGCAGGCGTATGAGTTTCTCAAAAGTACCGCTTGGAGACTGCAAGATAGTGGAGTGGGAGTGGTGGTGCCGCCTAGTCTTGCCAGTCAGGGCGGTTGGGCAAATCGACTGGGGCTAAAAATTCAGGCAGAAACGGGCAAGCTGAGACAAGGGCAACGCCTCGGTCTGCAAAGTTTGCTCAACTTTCGGTGGGAACTGACGATTGGCGGACAAAGTATTTCTAAGGAAGAGTTCGATCGCCTAGTCGCACTGAATATGCCGCTGGTCGAAATCAACGACGAATGGGTAGAACTGCGCCCCCAAGATATTCGCGCCGCTCAAACGTTTTTCGCTAGCCGCAAAGACCAGCCTGCCCTCTCCCTAGAAGATGCCTTACGCATTAGCACGGGCGATACTCAAATGATTGAAAAGCTGCCCGTGGTCAGCTTTGAAGCGTCCGGAGCCTTGGAAGAACTGATCAATACGCTCGGCGGCAATCGCGCGATCGCCGATATTGAAACACCCAAAAGTTTTCGAGGTGAGTTGCGTCCCTATCAGTCGCGCGGCGTGGGTTGGCTCTCCTTCCTAGAGCAGTGGAGCTTGGGAGCGTGCCTCGCAGACGATATGGGCTTGGGTAAAACCATTCAACTGATTGCCTTCTTGCTGCATTTACAGGAACAAAACTCATTAGACGCACCCACCCTGCTGATTTGCCCCACGTCAGTCCTGGGCAACTGGGAACGGGAAGTCCAGAAGTTTGCACCCAGTTTGAAAGTGCTGTTGCATCATGGCGAGGGTCGCCCCAAGGGCAGAGCTTTTGCCAGCGCAGTTCAAGACAGTGATCTCGTTCTTTCTAGCTATGCGCTCGTTCATCGAGATATCAAAGACTTGCAAACTATTTCCTGGCGGGGAGTGGTGCTAGACGAAGCGCAAAACATCAAAAATCCAGACGCGAAACAATCCCAGGCAGTCCGGCAACTGTCAGCCGAGTTCCGGATTGCCATGACGGGCACTCCAGTGGAAAACCGTTTGTCTGAACTCTGGTCAATTTTAGATTTTCTCAATCCCGGTTATTTGGGACCCAAAAACTTCTTTCAGCGCCGCTTTGCAGCACCGATTGAACGCTTTGGCGATACCGCATCGCTGCAAACGTTGCGATCGCTGGTGCAGCCCTTCATCCTACGGCGACTCAAAAGCGATCGCACGATCATTCAAGATTTACCCGATAAGCAAGAAATGACCGTATTCTGCGGCTTATCCTCTGAGCAGGCATCACTCTATCAGCATTGGGTCGAAAAATCTCTGGCAGACATCGAAGCCGCTGAAGGCATCCAGCGTAAGGGCATCATCTTGGCACTGATCACCAAGCTAAAGCAAATCTGTAATCACCCCGACTTATTTTTAAAGGGATCTGAGGAGTCATCTACAACTCAAAACTCAAAACTCAAACCTACGGAGACGCTACGCGAACAAAACTCCGATCTCCCCTCCTTCCAATCTCGCTCCGGCAAACTGCTACGGTTGGAAGAGATGCTAGAAGAAGTGGTGGCAGAAGGCGATCGCGCCCTCATTTTCACCCAATTTGCCGAATGGGGCAAACTGCTCAAAGCCCATTTGGAAAAACAACTTGGGAGTGAAACCCTATTTTTATATGGCGGCACTTCCAAAAAGCAGCGCGAAGAAATGGTCGATCGCTTCCAGCTTGATCCCCAAGCACCCCGGATTTTCATCTTATCTCTGAAAGCGGGCGGAGTCGGCTTAAACCTAACCCGCGCCAATCATGTGTTTCACTTCGATCGCTGGTGGAACCCCGCTGTAGAAAACCAGGCAACCGATCGCGTCTTCCGAATTGGGCAAACCCGCAAAGTGCAAGTCCACAAATTTGTCTGTAGTGGCACCCTAGAAGAAAAAATTCACGCCATCATCGAAAGCAAAAAAGCGCTGGCGGAACAGGTGGTTGGGGCAGGTGAAAACTGGCTAACCGATCTAAACACTGATCAACTGCGCGATTTACTGCTCCTCGATCGCAGCGCCATCATTGACGAGTAGCTGCCAATTCTAAGCGCAAATTGGCATTGCTGAATCTGGGGAGGAAATTTGTAGGGGCAATCCCTTGTGGTTGCCCTCTACTTACTGAATCTGGGGAGGAAATTTGTAGGGGCAATCCCTTGTGGTTGCCCTCTACTTACTTGCATTCAGCAACGCCCGCAAATTTTAACGGCAAGTTTTGAACGTTAAATTCTAAACCTTAAATTCTAAACGTTATCTCGACCCACGCTTTTGAACCGATGCCAGCAATAAAGGGCGAACCTGTTTGACCCACTGCTCAAAATTCAACTCAGTTTCGCTGTTATTAGATTTAGCAGAAGACGAAGCTTGCTTATTTTCGATTTGCATTTTCATACGGGTTTAATAAATCTCTTTATCTAGTTGAAACACAAATCAGCCGCCTTTGCCTACCCTCAATCAAGGCTGTAATGCGAAAAATGCAGCGAAAGGATGCCATTAGAGAATTACTAGATTGATTACAAAAAACTTATCTTCATGACTCACTCAGCGTTCCAAAAGAATCTGCTAAACATTGCACCAAGCCATAAATTAACAAGTATCGTTTGGCACAGATTCGGGTTACTCCACAGGACGAACGATCGCCGGAGTTACGGGGGATTGCGGCTGAAAAATTGCTTTCAGAGCTTCGGCAAAACTATCCGCGATCGCGATCCGGTTGCCGTAAGCCACAATCACACTCACTAAAGTCGGCAGGCTGTTTTTCTCAGCTTCCAAATAGAGCGGTTCCACGTAGAGCAACGACTGCTCAATCGGAACTACTAGGAGATTACCCTGTAATGCTCGTGAGCCTTCCCGATTCCACAGCGTAATTTTTTGTGAAATGACTGGGTCTTGATTAATCCGCGCCTCGATTTGCTCAATTCCGTAGATCAATTCTCCCTTGGGAAAAACATAGAGCAATTGTTTACCATAGTTGGCTCCATCCGATCGCGCCGCTAGCCATGCCGTTAGGTTGGTTCGCTGGCGAGGCTTGTAGGGCAACAGCAAAATAAACTCTTCTGTCTTTTCGGTGGTGGGCAAATTGGTAATCAAAAAGTACGGGTCAACCGGCTGAGTTTCATTTCGATAAATTTCATCAGGAATTTGCCACTGATCTTCCTGGTTATATAACACCTTTGGATCGTTCATGTGGTAGGTCATCAGCCGTTCAGACTGCACGCCAAACAGATCGGCAGGATAGCGAAGATGGTTTTGCAGTGCCGCTGGCATCGCGCTCAGCGGCTTAAATAAGTTTGGAAAAATCGCCGCCCAACTTTGAATCATCGGATCGGACGGATCAGCAATATAAAAATTGACGGAGCCATTGTAGGCATCAATCACCACTTTGACGGTGTTCCGAATGTAGTTTAACGGCGGCTGTTTTGCCGTGTTTTCAGCGTTAGTTGCTTGGGTCAGCGGTTGACTCGGTTGGGAGTAGGGATAGTGATCGCTCGTGGTGTAAGCATCCAGCATCCAATACAAATAATTGGGCGGGGTAGCTGGATCAGAGAGGGAAGGTGGAGATTGCTTTTGACAATTTAGGTTTAAGCCCTGACAGCCAATATCAGCGGTAACAATATACGGATCATGGTCATAGCGCAGAAAAGGAGCGATCGCCCGCACTCGATCCAGAATATTCCGGCGAAACAGCAGTTTTGTTTCCGGCGTGAAATATTGGGTGAACACCATTTGCCAATCGTGCAAATATTGGGCAAACAGCAGGCGCTTCCAAAAAGGCGCGATCGTCACCCCCCCCTCGCCGCTATAGGTGTTGTAAACATTCTCGCTCCCGCTGGGATAGTCTAGCTCTTGCAGCGTTCCACCCGTCATCACGTAAGTATTAGAAATCTCGCCATAATAAATGCGCGGCTGACCGATGGGAATATTATCCCGAATAGCCGCATTAGCCGTGTTGAGCGCTCCTGTGGATGACTGAGCATTGGTGCCAATATCTTTAACAAAATAGTCAGGCAACCCGCCCGGCGCAACCTCGTTAACCGGACTCATGGTAAAACCATAGCCATGGGTGTAGACCAGATGTTCATTCACCCAGGTTTGTGCCTCACTGGGCACGGCAGTGTAATCCAGTTCTCGTGCGGCAATCAGTACTTGCTGTTTGGCAGGAGGCTCGTTGGGTTGTCTAGCCAGAGTGTAGCGATCGATATCGGCATCCGCAAAGCGATAGTATGGGCGGATTTGCTGAAGTTGGCGGTTTGTTGCCAGCAGGGGGCGAGTATCCCACAGGCGAATATTCCGAATGGTCGGCTCGTTTTTTTCAATATCGGCGTAGGTCAGTTTTCCCGACGGATTAAACGTCTCCACTTGAATATTTTCTAGCCCAAACGCGGCGCGCGTTAAGGAAATATTGCGGCGAATATAAGGCTGTTCACGGGCAAGCTCGTTGGGCTGAACAATGACATTTTGAACAATCACTGGTAGGAGTGTCGTCAGCGGTACGAGCAGAAAATAGCCGATGAGTAGAAAGAAGGGAATAGGGAGTAGGGAACAGGGGAAAGGGAAGAAGGAAGAAGGAAAAGGAGGGGCGAATAGGCGATTTTTGGGCAGGGCATACCCGAAAAGGAGGAGGGAGATCGCGATCGCTAAGAATGCCATGCCAGTGCAGATGGGCAAATTCACCCAAACATCGGTGTAGCTCGCACCAAATACAACGCCTTGAGTGGAATACAGCAACTCGTAGCGGCTCAGCCAGTAGCCTAACCCCACAACCAGCAGCAAACATCCGCCTAATCCACACAGATGGCGCTGTTGCTGCCCAGATATTCCGATAAACTGTCCCTGGCTCAAACTATTGCCAGACAGCAGATAGACCAAGCCTACGGAAAGTAAGCTGTAAGCACTTAAGCCCACGAGCCAAAACTCTAAAAGTTGCCAAATGGGAAGCGAAAAGATGTAGAAACTAATATCTTTGGCGAATAGCGGATCTGCACGATTGAAAGGGCTGGCATGGAAAAACAATAGAACTCGATTCCAGTTGGCAGCTAGGACAAACCCAAATCCCAGGCTAAGGGCGATCGCAATACTGTTCAGTAAAAATTGCGGGAAAACTAATAAGACAACGATTAAGACTACGAAGATGCCCACGCCCCCATAGGGAATGGGGAATAGTTCAGACCCTAATATCTGTTGGGCAACTGCCCCAATAGACCCGAATTGAAAGCGATCGGGCACAGGCAGCCACGATTCCGCTTGAGTTGGGCTTGTTTGCCACAGAGTCACTGCGGTTTGGGCATAGTGAAACACCAGCGTGGCGATCGCGCTACTCAGCCCCAACGTCACCACTAGTAGCCACCAGAAGAACCGCGCTGGCAAGTCGCTTGTCCCTGGCGGCGAAACCCGTTTTCTTTGACGCTGCGCCAGACGATTTGGAATAGTGGAAAAGATCGCTTCCTTTTCCCCAGCCGCAGTCCAGTTCTTCGGATGCTCCCACTGTTTTGATAGCCAGAGGTTGCCTAATAGCCAAAATAGGCTAGCGCTGGTGACCACACTCCACAAAGCTATTTTTGTCCCCAAACGTATCCATAAAGCGCTCAAATATCCCACTTCGTTAAACCACAGGCTCTCAGCCACAATCTGACAGCTAACGCCCAGCAGAAACCATGCGCCAATCAGTAGCCCCAGCAGATATCCGAATCGGCGCGGCAGATGGGGCGATCGCAGTCTATCCGCGATCGAGTTAATCAAAGTGCTGAAATCCTTGGTCAAAGCTCAACCGCTCATCAGCATAGGTGTGACTCGAATCGACCAACCACACATCTGGCTGTGCAGTGGTTATCCCAATCATCGCACTCTGGTCTAATTGGTCAACCAATTTCACCGCTAAATCCGTGGGTAAACACAGCACTAGCTCAAAGTCTTCCCCGCCATACAGTGCCCATTTGATCGTTTGCTCGTCACCCACCCATTCCGATAATCCGGCTGGAATTGGGATTTGGCGGCGATCGATGCGGGCACCCACTCCACTGGCGCGACAAATTTGCAATACCGCATCGGCAAGTCCATCGCTGCTATCCATGCCAGTAAGAGGGGGCGAATGGAGGGATGAAGGGGTGGAGGAGTGGAGGGGGGGAGGGAATAGGAGGGGTAGGACATCTAAGCGGGGGATGGGGCGTTGGTGGGCGCTGATCAGGGCGGCGCGATCGCTAGGAGTTAAATCAGATCCCTGCTCAGGATGGAGCAATAGCTCTAAGCCCGCGCGGGAGGCTCCATGCACACCTGTGACGACGATCGCTTGTCCCGGTTGGGCGGTTGCCCGACGAATTAATCGGGTTGGATCAGCTTGCCCAAAGGCAGTAATGGCGACAGTGGTCACGGGCGATCGCACCACGTCGCCGCCCACAATCACGGTGTTGTACTGTGTCAAACACTCGGTTAATCCTTGGTAGAGCCGTTCTATCCAGGCGATCGCCAGATCTCCCGGCACTCCCAACCCAACGGTGATGCCGATGGGCGTTGCCCCCATTGCTGCTAGGTCAGATAGGTTTGCCGCAGCGGCACGCCAACCCGCATCTTCTGGGCTGGTGGTGCGATCGCTAAAGTGAACCCCATCCACCAGAACATCAGCCGTCACAATCAGCGATTTTCCTGGCTGAGTCGTCAGCACCGCCGCATCATCCCCCACTAGCTCGGCAGGACAAAACGCTTGCAGTCGCTTCAGCAAGCCCTGCTCTCCTAATTCACAAACGCTAATTTCAGAGTCTAAATCCTTCATCTTGCTCCCGTTGCCGCTAGGTCTGTAACAATTCAAGACCATCCCGACGACTCCGCACGAACTTTGCTACATTGAATCATTCCAAATACCCTTTGCGAATTGAAATTTTTAAGCAATCGTCATTGGGCAGGCGGATTAAAAACATCTCTCTAAATATTGCTCTTTGCTTTCAATCTAAGAAGAAATCGATCCCAAGTTGGTTTCCTCATCTATACTTCTGTCGAGCATTCATTTTTTACGAGCAGCCTATGTTTCAGGATGCCAGCACAAATCCAGCTTTGCCAAATTCCCCTGATGAGGTTGCTGAGGCTACCTCAGAGACGGGTGGGTTTTCTTCAAACTCCTATGCCGATCGCCTGATGGATGATCTGTTCCAGGATGTGGAGCAGCTTTTGCATGGAGAGTCGATCCGATCGCAGCCCGTTGATTTATCGTCTGAGCCGATATCTGAGTCGGTATCTGAGCCTGAAAGCGCTTCGGCTTCAGAGATAGCTCCTGCCAGCAGCCTGAGCGCACCCGTTGAAGAACCATCGGCGAGTTCTGCGTTGGCAACCTTGCTCAAGTCATTAGCTGTCAACCCACCCGGTGAGCCAATCGTTAGGGTGCCTGAAATGACGGCAATGGCGACCAGTGGTGCCGTTGTAGAGCGCCAAAATCGCCCCGCAAAGGGTGCCTACGATCGCCTATTGTTGGCGGTCGGCTGTGTTTCGGTCGTTGTCTCCTTGGCGCTGTGGTTGTTCTATCAAGAGTCGCGTCGTCCGCCGATGGTGTCATCGGTTCCTGCCGCAGAAGTAGCTGCCAACCCGGTTTCTTCGACCCAAAATCAGTTTTCGGATTATGCCCAAAAAGCGCTGCAATCCATTGATCAGCGATCGCAGCAAGGCATCTCACCCGCCTCAACGCCAGGGTTAGGTACGGCAGGGGTAACTTCTGGAATGCCAACTGTCACGGTGCCAAAAGCCATTGATCCTGGCTCCTTGCCTCCCAACCGAACCGCCACGGGGCTAGAACGAGTCTATGTTCCGGTCTATCAGTTTCCATCCAACTTTAAGCCACCCAATTCAGTCACGCCCTTACCAACGGGTGCTGCCCCTTTAGCCGGGCCGCAGTCTGGCGCACCTGTTCGTAAGCCCGCAGCAACGGCAACGAACCCCATTACCCCCGGCGCTCCCCGACGACTGGCAGGGGTGCTGGAGTTGGGCGATCGCTCGGTTGCCCTATTTGAAATTAATGGCGTAACGCAGCGCTATGGTATTGGTGAAAGCATTGGCTCCTCTGGTTGGTCGTTGGTGGAAGTCTCTAAAGAGCAGGCAATGATTCGACGCAACGGCGAAGTGCGATCGGTGTTTGTCGGACAAAACTTCTGATTGCCCTTTTAGCTACCTTTGGGAGTTTTGATTATGGGTTTGTTTGATGATTTCAGTCAGTTTTTAGAATTGCGGCTGGAGGAATTTTTGCGCGATAATCCGCATCTAGAGCTGATGGTGCTGGAAGAAAAGCTACGGGATCAGGAAGAAGAAACCCTTAAGCTCATGACTGACCTGAAGGTAAAGGAAAAAGCCTTGCAGGACGAAATTTTGGCGATCGCCCAAGAAATTCAGCTTTGGCACGCCCGCATCGAAAAAGCCAAAGCCAAAGGTCGGCTTGATCTGGCTGAACCGGCTGAAGTGCGGGAAGCCGATCTATTGCGCCAAGGCAACCAAAAATGGGGGCAATTGGAAATGTTGAAAGAGCGCTTCCAGCAGACCCAAGAATTGCAGAAAAAAGTGGAGCAGCGCCGCAAAGAAGTTCAAAAAAAAGTAACCGAGGCGCAAGTCAACCGCACAGGAACTCAGGCTGGAGCCGGAAGCGCCTCAAACTGGAGCAAAAACCCGACCTATATGAACAGCAGCGGCGGGAAAGATCCCCTAGACCAACAATTTAACCGCTGGGAAGCGGAGGAAGAACTAGAGCAATTAAAGCGCAACATGGGTAAATAACAAAAACCGGGTTTCTGCTGAGCCGTAAGCCCGCTTTCCTCTAGTTGCGGTGATTGTTGCTGTAACGAATTCGCGCTCCTGCCCATTGCAGCTTTTCTTGCAGCGTTTGGTAATAGGAGTAGTTTTCTCGCAGGATGATAAACCGCGCCTGACAGTCTGCCATCCGAATATCGACTCGTTGCCCAGGCCAAATAGAGGTTGCCAACACGCCATCCATCCAGAGTTTAGTGGAAAGTTCTAGGTCGGCTAGAGGCCAAATGCTGACGACACATCCAGCAGGAATGACAATTGAACGACTAGAGAGGCTCAGCGGACAAATTGGGGTGATCGTAATAGAATCTAGACCGGGGTGAATGATGGGTCCATTGGCGGCGACGGTGTAGCAAGTGGAACCGGTTGGGGTGGCGATCAGCAGCCCATCGCCTTGATATTGATCCACGACTTCCCCGTCGATTTCCATTTCCAAAATGGAGGTGATCATCCGGTCAGCGGAGGCAGGTTTGACGCACATTTCGTTTAAGGCAAGATAGCGATCGCTCACCGCCTCCCGATCAATCCAATTGGCTTCAAACACGGAGGCTTGCAACATCATTCGCTGTTGAATGGCATAGCGATCGCTCAACAGTCGATCCCACACCTGCTCAGAGTCGATGAAATCGTCCAATGGCTCCGTCAGAAACCCTAAATGTCCGCCGGCATTGATTGCCAAAATGGGGATGCGATCGGCTGCCAAATGCCGCGCAGCGGTCAGAGCGGCTCCATCCCCTCCCAGCACCACAGCAAGGTCAATCGGCTGAGTTGCAGATGCCAAAAAAACCGGATATGGATTATCCTTTGCCCCAGTGGGACCCAGCATCACCTGGCAATCGCGCTTTTCCAGTTGACGGGCGCACTGTTCCGCCCAGCGCTTACTAATCGGATCGCCAGACTTGTGGGCAATAATGACCTGCTTAAGTTGCACGCTTCTAAAAGTTAAGAGCAATAAGTGGTTAGTGGTTAGTTTACAAACAACGGTTGGTCAAAACCGAACCACACTACACGGGGCAATTCTAAAAGAATTGAACCGCTACCACTTCAGCAGGTTGAACTGTTCCATATCTACGGTGTCGCGGTTGCGATAAATTGCCAAGACGATCGCCAAGCCAATTGCCGCCTCAGCCGCCGCGATCGCAATCACAAAAACCGTAAATACCTGTCCCTTGACATCTAAAGGATCTAGGAAATCAGAGAATGCCATGAAATTAAGGTTGACCGCATTCAGCATTAACTCGACCGACATCAACACCCGAACAGCATTGCGGCTATTAATTAATCCATAAATACCAATGCAAAATAATGCAGCGGCAACAATTAAAAAGTATTGGAGTTGCATGAATCCTCACTAATCAAAACTAATTAAAACTAACTCTGGGGCAAGGTCTCACCGCTCCTTGCCCCCATCGCTTGTTTATTCACTTAGACTGAGTTCCAGGACTGGAGCCAGCAGGAGTCAACTCTCGCGGACGTTCTGGCAACGTCAACATCGTCTGTTGCAAATTTGCTTCCTCAAGATCGGGCAAAAACTCGCGGCGTGCTAAAACGATCGCTCCAATCAGCGCCATCAACAGCAGCACGGATGCCAGTTCAAACGGCAGCAAGAAATCCGTAAAGAAATGCTTGCCAATGACTACAATAGAACCCGATGGCACCGTCGCTTCTGTAGAAATCGCCCAAGGAGTCGCTAGCACCATGGTGCTTAACAACGCAAACAATCCGACGCAGACAACCGCCGTCGCGGCTTTACGAATCCACGCTTGAGGAACCGGCGTAAAGTCTTCGCGTTTATTCACCAACATAATGGCGAAAATAATCAACACATTCACCGCGCCCACATAGACCAACACCTGAGCCATTGCCACAAAATCTGCATTTAACAGCAAATATAGCCCTGCGGCACTAATAAAGGCACCTGCCAGCAAAAAAGCTGAATACACCACATTAGACAGCAACACTACACCCAAAGCCGCCCCAAGCATCATTGCAGAGAGCAAGCCAAACGATACAATCTGAACCCCTTCCGCTAAATTCACAACCTCTATCTCCTTAAGATTCCGCTTTTAGCGATGTGCTATTTTCCTCTTGCGCTACTTCTTGCGCCACGTCTTGCGCCAGAATCTCTTCGGGACGCAGACCCGCACGCTGAGCATCCTTTGGCAAGTCATGAGGGTCTCTTACGCCCTTAGGCAAGTAAACAAACTCCCGCAAAGCAGTCACCATCGGATCGTCTGTCACCTTATAAGGCAGACGACCGAGGGCGACGTTGTCGTAATTTAGCTCATGGCGATCGTAGGTCGATAACTCATACTCTTCAGTCATCGAAAGGCAATTGGTGGGGCAATACTCCACGCAGTTGCCGCAAAAAATGCACACGCCAAAATCAATACTGTAATGACGAAGCTGCTTTTTCTTGGTCGTCGGATTGAATTCCCAATCCACCACAGGCAGATTAATGGGGCACACCCGCACACAGACTTCACAAGAAATACACTTATCAAATTCAAAGTGAATTCGCCCCCGAAAGCGCTCAGAGGGAATCAACTTTTCATAGGGATATTGAACGGTTACAGGGCGGCGCTGCATATGGTCAAACGTGACGGCTAAACCCTGCCCAATATACTTCGCGGCTTGCACCGTTTCTTTTGCGTAATCGCCAACTTGCTTCAGAAATTTCAGCATGGTCGTTGTTAGTAGTGAGTTGCAAATATTGGATATTGAACTCTGAACAGTGGGTTGTAAGAAGTTACTTAAACAACTCCTTAAACCCATCATTACTGATCAGCCGCCAAACGCCCCAGGAAACGCGATTTTAAGCGCCGCAGTGACCAATAGATTCACCAACGAAATGGGTAGAAGAAACTTCCAACCTAAGTCGAGTAATTGATCAATCCGCACACGAGGCACCGTCCAACGCAGCAAAATTGCCGTGAAAACCAAAAAGTAAGCTTTTAGCAGAGTCATTGTGATGCCTAGAGACGCACCCACAATCTCTAGCCAAGCATTGGTTTCGCTCACTCCCAGCCAGTTTGCAAGTAAGGAAGTGGGAATGGGGAGTTCCCAACCACCGAGATAAAGAACCGCAACCATGAGGGCAGAGAGTACCAAGTTCACGTATGAACCTAGATAAAACAAAGCAAATTTCATGCCGGAATACTCGGTTTGGTATCCCGCGACTAACTCTTCTTCCGCTTCTGGCAAATCAAAGGGAATCCGTTCACATTCTGCCAGGGCAGCAATCCAAAAAACCACGAAGCCAATCGGTTGTCGCCAAATGTTCCAGCCTAAAATGCCGTAGCCTGATTGCTGGTTGACAATGTCAATCGTGCTAAGCGAGTTAGACATTAGCACGATCGCCATTACCGCTAAAGCCAGTGGAATTTCATAGCTAATCGACTGAGCCGCCGCTCGCAAACCGCCTAACAAAGCGTACTTGTTGTTAGACGCATAGCCCGACATCAGCAACCCAATCGGCACCACGCTAGACAGGGCAATCCAAACAAATACACCCATGCCAACGTTTGTAACAATCAGGTTTTGCCCAAACGGAACGATTAAATAAGAAAGAAATACCGGAATCACGACGATGACCGGACCTAACGTAAACAGCAGCGGATCTGCTTTGGCAGGCACCGTATCTTCTTTAAAAATCAGCTTAAGCCCATCCGCCACAGGAGCGAGAACACCCAATGGACCAATAAACTCTGGGCCCACTCGTTGTTGAACCGCTGCGGAAATCTTTCGCTCTAACCAAACCGACACTAAAACACCGACTGTTGCCCCAATAATCATGAGCAACATTGGCAGTGGCATCCAAACAGTTTTTGCCGCACCAGCGGGCAGCCCTAAGTCCATCAAGGACTGAATGAATGTTTGCTGTAAATCAATGCCTTGATCCATGTCTTCACCAGGACTGTTGCGCTCTTAGTATACACTCTCGTAAAAGCCTACAGGATTTGAATCAGAAGGGAAAAGGATAGGAATGATTCAATGCTGAAGAATGGCAAGTGCTGAGTCTCCCTTACTCCTCGCTCTCGCCCCCTCCCTATTAACCAATAGGGAAACCCCCAAGGCGATGCACTTGGGGGTTGGAGTTCCTGAAAATCGTCACTTCGCATAGTGTGACAAGGGATGCAAGGAAGGGCAAGAGGGCTGTGACCCATCATTGACTCTCTTGAGTACCCAAAATGACTCACCCAAGGGGCGATCGCTGACTCCTTCCTCGCTTCTACCGCTCACTAATAGAGACATAGGGAGCGGCATGAGTGCCCGTATAAATTTGGGTCGGACGAAAAATTCGATTTTCGTTAAGCTGCTCTTTCCAATGGGCTAGCCACCCCGCAATCCGCGAAACCGCAAACACCGGCGTAAACAAATCGGTGGGAATTCCCAATTTGCGATAAACCAAACCAGAGTAATAGTCCACGTTGGCATGAATGCCTTTGTGCCCCATCTTTTCGTTCACTACGCGCTCAAGCTCCACAGCCACGGCATAAAACTGATCCATACCGTATTTCTCAAAAAGCTGCTCTGCTAAATCTTGCAAAATAATGGCGCGGGGGTCTTTCACCTTATAAACTCGGTGCCCGAAGCCCATAATTTTAGATTTATTTTCGATGCAATTATCGACATAAGCACGAACATTTTCCACAGAACCAATTTCTTCGAGCATTGAGATCACTTCCTCGTTAGCTCCCCCGTGGAGAGGACCCGCCAAGGTGCCTACAGCAGACGCGACGACTGCATAGGGATCGGTCAGGGTAGAAGCCGTGACCATTGCCGAAAATGTAGACGCATTAATCGTGTGTTCGGCGTGAAGAATCAGGCAGATATCCAGAATTTGAGCGGCAAAGGGATCAGGTTCTTTCTCGTTCAACATATAGAGAAAGTTGGCGGAGTAGCCCAAGTCGTCGCGAGGCTGAACGGGATCGTTTCCCTTTCGCATTAGCTGAAAGGCGGCGACCATGGTTGGAATTTTTGCCAATAGGCGAATCACAGCCGCGTTGATGTATGCAGGATCATCTAAAGCGCGCCGGGAATAAAACAAGCCCAGCGCCGCTGCACAGGCTTGCAATGCATCCATAGGGTGCCCGCCTTCGGGAAAGCATTTCATCATGTCTCGAATACGATATTTCAAACGACGATGATGACGAATTTCATGCTCAAAAATTTCAAGCTCTGCTTGAGTCGGCAGCTTTCCCCAAATTAATAGATAAGCTGTTTCTACAAAGTTGCTTTTCTGGGCTAACTCTTCAATCGGAATCCCTCGATATTCTAGGATTCCTCGCTGTCCATCAACAAAACTAATACTCGATTGTGTTGCAGGGACACCTTCTAACCCTGCCCGGTATTCGCACGCTGTCATGGTTCTAGAATTGCTCTTGAAGAATGTCAATTTACGATATCCGATCGCAAACAAGAAATCTGTATCTTTGAAATCCAGTTCTCTTTATTTGGGTTTCAGATATTTTCTGTAGGACTAAGTGTCTTATCAGAAATTCATCATAAACGTCTGATTCAGTAAATGTTGATTTTGCACACCATTATTTGTAAATAATTGGTCTTGCCGGGTCAAATATAGTTAGTATTTAGCTAGAAACTTCTCTCGTCGAAAAAGTTTCAATTGTCAATATTGTTAAGTCAGCGATCGCCCTCTCGTGTCTGGAATGTGCCAAGAGGGAGGTTAAGCGGCTTTTTTAGTTTATTAAGCTAGGAGTTTTATGACCCAAAAGCGCGTTCGTCGGCGATCGCAGTCCAGTTCACAATTCAATCAACCCGTACAATCCGCCTTAAAACCTCAACAAGATGCCCCACCACGAGAACGGCGCAATCCTGAATGGGGTGAGCGCTGGAGTCCAGATTTCACCCGCAGCCCTCTAGCCAGCTTGATCGAGCAAGATGCGCCGCTAAACAGCAACAACACACTTGTGTTAATGTACGACCCATTTCAGGCAGAAATGGCAGCGGATAGCCAAGGCGTTGCATCGTGGCTGCGAGATTGCATCCGCAAACATGGTATTCCCAGTTTGATTCGGTTTGATTATCGCCGGAAAGCTCAGATCTTTCGCCGCGACCAGTTTCAATCTTGGTTAGAACCATTGCTCAATAAAACTGCAAGCTAACCAAATCGCTAAACGTGTTGAGCCAAGTGCTACTTGCCAATGCAAAAGCGGCTAAACACTTGATCGAGAACTGATTCGGTGACTTCTTCACCCAGCACTTGCCCAAGCGTATAAATGGCGCTCCGTAGATCGATAGTCCAAAAATCTAGCGGAAGCTGATCAGCGATCGTTTTTTGGACGTGTTGCAATGACTGTTTTGCTTGTGTGAGAGTAGCAGCTTGCCGTTGGTTGATTGCCAGATCCAAGTTGGCAGCTTGAAGATTGCCTGTTTGAACCGTGGTCAAAATTGCTGTTTCGAGGGCATCAATGCCTTGGTTTAGGGCGGCGGCGGTGTGAATCAGGAGTGCGGAGTGCGGGGTGCGGAGTGCGGAGGTTTGGGTTTCCGCATCGACCAAATCAATTTTGTTGATGACTAGGATTAAGGGTCGATTGCAGACTTGCGTGTAAATTTCCTGGTCGGCATCTGTCCAGCCGTCTTTTGCGTCGATGGTTAAAAGAACTAGATCAGCAGATTGGGCGGCGGTGCGCGATCGCTCTACGCCAATTTTTTCGACCTTATCCTCGGTGTCGCGAATGCCTGCGGTATCCAATACTTGAATGGGAATGCCGCCAACCACGAGATTGGATTCCACCACATCGCGGGTGGTGCCGGGAAGATCGGTGACAATGGCGCGATCGCTGCGGCTCCA
>JBGTAZ010000001.1:0-40679 GCA_041749615.1 Leptolyngbyaceae cyanobacterium | reverse complement strand
CTGCTGGGCAGTGTTGTGAACCAATCCTGTAGAGATTGCGGCGAATGATGTCACGCTGGCTGCAAAAAAACCGACAACCTGCAATTTCATGAAATACCTCTCGCCCAAATGGATAAAGATGGCTAGGAAAAACCTGAATCTGTTCTCAACTACGGGTTGAAGCGCGAACTTTTCGGTTTCCCTTTAACCAAAGGATGCGGCATTTCTCATTAGAGAAGCATCAGAAGTTTTACAGGACTTTATGTAAAACTTCGTAGAGGCAACCGCGTTTATACTTGGCGCGATCGCCCTTAAAATCAGGACATGCAAAATCAACCCACTTCACCCCAAATTCCTGACTGCACCTGGCAGCGCCCCATCGGTTTAGGCTGGGAAACCCCCTACACCGTTCGCTATCCGAGCAATTTAGATGATGGTCCCTGTCACGGAATGCCCTTGGGCGGGTTTGGAGCCGGATGCATTGGGCGATCGCACCGGGGAGACTTTAACCTGTGGCATGTTGACAGCGGCGAACACGTCTTCCAAACCATGCCTGCCTGCCAGTTCAGCCTCTTTGAGCAAGTCGGAAAAGAAACTCAGGCATTTGCCCTTTGTACAGAGGCACCAGAGGACGGAAGTTTAAGCACCTGGAGATGGTATCCAACGGTTGCAGAAGAAGGAATTCAAAACTCAAAACTCAAAACTCAAAACTTCCTCCCACCTCTTCCCTCTCACCTCTCGCCTTCCACAGGCACCTACCACGCCCTTTATCCCCGCAGTTGGTTTGTTTACGAAAATGTGTTTCAGGCAAACTTAACCTGCGAACAGTTTTCGCCGATTTTGCCCGATAACTATCAGGAAACGAGCTATCCCGTCGCGATCTTTGAGTGGACGGCGCACAATCCCACGGATCAGCCCATCACCCTCAGCATTATGCTGACCTGGCAAAACATGGTGGGCTGGTTCACTAATGCTTCTAAATCGCCAGAAGTGAAGCTGCGCGATGACGGTAGCCCTGTGTATGAGTATCAGCCGCGTTTGGGTGAAAGTACTGGGAACGTGAACCGATGGGTGAAAGAAGGGGCAACCGTTGGGATTACGATGGGACGGCAAAATGGAGACTCTGCCGACCCTGCTGAAGGCGATGGACAGTGGGCGATTCTCGTGGGAGATCCGCAAGGCGGAATCGCGGTTCAACCAACCGCCAACACCGAAATTTTTTATCAGACTCGCTGGAACCCAACAGGTGATGGCGCGGAGGTGTGGCAAGCTTTTTCTCAAACTGGCTCGTTGCTCAATCGAGATGACGGGACTGCCGCAGAATCGGGGGAGCAGATTGCAAGCGCGATCGCGATCCGGTTCACGCTGCAACCCGGTGAAACCCAACGGATTCCTTTCACCTTAAGCTGGGATTTTCCAGTGATGGAATTTGCCCAAGGCGTAGAGTATTTTAAGCGCTACACCGATTTTTTTGGGCGCAGCGGCAAGAATGCCTGGGCGATCGCCCACACTGCCCTAGAACACTACAAAACCTGGCAACAGCAGATTCAAACCTGGCAGCAGCCTATTTTAGCCAAGCCCGACTTGCCCGACTGGTTCAAAATGGCGCTGTTTAATGAACTGTATATCCTCACGGATGGCGGCACCCTCTGGAGTGCGGCAACCGAGCAAGATCCGGTGGGGCAATTTGCCGTGCTGGAATGCATTGACTACCGCTGGTATGAAAGCCTGGATGTGCGGCTATACGGTTCCTTTGGGCTGCTGATGCTGTTCCCAGAATTGGAAAAAGCTGTAGTTCGCGCCTTTGCCCGTGCTATTCCTGCCAGCGACGATCGCACCCGTGTGATCGGCTACTACATGACCATTGGTGCAGACAGTCCAACGGCAGTCCGCAAAACCGCTGGAGCCACGCCCCACGATTTGGGCGCACCGAATGAACACGTCTGGGAAAAAACTAACTACACCAGCTATCAAGATTGCAACCTGTGGAAAGATTTGCCCTGCGATTTTGTCCTGCAAGTCTATCGCGCCTTTTTGCTGACCGACCCAACCGATATTGGCTTTTTACAAGAATGCTGGGCGGCAATTTCTCAAACCATGCATTATCTCAAACGCTTTGATCAAAACTTTGATGGCATCCCCGAAAACTCCGGTGCCCCCGACCAAACCTTTGATGATTGGACGCTTCAGGGAATTAGCGCCTATTGCGGTGGGTTGTGGTTAGCGGCATTAGAAGCCGCGATCGCGATCGGTCGCATCCTCGCCGAGCATACCGCTGATATCCGCTTGCTCACTAGCCTATCCAGCGACATCGGCAACTTCCAACTTTGGCTAGAGCAAGCCTCTCCCCTCTATCAAGAAAAACTTTGGAACGGGCAGTATTACCGAATTGACAGCGACAGCGGCTCCGACATTGTCATGACCGATCAACTCTGCGGACAGTTCTATGCCCGATTGCTGCACCTGCCCGACATCGTGCCCAGCGATCGCGCCCAAACCACTCTCCGCACCGTCTACGATGCCTGCTTCATCAAATTTAACCAATACCTCACGTCTGGCAACTTCACTCAACACTTCACCACCGTCCAAGAAGCTCGTCTCGCAGAACAGCAAATGCTGGAACCAACCGATCAATTCAAAATATCTCCTGCGGAGACGCTGAGTGCAAGGCACACGCTGCTCGAACGCGAACAAAACTCAAAACTCAAAACTTTCTCCCCTCCCATCGGAGCCGCCAACGGAGTTCGACCCGACGGCACCCCAGAAAACCCCAACTCCACCCACCCTTTGGAAGTGTGGATCGGCATTAACTTTGGGCTTGCCGCATTTATGGCACAAATGGAGATGAAAGACGAAGCAATGGCGATCGCCCACGCGGTTGTCCAGCAGATTTATGACAACGGCTTACAGTTCCGCACCCCCGAAGCGATTACGCCATCTGACACCTTTCGGGCGAGCCATTATCTACGCGCAATGGCAATTTGGGCACTTTATGGCGTACTTGCCGGAGAATTGTAGAGTTTCATCATCTTGAACTGCATAGCTCTACACCAAGCACAACAGCCGATACAGCAGGTGTTTTGTGCAAACAGCTAGCGCCAATCTATCCTAGGACTCTCGCTATCTATAGGCAAAGGAACCCTAAACTTGATATATTGATTGTTCGTATGGCGGCATGGCCAAGTGGTAAGGCAGAGGATTGCAAATCCTTTACCCCCAGTTCGAATCTGGGTGCCGCCTTTAAAGTGACAGTCGCATGACAGAATCTCTCTGAAACGCTCGAAGCCTATGTACCAGCCAAATTGCGGTTGCGATCGCCAGGTAGGGGCACAGTGCAAAAATGGGGCACCATGCCAAAATGGTTGGGGCTGTATTGATCTCAGCGCCCTACGAGGGTGTGAGGGGGAAGAAAATGGAGAGTAACGGAGTCGAACCGATGACCTCTGCGGTGCGATCGCAGCGCTCTACCAACTGAGCTAACTCCCCCAGTGAACATTCGGGCTTAGCTATATTATCACTGACAGCCTAGAACAACTGACAGCCCAGAACAGTGGTTAAGCTGCAATTGAGCGATCGTAGGTTTGGCGAACCCGGTCTAGCTCCAAATCGGAGAGATAATCCACTGTCCAATTAGCACGGCGTTGCAGCATATGAAACGGGTAGGTATTGGCAACACCGACCACAGGCATACCCGCTTTTTTGGCTGCTGTGATGCCAGCAAACGTATCTTCGATCGCCAAGCAATTCGCAGGCGCTAAATTAAGCGTTGGATAAAATTCATTCAGTCGTTTCACTGCCAACAGGTAGCTATCGGGTTCTGGCTTGCTCGGAATGAGTTCATCACCCGAAATAATCACCGGAAACTCATCAGTCAATTCAGCCCGTGCTAACACTGCGGTTACTTCCGATCGCAGCGCTCCCGTCACCATGGCGATTTTGAGTTGTGCCGCGTGAATGTTGAACAAAATATCGGACAATCCGGCATAGATCGGCAGTTTTTCTAAATTGGCGAGTGCGTGTTGATAAGCAGTGGATTTGCGGCTGATTAATCGATTTAGGTTCGCATCAGATAAAATTCTGCCGCGACTGGCAAATAAATCTTGGAGACAAGCGCGATCGCTGCGTCCTAAGCAAATTTGGCGCAGTTCTCCGCGTTTGGGTCGCAAATTTTCTTCAATCAACAACTGATCGATCAGCTTGTCGTGAATCGCCTCATCGTTGATGATGACCCCATTAAAATCAAACAGAACGGCTTTCAGCATCTTCAGCAACAGTAATACCCTTCTATGATGCAACCTACCACATCGCAGGGGCGCAAATATTGCATCCCCACCCCCTACGTTCTCTGTACCCCGCACTCTGTACCCCGCACTTTTGCTATTGCTTGCGTTTTGGTTTCAGCACTCTAGACTCGATCGCAAAGGGTGGAATATCTTCTAGTTCTGCATCCACCAAGTTGTACTGCTCACACACCAGGCTGAGACGACTTCCAGGCGTTTTCACCGGATTTACGGAATGAGTCAGATCACCTTGAAACCAAAGGAGTTTGCTAGGCTGTGGCTTAATCTGCCCCACTTGCTGCCGATGGTTTCGGAGCACCAGTTCGCCGCCCTCAAGCGCGTCGGGCACCTGCACATACAGCACGCTGACGATCGCAGGCGGATCGATGGTTTTGCAATAGGACCGCAAGGAGCGATCGATATGCGGATCAACGCGGGAGCCTTCCTTCAGCAGCAGCGGATTCAGGTAAAATGCATTGCAGCTTGGCTCAAGCGCTAAATCTAGGTAAGCGTTAAAAAACGGAAACTGGCGGTCTACTTCGGCAAGCTGCGATCGCTGAAAGACAATCGAAAAGCCCTTAGTGCCCACAAAATCGCGGTTGAGATTATTGACTGCAAAGTAAGGACATGCCAAAATCTCGCCCGTCAAATCGTGAAGATAAGCCGCAGAAAACGCATTCAACTGTTGACGGTAGTAACCCACGGCTTTAGAAAATTGATCGGCGATCGCGGCGCTGTTGGAATGCTAGCATTTAGAGCATTTGATTGATGACGATACCAGAGTATGCAAGCATGATAAAAATTAGATGGGCTGGTTCTTCGGGGCATTTCGGGTAATCATCGAGCCAGAATAATCATTGACGTAGCGAGGGTGAGAGATGAATCTCTGGGATGTTGAGGTGGGGGCGATTTCCTTAAATCCAGATATTTATCGCCAAATTTTGCAATCGCCTTCCGGCGGACTGATCTCCCTAGGAGTATTGCTGCTAGCTGGTTTATCTGAAGCGATCGCCCAAGGAATTGTACTATTCATCAACCGGGTAAAACCCTTGCGTTTCGTGCTGAGTTTGGCGATCGCGTCGATATTGTTCGTCTTCGGCTTTTTGTTTTGGGCAGGAAGCACCTGGATTGTACTCAAAATCTTCTTCAGCACTCTTGCACCCTTCGCTCAACTGCTGATCACCCTGGCGATCTCCTTTGCGCCCAAAACTTTTAGCATCTTTATTGCCCTGCCCTATTTGGGAGTTCCCATTTCCATCGCCCTTTCCATTTGGAGCTTTCTGGCATTTTTAGTCGGCATCCAAGCCACACTAGGGCTAGATTTATGGCAAGGATTTTGGTGTGGCGTGTTGGGCTGGGCAGTGCTGCAACTGCTACAACGCACCGTAGGGCGACCCGTGACCAGCATTGGACGGTGGATTCGCAATTCGGCAGCAGGAGTTCCCCTCGTGACTGATTTAAAAGATCTAGAGCGTATCATTGAACAGGGGCGGCGATCGTGAGCAACCGTAGAGTCTCTCGCTGGATTGGTCTCAGTTTATTTGCCCTAATCCTTACCTTGGTTATTGGATTTAGCGCTGTGATTCAGGGCATTTGGCTAGCGATCACCGTGGCGATCGCTGGCTTAGTCGCAACCTGGAATTTTTCCTTGCAAATTATTTTCATCCTGATCGTAACTCTGATGTTTGCCGGGTTGCTGATTCCACTGGAAGCCTTGGGCTGGTGGGCTGGCTGGTATGACGATGACTTGGATACCGCAAGCTATCCCGGCACCCTAGAAGAGCCAATTCCTGAAAACACAGACATTCGCAAATATGTGATTTACCTGGATGGCATCTGTCAATCCCATTCACAATATTTGCCCGAAGTGGAGATTTTTTTGAATGAGCTAGCCACCGCTCTCCCCTCTGATATTGCCCTAATTCGGGGGCTAATGCCCTACAGCGTCCTCAATAAACCCCTGACTGAAGATCGCTGGCTGTCGTTTCTCTGGCGCAAAGCCGACCACTATCAAATGACCGCTTCCGGTGGCATTTTTGGTCTCTTAATTGGAGTCACGATCAACATTCGCAACACCTTGATCGTCGGGGTGGCAGCCGATCAGCGCTACGGACCGATTTACAACCAGGCAACTGCCCAAATGATTTACGATAGCCTGATTCATCATGGCTATTGGCGAGGATGTGGCATACCCATCACGATCTTAGGCTACAGCGGCGGTGGACAAATGGCGGCGGGGGCGGCTCCTTATGTCAAACGGGCACTAGCAGCCCCAATCGAATTGGTGTCTTTGGCAGGCGTGATTAGCGGCAATCATAACCTGTTGGCTGTGGAGCATCTCTACCACATTGTTGGCGACAACGATTTAGTTGAGAAACAAGGTCCGGTTCTGTTTCCGCGCCGTTGGAAACTGCTCTTTTTGTCTTACTGGAATCGGGCAAAATCACGCGGCAAAATTAGCTTCATTTCACTCGGTCCCGTGGGACACAACGCGGCGAAGGGTCCTTATGGGGCAGAAGCACGGTTGCCGGATGGGCGCACTCACTTACAGCAAACAGTGGAAGTGATTTCTGGCATTCTTCAGGGATCGTCGTCGGTGGTGTCTGCGGCTCAGGCAACCACGCCCAGTCACTATGAGTTATGTCGGCAAGCCGCCTTTAATAGACCGGAGTTTTACCCACTGAATCAATCGGTTGATCCAGCGCTATATCGAGCGATCGCGCCCTGGATCGGACGGCTGATTCTCCCCAGACCTCAAGAGCGCTACACCCTGCGAGGAGTTTGGTTTGAAGTGCATCATGCCCCCACCGAGTATCATCACTTGATCGGGCAAGTCATTCCCCTAGGCTGGAGTAGTGATTCCGCGACTCAGCGATTCGTGAAAACTGTAACCAAAGCGGTGCATTTTAGCCAGGAAGCCGAAGATAGCCAAAGACAGGGCGTAATTCACCCCGATCGCCTGAATCATTGGCAGCAGGTTGATCCTCTAGAATCCCTGGCAGGCGCACGCCCCAACGATGATGTGATTGTGGCGCTGGCTGACTTTGTAGAAGTACAAGCGGGAGAAGTGCCTCACGAGGATCACCCTGCCTATAGGCTTTGCATTCGCCAAGAACCCGTGCAAATCACGGGACGCTACTATGCCCTGGTTAAAATTCTTCAGGTTGCAGACATTCAAGCCCAGACCGTAGTAGAAACCTTAACGGTCACTAACGAATCTTCAACATCGACCCTTGCGGCTCCTGCAATTCAACCCTCGCGACTGTTTCGAGTGGCTCATTACGATCGCACAACTCGTCAATTTGACGGTGTTGAGGAAATCATTGCCTTTCCCCAAGTCGTTCTAGCCAAAGCCTATGGCAGCTATCCTTCCACCACTCGCGAGATTGAGAAAACGCCGCTGAATCAAACAGGATGGTACGTCTATGGCGCGAAAGATGCCAGTGGAGTATTTGTGGTGCAGGCGATCGCGCCTCGTGCGCTTTTCCGTCTCTCTTCTGATCAAGTCATCGTCGGCAAACAGAACTCTTGGCGCTACTTGAAAAAACAAGCGTGGCAAGTTGAGGGTGAGAAAGGAAAAATTAGATCGGTGATGTTAGTAGGAGACAGAGAGCAGAAGGTAGGGAACAGGGAACAGGGGACAGCAGATAGAAAGCAAGAGACAGACCCTTTATCCCTCACTCCGAACTCCAAACTCCGAACTCCGAACTCTTGGAACGAGGGCGGGAGGGAGGCTTTCCCGGAGGGAACTCGCGCCCTAATCTTGCATGTTTACGGCGGCATTGGCGGCAAAAACCGAGAACCTGCTGCGAGGACACCCATTTTCTTTGGGCATTTTGCCTATGGCGTGGCAACGGTGGTGCGGGAGCCGTTGGCAGATGAACTCATGTTTGACATTCAGTACTATCAGGTTTATTCCCACAATATTGATGGCATTGTCGCGGGTCGATTTGCCTGGAATCGGTTTATGGGCGATCGCCAAATTGGCTGGTTGGGAACTCGCCCTGTGTGCGATGTGCTGATCAAACTAGAGTCGTTTACAGGCGCTTTTGATGTCTATGGCAAGCAATATTCCGTGCTGAATGTGCTGCTGTACGAGCTTGAAGTGATGATTGCGCGATACCGCATTGGCGACGGCACGGGCGGCACCTATGTGGGACCGGCTCACAATTGCTGCCAGGATTCTAATCAGGCACTATATGCGGCGCTCAAACGAGTTCGTAATGCGATCGAATCTGATCCTAAATTTGTGGAAGAACTCCAAGACGATCCCGGCGAGGCAGAGCGGTTTGAGCAACTGGTGAAGCTAACGGAAGGCATTCGGCGAAAACTCCTGCCCTTTGGTTCGGCGCGGGCGGATTGGCAAAACAATGAATTAACTCTAGGGATTAGCCCAGAGGAAGACTTTTTTCAAGGCGTATCGGTGGGTTTGCGAAGCTGGCGGACGTTGTTACCCCGCGTTGCCAGTGAAGCGATCGCCAAACAGTTTCTTGACCAAGGTGCTACCCTGTGGGTCTTGCGAACCAACCAAATCGGCGGCAACGATCCCGATATCGAACCGATCGCCCCCACGCAATTTGGCTGGTAAAACGTTTGGTAGTGAGACACAAGATGGAAAACAAATCGTGAGGAAGGGGCAATTCGGCTTGCTCACTACCTTATATTTCATACCAAGTCGTTTTCTAAAGCGTAATTATCAGAATTTATGAAAGTACCTAGCACTCAGCACTCAGCGCTTATCTCAAAGTTACGTATTTAGCTGCAACTTGGTATCAGCAATCCATATCTAGGGTTGCATCTTGCCAAGAACGCTATTTGGAGCGGCGCACCTATGCGAATCTGTTTCCTATAGATATGCATTGGAGGCAGTAAGCAAGTGGCAAAGCAAGAATGGCATATTTCCAAGAGCCGAGAACTCTATGAAAGCGCTGAATATGAGTATCAACGAACTTACTTTGATGAGCAAACAGGTGGTTTTGTTCTGACTCATGAGCAACATGGCAAGCAGGATATTCAGTCTGAGCAATTTGTCGCTCAAGCATTTGCTCAGCAGGGAAAGCAAGTTCGGCTGCTGAAAGAGATTGGCTTACCTGAAGGAGTGAAAACTCCTGATGCCGAAATAGAGGGTGTGCTGTGGGATTTTAAGCGATTAACTGAGGAAGCGACATCCCTTGCCAATCGAGTTCAGGCGGGAATTAAACAAGCGATGAAGCAAAGCGCTGTGAATGTCGGATATCATATTGACAGATCAGAATATGACCTTAGTGAAATTGAACGAGGACTTAAAAGAGCCTTGGATCTAGATACGGCTGAGCAAATCGATAAGGTAGTTCTGATCTTTAGAGACGGCAGCATGGACATTTACGATCGCACCCGCTTTGACTCATGAGTAAGCAACGATTTGAAGACTTTAAAGAAATTGTTGAACTGGCGCTGAAAAACGAGGCTCCTCGTGATGCCAGATTGATTTTGGTGGGGCGGATTTCCTATGGGCTAGAAGTGGGCGAACTCACATTTGCAGAAGCCCATACACTAGAAGATTTGCTGGGAGGGCGGACGGAGTGGCAGGATGCGTATGAAATTGCCTTATCAGGCGCAACAGAGCACAGTATGTATCATCTCCCTGCATAGCGCTCTTTATCAGCGTTAATGGGTGAAAAGAGCAATGTGCTGAGATAATTGAGCAATTTCGGCAGGTGGTGCGTCCTGAAGCGCGACAACGATCGCGGTTGACCATTTCCCCTATTAATCAATGCCCTGGCTGGCAAGGGGTGTTGGCAATCCATCCAAGCTGACGGAATTTTTTTGCTGGCGATAGTCTTGCAATCCGGTTTCTCCCCTTTTGGCTGCCCAGTCTACCAACCGCGATCGCTGGTCTTGCAATTCATACAGCGGCACGCCAAAGCCACAGGAAGTTTGCACCCGGTTAATGTCTGCCACAATAATTTGGCGCGCTCCTGGAATAGAAGGAAACAGCGAATAGAGCGTCTGCCAATCTGCATCAGGAGGCAACACAACGCGCCCCTGACCGTAGAGCCGCAAAATCAGAGGTGGCTCCTGAAACGCACAAAACATCAGCGTGATTCGCCCATTTTCCAGCAGGTGCGCCGAGGTTTCGTTGCCGCTTCCGGTTAAGTCGAGGTAAGCAACTCGATTGGGCGACAGAATCCGAAAGCTATCTAAGCCCTTGGGCGACAGATTGACATGTCCAGCCGCACTAAGCGGAGCCGTCGCCACAAAAAAGAGGGGTTGCTGACGGATAAAGGTTTGCAACTCGTCGGAAATGCGATCGTATACTTTTGCCATAGTTGTTCAGGTTGGATTGACAGAAAGAGTGCCAAGTAGGGAGTACGAAGTGCGGAGTGCCAAGTTAGGGAGTGCCAAGTTAGGGAGTGATAAGCTCTATTGCCTATAGGAGGAACCTATCACATTGCGATTGGTGACTAAGGGCTACACTTTCAAATTCTCTCGTTAAGATGGGAACATAACGGGAATGTTACATCGCGCCGTTATTTTAGCTCCTTACTTCAAAACTTGACTCAAACATCATTTATGGATATCGGCAGTCGTTCTAATAGTGCATCTCAACAGCCTGATCATCGAGTCGCGAATATCGTAGGAACCCTAATTGCTGTTTTGACGCTGACGTTACCCGCCTTTGTTATCCTCTACTATTCTCAGTTCAATTCTAAAACGTCCACAGACTCCACTTATGCGCTAACGCGATTCCCGTAGAAAGTCCTGTGGAAAACGTGGCTAACGTTTCCCGAATCGCCCGATCCTTAGCGTCTTCCTAAGCATTTGTTAACCAAAAAATATTTTATGTACCCAAATTGGCACCAAGATCGCTATGATCCTAAAGACACGTTTGTATTGATTTTGGAAGTATTTTAAGTTGTCCATGGCATCTTATGCATCCTCTACGGCAAGAGCCGAAATGAGTGAATTGCGACGACTGCGAGGTCTGCTGCCTCCAGAGTTGCAAAGTTGGGTTTCAGTGGAAGCAACAACGGCTGTCAACCCCGCGCTGATCCTCTCTGAAGAGATCGGCAAAGATGAGGTTGAAGTTCAGATTGATATGGTGAAGTGGGAGCAGTTGGCAACCGACCAGCGTAACCTATTGTTTTGGCATGAGGTTGGGCGCATTCAAAATGACACCATTCCGCGAGACGGTTGGGAAATGGCGGCTCTGGCGATCGGGTTAGGGGGCGCTGTTGGAGAGCTATGGGTACAGGATGGCTTGCTCCTCGTGCTGGCGTTGTCGCTTTGCGGCGTGTCGGGTTGGCGGCTTTGGCAAAAGAATAATAATGAAAAAACCTCGCAAGAGCTAATAGATGCGGATGAGCGAGCGATCGCCCTTGCAACTCGGTTTGGTTATACATTACCCAACGCTTACAAAAGTTTGGGAAGTGCCCTCAAGGTGCTAATCGAGCAATCTCCGAAAAAGAAACTGCGGGCAAAATACGAAGTGCGACTGAATGCCTTGAAGAAAAGTGCCGCGAAAGCTAAGTCAAAGATAAAGGAGACGGAAGAAGCCCTTTAAAAAGGAGCTTTCATCATTAATCGGGGGATAGTAATCAAGGAAGAGTAAGTAGGGAATAGTTTAGATGCCAGAACCATTGGATTCCTTCTCCTTTGTGTCTGGCATTCTCTTTCCCCACACTAATACAGGCGTTTTCCACAGGAAACCTGCATATTACGCAGGTTTTCCACAGATTTTCTTAAGTTTTCCACAATCCAATATCCAGAGAAACTCACTCCCACTCAATGGTTCCGGGGGGTTTTGATGTGATGTCGTATACCACTCGATTCACCCCTTTTACCTCATTTACAATTCGGTTGGAAATAGTTTCCAATAAATCGTAAGGTGCCCGTGACCAGTCAGCCGTCATCCCGTCTTCACTGCTGACGAACCGCAACACAATCGGGTATGCATAGGTGCGTTGATCACCCATTACGCCCACACTACGAATGGGCAACAGAACTGCGAATGCCTGCCAAAAGTCGTCATAGACTCCATTGCGATTAATTTCTTGCCGGACAATTAGATCAGCATCCCGCAGAATATTTAGGCGCTCGGCGGTGACTTCGCCTAGGATGCGGATCGCTAAACCGGGACCGGGAAACGGATGACGTTTGATAATTTCGTCAGGTAAGCCAATTGAAGTTCCCACTTTGCGAACTTCATCTTTAAACAATTTTCGCAGCGGTTCGACTAGCTTGAAGCGCAAATCTTTAGGTAATCCGCCTACATTGTGGTGGCTTTTAATTTTTACGGCAACGCGATCGCCCGTTTTAGGATCGACATTAGTATCCGCCGATTCAATCACGTCGGGATACAGCGTGCCCTGCGCCAAATAGTCAAACGGTCCTAGTCGTTTAGATT
The DNA here is from genome assembly GCA_041749615.1 of Leptolyngbyaceae cyanobacterium. Taxonomy (GTDB): domain Bacteria; phylum Cyanobacteriota; class Cyanobacteriia; order Leptolyngbyales; family Leptolyngbyaceae; genus ULC077BIN1. The sequence continues at coordinate 28,034 of JBGTAZ010000001.1, read as the reverse complement.
CTTCTTCAAAAACACTGATAAATTCATGACCAATGCGTTTGCGTTTTTCCTCAGGATCGGTTACGCCTTCGACCGCCGCCAAAAAGCGATCGCGCGCATTCACATATTGCACTGGAATATGAAACTGCTCATGAAACAACTTAAGCAAGCGTTCTGGCTCAAGTTTTCGCATAAACCCTTGGTCAATGAACATGCAGGTGAGCTTATCGCCGATCGCCTGATGCATCAAAAATGCCAGCGTAGACGAATCAACCCCACCCGATAGCGCTAGCAGCACCCGCTTATCCCCCACCTTTGCCCGAATATCTCGCGTGGCGGCTTCGACAAACGCGGCAGTTGTCCAGGTTGGTTCGCAGTTGCAAATGTGATAAACAAAATTGCGAATCAGCGCCTGTCCGCCGATCGAATGCACCACTTCTGGATGGAATTGAACGCCATAGAGTTTCTTGTCGTGATCCGCGATCGCGGCAGAGGGCGTATTGTCCGTATGTGCCAACACCTCAAACCCATCCGGCAAATGGGTCACCGAATCGCCGTGGCTCATCCACATGGTCGTGCCGTCGCTCACATTGGTTAGCAGATCAGTCGCGTTATCAATCACCAGAGACGCTTTACCATACTCGCCGCGTTCCGACTGTTCCACGCCCCCGCCCAACTGCTGCACCATAAGCTGCATCCCATAACAAACCCCCAAAATTGGAATGCCTAAGTTCCAAATTTTGGGGTCACAATGGGGAGCGCGATCGCCATAAACAGAATTCGGTCCACCCGATAAAATAATGCCTTTGGGCGCAATCTCCTGAATTTGTTCGGCGGTTGTCCGATAGGACAGCACTTCGGAATAGACTTGAGTCTCGCGGATGCGGCGAGCAATCAACTCAGAATATTGAGAGCCAAAATCCAAAATAATAATGATTTGGCGATCAAGCTTCTCTACCGATTCAGCTTGTTCTTGTTGAGTATGTAGAGTCACCATAATTCTGATTTGAGTAAATGTGAGCAAGAGTTAATTTAAGAGCTTGTTCCAAAGATAGCTTTACAAATATTAAAAGTTAATCCTTTCATTCTACCCTGACTCAATCAATCGTTTAAGTAAACCTGCTCCATTTTTGCTAGCCACAATAATTTTTCGATGCCGATCAAACAAAACGCTGCCAATGGTGGGGGAGCGATCGCTGTGGGCATGAACATAGGTCTGAGAGCGTTGATCAATCACTTCAGCAATTTCGCCATACACCTGCTCCGTCCAAGTTTTGCCACTGACGGCATCTAGATTTCTTAAATACTTCAAACCATCCTCGGCGGTAGGCACCGCAAAAATAATTTGCAAATCCGCAGCAGGCACCCCCACTTTTGCACAGTGTGCGGTCAAAATTTCTAGCCGTCCATCGGCAACGTGATGGTGCGTGTGAAAAATTCCGCCTGCCAGTTTCAACAGCTTCCCGTGATAGCCAAACAAAAGAATAGACTGCACCCCTTGCATCGCAGCCTCCACGAGCATAGGTCCTAGCCAATTGGCGGTCTTCACCAGTCGGTTCGGCTCAACTCCAAGCTGTTGTGCCAGATCCAGCCCATTTTCGCCAATACAAAACACCAATTCATCAAACTGAGTATGTTTTTGTTTGAGGTCTTCTCGATAGATTTCCAACTGCCCTGGAGCGCTCAGCGGCTGGGAAATGCCGCTGGTTCCCAACAGCGACAACCCTTCAACTACGCCAAACGCTTCATTAGAGGTGCGTTTTGCCAACTGTCTTCCTTCCGGTAAAATCACGGTGACTCTGAGATTTTTTCCGGGTGGCAGTAAGGGCAATAGATTCTCCAGGAGGAGCCGTTTCGCATAAGCATATAGGGCGGCTTGTCCATCGGCAAGCCGTCCAACGCCTTCTCCACCGTGCAGCGCGATCGCGTCTGCTTGTTCGGTTGTGCCCCATTCCACTAGCGCCCAAATGGGAGTATGGCGGGTGAGGTCTAAGTTATCGCCCGGATCGCTGCGAGTAATTGCCAGAGCAACCCCTGGCTGCAAACAGGCGGCTTGCTCGATCGCAATTTCTACCCGTTCGGGCGGTTCCACCAGATTAAGAAAAACAGATAGAACCGGTTGAGGATCTTGCAGCTTTTGCAAAGCCGCGATCGCGGCGGCACAAGCAAACACTGGAAGCGTATAGCCAGCAAGAGGTGGGGTATGCATGGAGGGAAAATTGAGGTGTGATCTAAATCCTAATAGAAGGTGATAAGCGGCACGCGATCGCAGGACAAGGAACACTCCGCATCATGACTAGCGGCACAGGCTCACCTGACGAAACACACACAAAGGTGTGACCCAGAGATAAGCTTTTTCCGTTCAATTATCCCACTGTAGAGGGGTGAGAGATATCCTTTCCACTATCTAATCGTCACTCCTTCGATTTTTTTAATCAGGTTCCTATGGAAAGCACACTTCATCGCCCCGAAACCCCTTTTGAGATCAGCCAACCCAATTCTTTCAATCCACGGACTATTGTGCTTCAGCCCAATAATGATCTGAATGTTTCCTGTAGCGCCAGCTTTCAACGATCCTTGGAAGAAGCGCTAGATCTAGCAGTGGAGGGTGTGATTGTAGATTTGCTATGGGGCAATGTCACCGACATGAAAGGAATAGAAGCATTAGTGGCAGGGCTGGAAAAAGCAACCGCTTTAGGGAAATCGCTATCTTTTCAGTCGATGAATCCCCAAACTCGCGCCACCGTAGAAGCGGAATGGGATCGACAGCGCGACCTTCGATTTGGAGCTTGGGATGATGTTTTTGAGATAGCGCTAGAACGCTTTTTAGATGCGATTCACCGCCACTCTTAATCTCAAGATATTTCTAAGGGAGCAAGGAAATGAACTCGACGGTATCTAGTATGGGAGCGTGACGTGAGTGCAATCCCCAAGGCGGTAATTGGAAATGTCAGAGCCAGTAATTTCCTCATGCATTGGAGATTTCCCAGTTACAGTCGATTTAGATTTAACGACCCCCCTGAATGAAGACGAGGCATTCGCTCACGTACTGAGTCTGACGATTCCCATCTCTAAAGATCAGATCCGTACTAGCTTGCAAGCTTCTACGCTAGATGGCATTTTTGCCACAATATTTTCTAATGCAACGGGTGGAGTGCTGCTCAGCAGTTTTTTGGTAGGGCTAAATGCCAGTCCTAGCCAAATTGGTTTATTGTCATCCATTCCCATGCTGGCAAATCTGATACAGCCTTTGGGGGCGCTGTGGGGCGATCGCACGTCTAGCTATCACTGGTATTGCTTTTGGATTTATACGCCTTCGCGGTTGCTGTGGTTAATTTTAGCCGCTGCCATTTTTTGGGCTGGACAATGGAACGAGCCAACCTGGATCAACCTAACGCTGGGAATCGTGGGGTTCGCCTGCTTTTGGGGTGCATTAGGCAGTGCTTCTTGGCTTAGCTGGATCGCAACGCTGGTGCCATCGCGCTTGCGTGGACGCTATTTTGGCACCCGTGCCAGTGCCGTTAGTTTAATGAATTTATTATCAATCCCCGCTTTAGGCTGGATTGTATCGGCGTGGGGTGGTGGCGCTCTGCAAGGCTATGGCGTTGTTTTGCTGATAGGAGTGGTTGCTGGAATGATTAGCCTGGGGTTTCAATTTTGGATGGCGGATGTTAGTCCAAGCGATCGCCATAGGGTTGAGAAGAAGGGAATAGAACCCACACTAATTTCTACCAGCGACGCGCAAAGCTTAGTATCCCAAAAGATACCTCCGTCAAACTCCCCACCAATCTCGCAACTCTGGCAAAATACCAACTTTCTATTATTTCTGCTGTATTTTTCATTGTGGATGTTTGCAGTAAATCTGAGTGCGCCGTTTTTTAATGTGTATTTGCTGGATACTTTGGCAATTGATTTGCGCTGGGTCACTAGCTACAACAGTTTGCAGGCAGGGGCACATCTGAGCATGTTGGTTTTATGGGGAAGATTGGCAGATCGGATTGGCAATCGCCCAATTTTGCTGATCGATGGAGTTTTAGTAGCCTTGTTTCCGTTGTTATGGCTGATTACGGGTGCAAATGATGTCTCGCTATGGCTCTGGTTTCCCCTGTTGCATTTACTGGCAGGCGGCAGTTGGGCAGCGATCGACCTATGCACCAATAATTTGCAGTTGGGAGTTGCGCCGCTCCGTCATCAACCGCTTTATTTTGCCCTAGTGGCAGCGATCGCCGGGATCAGCGGTGCTTTGGGTACTTCAGTAGGCGGCTTTCTGGCAGAATTTGCGGACTATGGCGGTATTCTCGGAGTGTTTGCTCTATCCGCGATCGCCCGATTGATTGCTCTAATCCCGCTTGTTTTTGTCAAAGAACAGCGCAGACAATCCTTGCAGCAGACCCTGCAACGGTTACTGCCGACTCACTCTCCTCGCCGATCTGACCTAGCTGATACAATATCACCCTCCGCAATATCACCCTCTGCAATAGTGCCTCCGCTACCAGATCCACCGATTACGGCTGAAATCAATGAATAGCAAAACCGATTACCGCAGCAACTCTAAGAGTCCGGCAGAATAGAAGCATGAATGCAATTGATTATCTTCGGATTAGCCTGGTCGATCGCTGCAACTTTCGCTGTCAGTACTGTATGCCAGAAGGTGCTGACCTCAGCTATGTGTTGCAGCAAGATTTGATTACCCACGATGAGCTACTGACGCTGCTGCAAGAAGTGTTTATTCCGATCGGGTTCACCCGCTTTCGGCTGACGGGGGGCGAGCCGCTGATCCGCCCTGATGTGGTGGAGATTGTGAGCGCGATCGCCCACCTGCCTGAAACTCAAGACCTGTCCATGACCACTAACGCATTTTACCTAGAGAAATTGGCAGAACCCCTCTACGAAGCAGGGTTACGACGGATCAACATTAGCCTCGACTCGCTCAAACCAGCAGTGTTCGACCAAATCATTGGCAATCGGGGACGCACTCGCTGGCAGTCTGTCTGGGATGGAATTCTGGCAGCGCATCAGGTGGGGTTCAATCCGTTAAAGCTAAACGTGGTGGTGATTCCCGGTGTAAACGACTCAGAAATTCTGGATCTAGCAGCACTCAGCATCGATCGCGAGTGGCATATCCGCTTTATTGAATTTATGCCAATTGGCAATGGTGATTTGTTTAGCGATCGCGGTTGGGTTGCCTCCGAAGAACTGCGCCGCCAAATTCGCGATCGCTGGGGCTTAACTGAAGGGCAGGTACGCGGCAATGGTCCCGCTGATATCTTCCAAATCCCTGGTGCAAAAGGCACCTTGGGCTTCATCAGTCAGATGTCAGAATGCTTTTGCGATCGCTGTAACCGGATGCGCCTGTCTGCCGATGGCTGGTTGCGCCCCTGCCTGCTGAATGAAACTGGGCAGATTGACCTGAAGGGAGGCTTGCGATCGGGCGTTCCCCTCTTAGACCTGCGCCGTCAAGTCCGCGAACTGGTTTTCCTCAAACCCGAAATCAACTACAAAGAACGCGACTCTGGCACCACTGGACAATATGCCCGCACCATGTCTCAAATTGGCGGCTAGAAACGATGAGAAGCCTTTCTGAAAGACCCATAAACGGCAATGATTCTTTGTCTGAGAACTCAAAATATCTCCTACGGAGACGCTACGCGTTGGCAAAGCCAGTCCGAAGGACTTACAAAACTCAAAACTCAAAACTCAAAACGGTACGAGCATCCCATTCACCGCTGATTGCAGTGGTTCTTTTACCCAGTTGAACGATTACATTTAAAGTTTCTGCAACAAAATGGGTCTGCATCTCTACAATAAAGACCATTCAGGGCACTTTAATTAAAGTGATGCTCGACTGTTGGCATGGTGAATGGGACTAATTGATCAATGGTTTTCTAAAGGTGGCTGGAAGCAAACTCTTCTACAAGGGTTTAACCTCCGGGCAGAAGAGGCTGAACGAACATTTTTAATGTTTGCTTTCTATGCCACAACCTCTATTGGTCTGGTTTGGCTGGAGGCGATAACAGCCGATCTATTTCTGAGCGAGTATAAGGCAGAGGGGCTGCCCTGGATTTATATTGCCAGTGCGGGAATTGGCTCAGGGCTGAGTTTTGTCTATTCTCAGCTTCAAAAGGTGTTGCCGCTGCGGCGGGTGATTGTGATCATTGCGCTGCTGATGGCGGCTCCGCTATTGCTGTTTTGGATAGGATTAAGCGCCCAAGCGATTTACCCATTTGAATTTTGGAAGGTGAGTACGGTCGGCATCACTATTTTTTTGATGCGGCTGTGGGTAGAAGCGCTGAATGTTCTTAATGATCTGAACACGGCAATCACTGCGAACCAGTTGTTTAATATTCGGGAAATTAAGCGCACCTATCCATTGATCAGTAGTGGGATCTTGGTGGCGGATGTGATTAGCGGCTTTTCCCTGGGTTCCATGATTAGGCTGGTGGGCAATCTGGAAAATATGGTGCTGTTGTCTTGTGTGATGATGGCGATCGGGGCAGGAATTCTTTTCTACCTGAGTCATGCGTATCAACAGGCGTTTCCAGATTTTTTGCGTCGGCGATCGAGTTCAGAGGAGCAAGCCTCAGAATTCTCGACCAATCGGTTGGTTCAAGGTTCCTTACGCCGCTATGTAATCCTGTTGTTTTTGTTTTTCATCCTGTCGCAGGTGTTGTTTCTGCTGATCGATTTTCGCTTTTTAGGATCATTACAGGAGTTTTCGACCTCAGAGGGGCAAATTGCTGCGTTTCTGGGTGTTTTTAACGGTATCTTAGGCATTTTTGAAGTGACAATGCAGTGGCTAGCTTCAAGCCGCCTAATTGAACGGGTTGGCGTGTTTTTCGCGTCGCTGTTGTTGCCCGGTGGAATCGGCATTTTAAGTGCTTTGGCGATCTCTAGCTTGGCTTGGCAAACTCCATTAGTCAGCCAATGGGCGTGGACATTACCCCTATTTCTGATTCTGCTTGCTCTAAAGTTTTATGATGAGTTGCTGCACTACACGCTATTCGCCAGTGTGGGTCCGGTGTTGTTTCAGCCGGTGCCTGATGGGGTTCGGAGCCATGTGCAGGCAATGGTGCGGGGTGTGGCGGAGCCATGGTCTACGGGGGTGACCGGGGTCGCGTTGTTAGCACTGGGTTGGGTTGGGGGCGATCGCCAGCTTGATATTTTGTTTCCAATCATGCTGATTCTGTCGCTGGTTTGGATTTTGGTGATTTTGTTGCTGCGGGCAAAGTATGTCAATCTTCTGGTGATTAGTGCAGACCGTGGGCAACTGACGCGAGATGTCGATGAGCTAGAACTGCGGCGAAAACTGCTGGAAACCCTTGAAAAGCCAGGACCCGAAAAACGTAAGGAATCCTGTATTGATTTTTTGAGTAAGGTCTATCCCAAAAGTGCCTGTGAATTGCTAGCCCCTCGCCTGCTGAGTTTTTCACCCACGTTACAGCGGAAAAGCCTGGAAGCAATGTTGCTTTACCCCGTTGCTGCGTCTTTGATCCAAGTCAAGGAACTGATTGATCAATCTCCTTCTGCGAATGTGCTTGCTTTGGCGCTGCGGTTTGTTTGGATTACGGAAGAAAACCCCGATATCCGCCGTCTGCGAGTTTATTTGAAATCGGAAGTTGATCCGGTCGTTCGAGGAACGGCTTCTTCATTAATGATGCGCCAGGGTGATTCCACCCAAAAGGCAGAGGCAACTAACACTCTGCGGCGAATGCTGACCCACAAATCTGAGAAAGAGCGGGTGATGGGCTGTCGGGCATTGGGCGAGGCGGTCTATTTACAAGCGCTGCGAATTTATATTCCTAATTTGTTGCAGGATGAGTCGCTGCGGGTTCGGTGGGCAATTTTGGATGCGATCGCGGCGACCCATTTAGAAGAGTTTTATCCATCATTACTGCGGGGTTTGCAGTATAAATCTACGCGGGAGGCGGCTCTAAAAGCGCTGGTTCGGTTGCACAATGAAGCATTGCCTATGCTGACCAAATTAGCAGAAGATGTGCAAAAGCCAGATATTGTTCGGCTTCATGCATGGCAGGCGATCGGGTTAATTGGCACTCCTGAGGCGTTGGATGCGTTGATTTCCCATCTAGTAGTGGCGTGGGGAAATAATCGCCGCAATATTCTCAGAATTTTGCTAGAAATGCCCGGAGAAATCGGGATTGAAAGTACCTTAAAGCAGATGGGGCGAAGTGGCGTAGAGCAACTGATTGACCAAGAACTGATGTTTATGGGTCAGATCTATGCGGCATTATTAGATTTGTCCCCTCAATCAATGTGGATGCGAGAGGTCGATTTATTAAAACGCGCACTGGAGGGGTTGCTGTCAGATGCTCAGGAACGACTATTTTTGTTGATGCAGTTTCTGTACCCAATTGGGGCAATTAAGGCGGCGGCGTTTAATCTCCAGTCTACGTCTCGCAGTAATATGGCGCGGGGCTTAGAAATTTTGGATAACACCCTGGATATTCCCAATAAACGAGCGTTGCTCAGTATTTTGGATCGTAATTCTGAGGAAGAAAAGCTGAGGAATTTATCAGAAATTTTTGATGATCAGCGATCGCGACCCAGCGATCGCCTGCGCCAATTGCTAGAACTGCGCCATTTTTTGTCAGATTGGGCGATCGCCTGTTGCTTTCATTTGGCAAAACAAGCGCACTGGAGCTTAACCAGCGAACAAGTAATATCGTGTTTACGGCATCCTAAAGGGTTTGTCCGAGAAGCGGTGCTGTCCTACTTATGGATGGCATCTCCAAGGGCAATGCAGAAATTGCTGCCACTCTTGCAAACAGACCCAGATCGTTTAGTCATCGCCCAAGTGAATAAGATCCTCAAACAGCTTGAGCCAAAAGCAGTAAATTCGGTTGAAGCTGCTGAAAAACCCTCCATAAATGTATTAAACATGCCAAATCAGCCTGGATTTGAAACAATTTAGTAATGACACCCTGTGGTTTTGGGAATTCTGCTAATAATGGCTTTATTGCGTAGGTCATCTCTATTGGAACCCAGCAATTGCTCGCCTCATTTGCATCGCCGCTATGCTTTCTAGTTTTGAACGAGTTCTGTTTATTCGAGAAGTCCCCATTTTTAAAGAACTGCGGGAAGAATTTTTGGTGCGCCTCGCCTCGGTGATGGATGAGCTTGCTTTTCCCAGCAGCCACACTATTTTTACTCAAGGGCAAGAAGGGCGATCGCTCTATATTGTGGTGTCGGGCAAAGTGCGCGTTCACATTGAAAGCCAAGAACTCGTGCAGCTTGAACAAGGAGCGTGCTTTGGAGAAATGTCTTTGTTTGATGCCGAACCTCGCTCAGCCTCAGTCACAACGCTAGCGCCCTCAGAGTGTCTTGTGCTCACTCAGCAGCAGTTGTATGAGGCGATCGAGGAAACTCCAGGCATTGCTGTAAATATTATTCGATTGTTATCTCGTCGGATTCGTGAACTCAATCAAAAAATGAATGCGATGCAAAGCTCAATCGGTGCGCCACCGCCACCCACGCGACTTTATAAACCGGCTCAAATGCGTTAAGCCGTTTCCATCCAATCGAAAATTCGGTCTAAGTCTTCTAGTGTAACCAATCCGTACTGCCACAAAATCATGGGCAACAGACTGGGGGTGAATTCTTGATGGCGCTGCGCGATCGCGATCGCGCTCTCAGAAATCGCCAATTCTTCTTTCAAAAATTGGATCAAGTGGGCATTCACAACTCCTCCTTTCATTAATTCCATTTTTCTAATCAAGATAACAAATTTTGTAAAATTGTGTAACAAACTCTCAGATTTCTTTTTTGTTTAACTAGCTTACTCGAAGGTTCACTTTAAGAAAAGCAGAATTCTATGAAATTATCTTCAAAGAAATTATCTGCAAATTCTTAAAAGCTACATCACTCCTGCTTCTTACTTTTACGCAATTCACCCATTGACACAGCAGGGTGGATTGCCGTACCAGGATAGCCGCAAATATGCAAAACGCCCTAGATTTTCTGAAATGAGAATCTAGGGCGTAGTAGGTAAGAATCTAAGGCGGGGATTTTAAGAAGACCCGTTCATGGCGGTCAAAATTGCCTGCTGGCTCACATTTTGGTATATCCCCTTGAGGTGTTGCATTGCCGTGTGAGCCGCCTTGGTAGCCACCGCTGCATCTCCATTGCTTATTTTTAATGGGATCGTTCCTAGCACATCTAAGACCGTTTCACTGCTGGGCGGAGGAGCGATGACGACTAACGATGGCTCTAGTTCATCGGCATAGTGCCAAAATTGCTCCAGATTGAGGGCATGGGAGGACGGGGGAGGTGTGGGTAGAAATGAGTCTATATTCTGGCGGCTTGAATCTTCTGCTCCGCTTTGGCTCCGCGTTTGGCGCAAGGCTTCGATAATTTGCTCCTTGCTGCGCCCACGTAATTGAAAAAGAACGAAGGGATCTTCACCAAAGCGATCGCCCAACAGATAATACACGGCACCAATATGCTTGCAAGGATTGGCGGGATCAGGGCAAGAACACCGACTGTGAATATCAAACTTGGTAAACGGAAACAAGCTTAAACCGTTCCCAGTAAAGACTTCCTCAATTGTTTGCGGCATTTCTCCCGCTAGCAACTTAGCGGAAAAAATTGCCCGCTGTGACATGGATTCAATCACATAGCTCCACTGCTCATCGGTGAAAGGCTCAAGCGATAACGTCACTTTGTAGGGGTCTGGAGCCGTTCCTTGAACCAGGGCTGCTACTTTTTCTCCTTGAAACTCAATGTTCAAAACATTGCCTTCTCGTGCATAAATTCGCGCTCGCGCCAATCGGCGCACCCAGCCGAAAGATTCCAGCACGTCGATCCAGCGCTGTGCCCACCATTCGCGGATGGGTTGAGAATAGGCATCGGTCATAGGAGGGGTGGGATAAAGGGGAAGTACGAAGTACGAAGTGCGAGACGAATACTCATACCGTTTTGAGTTTTGAGTTTTGAGTTTTGAATTTTAAGTTGTAGACGCTTTACTCATTCATTGTCTCAACCTACAGTCGTTTTCGCCCCCCTAGCCCCCAATTCTGGGGGGAACTAGAGCCAAAGTCCCCCAGAATTGGGGGATTTAGGGGGCTTATAGAGTTTGCAGGCGTGGCACAATTCATCTGAAAATGGCTGTAAGATCGGTCACACCATCCATTTAAATGGGTATAAGAATGTCGGCATTGCTGAATTTGGGGATGAAATTTGTAGGGGCAATCCCTTGTGGTTGCCCTCTATCTGGGGCAGGGTAGGCACAAGACCTACCCCTACAGTCAAAAATCATACTTGCATTCAGCAACGCCAGAATGTCTTATTAGAATCTATCGCTTTTTGGGAAGATATTTCCTGTATGAGTTTTGCGATTATTCCAGCACTCAACATTCAGAACTCAAAACTCAGAACTCAAAACTCAAAACTCTATAACCAAGTATGCTGAAGGCGATGTTTATACAGTGCTTAGGAGGGCTGCTTGGCGCGTAAACGATTGATTATTGAAATGGGGATGGGAGTGGATCAGCATGGGCAAGAGCCAACGGTTGCGGCTGCCCGCGCTGTGCGGAATGCGATCGCCCATAATGCGTTGCCGGGAGTGTGGGAAGTGGCAGGGTTAAACCATCCGAATGAAATGATTGTAGAAGTTCAGGTTGGAGTTCCTTACCCAGATCAGGTGAGGCAGGATGAGGTGTTGGCGGTGTTGCCCTTTGGTCGCAAATCATTGACCGTGGAGCCTGGGGGCATGGTGGTGCAAGGGCGGGCGATCGCCGAATTAGAGGACAAAAATGATGAAATGCTCATTGCCGTTGCCTCTGTAACTGTTTGGGTAGACATCTGAATATCTAAACCGCAGTGCTTAGAGGCGCTGAAGGAGGCTGAGTCCGTGGGTATCGCTACCACAAGTATTCAGCAAGCCATGAGTAGAGCTTAAGCGCTGCACTTGCTCGGTTTGGCGAGGGCTGGTGCGCCAAGGAGACGGGTTGTCATAGGCGTAGTAGGTTTCTACGCCATTAATCCCTAACGTGGCGGCGGCGGCGATCAGGTCTTCGGGCGATCGCCGATAGCGACATGGATGCGCTAGCACTGCCAGCCCACCTGCCATTTGAACGCTAGCAATCACTTGAGCCGCAGATGCCATCGCATCTTGAGGGGCGTGCTTTTGCAGATAAGGCTCCATGGCGGGATGGGTTAAGTCAAAGGCATAGCCCAAGATGTGTACTTCTGTTTCCAACAATCTAGAAGTGACTTCAATGCCCGTCCACAAGTGCGGCAAATTGCCCACCTGATCAGGATTCGCTTGGGTATAGGCATTGAGCCAGCGTTGTGCCCGTTGGTATCCGTCAACAGTGTGATGATCGGTGACGGCAAATCCTTGTAGCCCAATGGTGATCGCTTGCTCCATCAATCTCTCTGGCTGCAACTGTCCATCCGAGCAAACAGTGTGCATGTGAAAGTTAAACGACGTGGGGCAGCTTTCAGCCTGAATCGTCTCAAATACGCCCCTTAGCGCCAGGGAATCCTGGGCAGTGGGCTTAGAGGAAACAGATTCCTCAACCAAATTTACGACAGCCATAGTTGCCTCAGAAGGGTGATGGGGATATGTCTTATCTTTGGCAAGACTTCAACATACCAATCTTATCTTAACCTTCTGTTACTTACTGTTGCCTGCCCTACTGTGTTGCTGGACGCTTGTCAATCCTAATCACTGCAATAGTTTCCAGTCTTTATCATCCGCTGATCAAACTTTTAAGTTAGCTTCATAAAAGAAGCTAATCATTTACCGGAAATAGATATTGGGAGCAGTCTGCGATCGCCAGTCAGTCGCCAAAAGCGGCTCAGTCTAGGCGGAAATTAAACGGCAGTCGAGCGTAAGTTTCTGACGGATCATTCATCCCTCTTAACACCGCAAATTCTGTCTGGAGCTTTCCTAGCTCTTTGAAAACTGGATTTTCCGACTGGTTGGTTTGCAAGCTGGCGCTAGATAAGTTTTTCAACAATTGTTCCCTGAGTCCGCGAGGTTGAGGAAACTCGCTGAGCTTCCAGTCGTCTCCTAATTTTGCCCGTTGAGCCGCATCTTGAATAGCCTCTTGCAGCCCACCCATTTGATCGACTAACCCGATCGCCAATGCTTGCTTCCCAGACCAAACGCGACCTTGGGCAACTTCTGCCACTTTTGCTTTGGGCAATTTGCGCGATTCGGCGACCTTACTCACAAATCGGTCATAGATCCGATCTACGGATTTCTGAAAAATAGCTAGCTCTGGCGCAGTCCGAGGACGGGTGATGCTAGAAATATCGGCAAAACGCCCTGTTTTGACGACATCCCAGGTCACGCCGTTATCATTTGCGAGTCTTTGCACATTTGGACGCAAGCCAAACACGCCAATCGAGCCGGTAATGGTGTTGGGTTGGGCAAAAATGCGATCGCTAAAGGTCGCAATCCAGTAGCCGCCAGATGCTGCCACCCCTCCCATAGAAACAACCACAGGCTTTTTCTTGCGAGTTTGAATCACTTCTCGCTGAATCACCTCGGAGCCAACCACGCTGCCACCGGGACTGTTTACCCGAATGACAACGGCTTTGATGTCATCGTCCTGCTGAATTTCTCGTAGCTGTTGGGCAAAGCGATCGCCGCCCACCTGGTCAGCATCGCCTTCTCCATCGACAATTTCGCCTTCAGCATAGACCACCGCAATTTGATTTTTGGATTGGCGCTCTCGCTCCACCGCCTGCTCTGCCACTTTGGCATAGCTCGTCAAGCTAATCTGACGAAACGAGTCATCATCCTTTTCCCCAAGCTGCTGAAGCTGGCTAATCATTTCATCTTCATACGCCAGCTTGGTGACTAACTTTTGTTTGACAGCATCTTCCGCTTCTAAAACAGCTTGATTGTCAGTAATATTTTGTAACTGGGTTGGGGTAAGCTTTCGATCTTTGCCCACGGCGGTTAACAACTCACCCCACACATCCCCTAGCAGCGCTTGAGTTTGCTGCCGACTTTCAGGGCTACGTTTGTCTGACAAAAACGGCTCTACCGCAGCTTTATACTTGCCAACCCGCGTCACCTGCACGCCAACGCCAAATTTCTTTAAAGCACTGGCATAGAACGCCGTGTTGGATGCGAGACCATTGAGTTCAAAGGAGCCATAGGGATTGATGGCGATCGTGTCTGCCACAGATGTCAAATAATATTCCGGTTCGCTCCACGCCACGCCGTAGGCAATGATTTTTTTGCCCGTCGCCCGGAACCGCTGCAACGCCTCGCGCACTTCTTTCAGTGCCGCATAGCCCGCGCTACTAGAACTCTCCATCTCCCCATATAGATACAGCGCCACAATTCGCTTATCTTTGGCGGCGCGATCGATCGCATTCAGCGCCATTCGCAACGAGATCGTCTCTGGCGTGTCACTGAGTAACGCATTGCCTAGATTACCGCTAGAGCCTTTCTGCCCATCGGTAATATTTACAGATAAGTCAAACGCAAGCACAGACTTATCTTTAACTCGTGGTGCGGGATCTTGAGATGAAATGGAAATCACCAAAAGGACGAGTCCACCAATGCTTACGCCTAGGAAAATTAGCAACGCTAGCAAACTGGCGAAGGTGTATTTAAGAAAGTCGCGCATTCAAATCCTTTTCTCTTCTGCGGATAGCGCAAAATCGCTAGTCTCTCCATGCTGGCGTGAAAATGCGCGAACGACAAGGGGAAAGGGAAAAGAGGGAACAGGGAAGAGGAAACCGGGAGTGCAAAGGGTGAGGTGGGGAAACCAGCTACCTTTTGCACTCCGAACTCAAAACTCAAAACTCAAAACTCCGAACTCAAAACTCCGAACTCCGAACTCCGTTAAGTTACGCCAGAAACGATACTTGCGTTTGTGCTTCCCACAGCCGCAGCAGGAGAAATTCAGCCATGTCTGAAACGACGGTTACAAACACGCCTTCCTCTGCCTGGATCGTTTCGGCAATCCAACTTCCATAGACGGTTGCTTCCACAAACTCTTGATCCACGGGCGTTACCATCACTACTTGGGTTTGTTCCACTCGCAGAATTCGCTCTAGTTGCTTGAGGCTAGGCGCGGTTGCAGGTAGCAAAAATGAGGCACGACCCGGCTCAATGTGCAGGGTTTGCCCTAGCCGCATTGCTAGCACAACTCGTTGAGCGATCAACACTTCTAATGGAGTGGTGACGCGCTCCATGTGCAGTCCAGTTTCGGTATAGGTCAGCTTCAACATGATGATTTCTCCAAGGGGGGGAGAGCGGGTTTGGGTTGAATGGTGCTTACAGCCGTTTTCGCCCCCCTAGCCCCCCAATTCTGGGGGGAACTAGAGCCAAAGTCCCCCAATTCTGGGGGACTTTGGGGGCTTATAGAGTTTGCAAGCGTGGCACATTCATCTGAAAAATGGCTGTAAGTGACAAAAGTGGGCAAAAAATAACCCCCGCCTCTGGGTTTTCCAGCAGCGGGGGCGTAAGCGTCCTGTGAAGCTTGCCTAGGTGGGTTCAGGGCGTTGCCTGTACCTGCCGCTGTTACGATATGGTTCTACGTTTGACCCGCTTTGGATGAGTCTAAAAATGCGATCGCCTGGATTGGTGCTAACGATATTAGGGTTGCCCATGGGGTGATTTTTCGGATCTCTGCCCAACCAACTACTATTCAACAGTCCCGCGATCGCAAGACTTCCGGTGCGGGTCTGGCAATCCAATGGGCTGAGTATGGCGGAGAGATTCAACATAGGACGGAGGGGTTTAATCTTGTTACTTCATACTACGCCTTGTAGTATGCGTTTGTCTACCTCTTGGAGAATCAGCGCGATCGCGGTGGATTCCTGAAAGATGAAAAAAATTGCTGATTTGGTCATCCAAGTGGATGAGGTAAAGGCTAGCAGAAACGGGCAATCTGGTTTTAGGTAGAGTATTCAAGGGATGTTTGTCTAAGCTAAAGCAGCCTTACGGAAACAGTGCTGTTTAGAGAATAGAAAATGTTGTCTGTTTTCGCCTGTGTTTGTTTGGAGACCTATGGGGCTAAATCAACCGACTCAATACTGGCGCAGGGTGATTGCGATCGCGGCAATCACAGGATTGATTGAAACAACGGTTGGGCTGACTGCCTGGAAGGTGATGGAGTTCCAAATCCCCACCATTGCTCACGTTGATTTTTGGGTTGAGGCTGTCATCGTTGGAATGCCAGTTCTTTGCAGCATGGTTGCCGTCGGTTTGACAGCCTTTTGGTTGGCTCGTTTTTGGGCATCTGCTCAGGTTTGCGAAAATCGATTTCGGACTATTTTTGAAGGAACTGCGATCGGTATTGGGCTAGATAACCTGGATGGCAAAATTGTAGAAAGCAATAGCGCGTTGCAAACGATGCTGGGCTACAGCCATGAAGAACTTGCCAACATGACCTTTTCGCAATTTACCCATCCTGATGATGTGGAGATCGATGTCGGGCTGTTTGGCGAAATGATTGCGGGCGATCGCAACTCTTATCAAATTGAAAAACGCCACGTTAATAAAGATCAACAGGTGCGCTGGATCAGGTTGACCAATTCCTTGGTGCGCGATCAGGCAAATACTCCTCGTTACACCATTGCTGTGGTTGAAGATATTACTTCTCTCAAGCAAGCGCAAGAGAGCATTCAGCTTTATAGCGACATTGTCAAACGAATGCAGCTTGGGCTGTTGGTTTGGCAAATGCCTGATTTGAACGACGTTCAATCGTTGCGTTTAGTGGAGTGTAATCCTGCTGCACAACAGATGTTGCAAATCACGGCAACCTATGACGAGTTGGTCGGCAAGCCTTTGACAGCTCTGTTTCCAGAGTTGCTAGACACCGATATCCCGAACATCTACGCAGACGTGATTAGATCGGGGCAAGGTCGAGATTTGTGCGAAGGATGTTATGGCGACACGACGAGCCAACAAATTTTTGCCATGAAAGCGTTTCCGTTGCCCAATCGTTGCATTGGGTTAGTCGTTGAAGATATTACCCAGCGCAAACAGGCAGAAGACGCATTGCAACACAGTGAAGCACGGTTTCGGGTGGTGGCAGAAACCGCCGCGTGCATGTTTTTGGTGTTTCAGGGAAGTGCGCTGCGCTATGCCAATCCGGCAGCAGAAATTATTAGCGAATATCCCCGTGAGGAGTTGATGGCGATGAACTTTTGGGATAGGGTTCATCCCGATTTTCAGGCAATGGTGCGCGATCGCGGGTTAGCAAGGCAGAGTGGCGCAACCCTACCCAATCGATACGAGTTTAAAATATTGACCAAATCTGGTGACGAACGCTGGCTCGATGCCACGGCGGGCTTAATTACTTTGGAAGGCAAGCCCGCCGTGTTAGCCACAGGCTATGACATTACCGAGCGCAAACAGGCTGAAGAACAACTGCGATTAGCGGCGGATCGAGAGCGCCTGCTGTGGGAAATTTCGCTACGAATTCGCAGTTCGCTGAACCTGGAAGAAATTTTGCAGACTACGGTGGCAGAGGTGCGCCAGTTTTTGCAGGCAGATCGGGTCGTGATTGGCGGTTTTGAGCCGGGGGGATGCTGTCGGACGATCGCAGAATCCGTGGGCGATCGTTGGCAGCCTGCTTTGGGTTGGGAGGTTGAACCCTGCAAGATTGCGGAAATCAAACAGCTATTTGAGCCAGATACCGTGCGCGTTATCCACAACACCGAGGACGTTGAAAAAACTGCTTTTGTCTGGGAATATTACACGCGCTGCCAAGTCAAAGCGGATATGGGGATTCCTATCGTGCTCAATGGCGAAATGTTTGGCGTGTTAGCGGTAAACCAGTGTTCCGCGCCGCGCCATTGGCAGCCATTTGAAGTAGATTTGCTCAAAAAATTGGGCACTCAGGTTGAAATTGCCATTCAGCAAGGGCAGCTTTACCAACAGTTGATGGCGTTGGCAAGCAATTTGGAATCGCAAGTGGAAGATCGCACCATGGAACTTCAGCAGCGAATGCAAGAGTTGCAAAACCTGAACGAGGTCAAAGATCTGCTGCTACACGCGGTTTCCCATGATCTCCGCACTCCAATTCAGGGCACGCTGATGGTGCTAAATCATCTCCGTCGGCAAGACTCTGAAACGGTGCCCGTGACTCGCTCTATGCTGGACTGCATGATTGCCAGCAGCGATCGCCAACTGAGTCTGCTCAACTCTCTGATGGAGGTTCATGCCAATACCCAGGCAACGCTGACCCTAAACCGCAAACCCATTGGGCTATCCCAAGTTTTTGAGCAGGCGATCGCCACTCAAGCGGCACTGCTGACTAAAAATGAGGCGGCAATTGTCAATCAGATTCCACTAGATCTCCCGACTGTAACTGCTGATCCCGCTAAGCTTCAGCAAGTTTTAGAAAATCTGCTTGCCAATGCGGTGAAACATAATCCCCCCGGTCGTACTATTACCCTCACTGCCACGTTTGCCCACGAAGCTTATCCAAACTGTCTTTACTGCACCGTGACCGATGATGGCACAGGCATGACGCAAAACCAGTGCGATCGCCTGTTTCAACTCTACGCCCGTGGCTTAGATCAACCGCATCTCACAGGCATTGGGGTCGGACTTTATCGATGTCACCAGATTATTACGGCTCATGCAGGCAAAATCGGGGTTCACAGCGCGCCCGGTCAAGGTTCAACGATTTGGTTTACGCTTTCAGAGGTCTGATACCAATTTGAAATTGAAACGCAACAGATGATCTGCTGGAAGCGGCAATGTTTCTTTGTCTTACAACTCAAAACTCAAAATATTTCCTACGGAAACGCTACGCGAACAAAACTCAAAATTCAAAACGGTAAGCTGTTCATCATTCAAACTGGATATGCAGAAAGCTGGAACCCTTTAATTCCAATCCATTCAGGAAACCGTTATGAGGATCTGAATCTAACGGAGTCATTCCCTCTTATGGGGATCGTTAAGGATGAAAAATTGCCCCTCGCTGCTTCAAATCAAGCACGGCACTTTTTGTCAGCCCCGAATTTTGACCCAATAGCGTTCTGGTCACGGTCGCACCAATCAAGTTTGTTTCTTGCAAATTTGCACAACGCAAATCACAGTTGCTCAAATCGGTGCCATACAGGTTGGCACCGCTCAAGTCAGCACTATTTAAATCAGCACGACGTAAGTTGGCATGGCTTAGAGATGCTTCGCTTAAGTTAGCGCTTTCCAGAACAGCCGCAGTCAAGTTTGCCCGACCCATCTCCGCCCGACTCAAATTCGCCTGTGTTAGATTGGCACGGGTCAAGTCTGCGTTGACTAACGTGATCCCTAGTGCGTTCGCTCTCGTCAAATTGGCACCCACCAAATTAGCGTTATTAAGATTGGCACCAATCAACGTGGCTGATATCAAAAAAGCCCCAATTAGTCGCGCATTTTCCAAATTGGCATTGATGAGATTGGCTCCAGAAAGATCGGTACTGATAAAATTAGCTCCCATAAGCTGGGCGGAGCGTAAGTCAACCCACTTTAGGTCGGCTCCAGAAAAATCTTCAGTGGGGCGCAGTCCAACGAGTTTTGCTAACTCAAAAAAGTCTTCAGTGTCTGCCTTCGCAACCAGTTGGGTCAAGTCGTGAAGCTTCTGTAAAGACTGATCGGTTGACATATTTGGGTAAGACTGCCCGGAAAGGGTGGAGCTATAATCCATAACACTCCAGGTGGTGACGTTAGCAGAATCAACAGCAATAAGTAAATATCCTGAAATTTAGCTAAAAATATTCAACCAGTCGGGCGATCGCAACTTTAGATTTTTTACGGTGAGATCATAGTTTGATTGTAAGGCTGAGATAAATCGGGCGTAGTTTAGCAAAGCGATCGCTGAGTTTGGGAAAACAACAATCCACCAATCCGTGTGAATTACCTAGATTCTAATTTCTTCCCAACAAGAATGGGTTCACATTTGTGAACCCATTGATAAGTTTTTTTAATAAAAAGCAGTTATGAAGTGACAGTTGTGAGAAGTAACAGCTTTGAAGTGAACTGCTTGCTAATCCATAAAGGTTTAATCTAAGTTTCCTTGAGACCAGCGTTTAATCAACTGCTCAACTACTGCCCGTTTGTTCGGACTCATCTCTGCACAAAGGGTTTCTTTCAATTGGGCAAGAGTTGCGTCAGATCGATCTACTGCTACACTTCGCTTATCGCGCCCAGAAAAACTGGGGTTGAAGGAACTGTGATGAGGAGTGAGGGAGTGCAGTTGCAGATGGGGCTGAAACATTATTTTTTCCTGAAACTAATTTTAGTTATTGAATAAACTGGCGAGTTTGGAAAGATGAATCTATGAATAGCTTGTGTTGGCAGCGGGCTTTGTGAAGTATATCAAGTGTCAGTTCTAAATGGTCAATGTTTCAGACCCGAAATTTATGGATAGGCTTCAATGTCTTGAATCACTGACTTATGGCGCTTTATTGGTTGGTAAAACTACCACAGTCCGACCCTAACACTCCTTCATGGCGATGTCTTTAGGAAAATCAAATCTTTAAGGTTCAGTCTTTAATTCAAGCTTTTCTGAGTCAAAGATTTATTTCTTTAAGATATTAGAAGTAGACCGCGATCGCCTCACCCATTAGGGGAACCTAACATAGCCTCCTGATTCAGCCTTTTATCAGTTATGTCCATTTTAACTACTGCTTTTGAAATGAAACGTTCTGGGGACTTGGAGCGCCAAAGTTAGGGCACGGGTTGCCATAAAAATGGTCAAGGCAAACCAGAGAAGCTGCACGTTTTGCAAGTATCCGGCGATCGCGGCGATTGGTGCAAAGCCGACTAGGGTTGCAATCAACGCCGATGTTTGAATCGTTTTAGCCTGGGTGAGTCCGAGGAAGTAGCCATCGAGCATGTAGGCAATCGAGCCAAATCCAAGAATTCCCAATAGCCAGGGCACTTGTTCGCGAATCAATTCCACGATGTCAGCATGATTGGTCAGCAGCCCAAACAGAAGAGTGGGCATGGCAATAAAGGCGATCGCAAAGGTGACTCCCAGTCCTAAGCTGGTGATCCCCGACACGCGCACCAGCAACGCAAGTTGGGCGAAATTATTTTTTCCATAGAACACTCCTGCCATGGTTTCGGTGGCAAACGCCAATCCATCAATAAAATAGGCAGCCAAAGACACCACTTGCAGCATTAGGGCATTGGCGGTCAGAACTGCGGTGCCCAGGGCTGAACTTAAGTTGGTGAAGACGGCAAAGGTGGAGACGAAGGCAAACGTGCGAATGACGATCGCCCCATTCAGTGCAAACGCGGCTTTCAGGGCGGTGGCATCTAGCAATCTTGGGCGGAGGTGGGGCAGGTTCCAGGTGAGAGTGCGATCGCCCCCAACCAGCAATACGCCAACGAAGACCATCAAATATTGGCTCACGGTGGTTGCGTATCCTGCGCCTGCGCTTTGCCAGCCCCACTGCACCACGAAGAGATATTCCAACACCACCTTGCTGCCATTGCTCACGGCGGATAGCAGCAACACTTTTGCGCTTTGCTCTCGCCCCAACAACCAACCCACCAAGGTCATATTCAGCAGGGTGGCAGGCGCTCCCCAAATCAACGCGCTGTAATAGGCTTGTCCTGCGGCTTTTACTTCGGCGGTGGCGTTTAAGAAGGCAAACCCAATGATTCGCAATGGCTCTTGCAGCAAAACCATGCCCACGCCCGCAATCAGGGCAATCAGCCCATTGCGCAGCCCAATCAGCATTACCTCATCGGGATCATCTCGCCCGATCGCCTGCGCCGTTAGCCCGGTAGTGCCCATGCGAAGAAAGCCGAATGTCCAGTAAAGGTAGTTAAACAGCACGGTTGCTAGGGCAACTCCTGCCAAGGGATCAATATCTGGCAAGTGACCCAAAAATGCCATGTCCAGCAGACTGGCGAGGGGCACCATCAAGTTTGATAAGACGTTGACTGCTGCCAAACGAAAGAATCGCGAATAAAAAGTGCGATCGCCTGCCCGATTCACTACTGACATTCATTACTCCGGTTGGGGAAATTGATCACGCCACTCCAGGATTCAACCCCATAAAAACTTATTCGCAGTTGTTTTTATTGGCATGGAAGTTTGTATAGCAAGAAACATTTACCAATGAACTTCTTTGCCATTGTATACAGTATCCAATTAATGGATTTTACGCATTGCTACTCGCTTTTTTCATGTTCAGAATCAGTGTTGCTTAGGGCTATTCTGTCGATTTTAGTTGAATCCTAGAACATTCAGGCTCGTTTCTGATTGGTGGGCGTTGGTGTCAATATTTGGCGGGGCAATATGGGCTACTCCTTTGATTTTTCGGTGATTTGGGACAACATCGGACTGTTTTTTGCCGGTGCCCTGCTGACGTTTAGGGTTTCAATCATTGCGATCGCATTCGGTTTTGTTCTGGGAGTGATCGGCGCATTATTCCGAACGTCAGGCAACAAAATTCTGAACCGAATCACCCTGGCATATGTCGAAGTGATTCGTAATACGCCCTTTCTAATTCAACTCTTTTTCATTTTCTTTGGCTTACCCAAGTTAGGCATCCGCTTGAATGCTGAGCAAGCCGCCATTCTTTCGTTAGCGGTCAATTTTGGCGCTTATGCCACTGAAATCATTCGATCGGGGGTGGAAAGCATTCATAAAGGGCAGGTTGAAGCAGGTATGGCACTTGGCTTTAAACCACTGCAAATTTTTCGGCACATTATTCTGACACCCGCCCTCGCAAACATTTACACGGCTTTAGTAGGGCAAGTGATCCTTGCCGTGCTGTTTACCAGCGTCATTTCCCAAATTGCGGCAGAAGATCTGACCTTTGCCGGTGATTTTCTCAACTCCCGCACCTTCCGCAGCTTTGAAATCTATTTCATGGTGTCTTTGTTCTACCTTGCCATTGTTTGGATGATTAAAGGCATGGGCTATTGGGTGGAACGGCGCTTTTTTGGGTTTGCAAAATACTCTCGACGATAGGCTTTAATTCTAGGGATTAACAACGATGAGTGACGACTTTACCTTAGGACGCATCGTCCTTAACCTGCTGATTGCAACCAAGTGGACGATTATTCTGTCCCTGATTGCGTTTGTGGTGGGTGGCATTGTGGGTTTTTTGGTGATGATGATGCGAATCTCACCGATTAAGCCGGTGCAGTTCCTCAGTTGGCTGTATGTGGAATTTTTTCAGGGTACACCGCTGCTGCTGCAACTGTTTCTCGCCTTTTTTGGCATCTCGGTGATCTTTGGGGTTAATTTATCACCACTAGCCGCTGCCACTCTGGCTCTGACGGTGTTTACCAGTTCGTTCTTGGCAGATATCTGGCGCGGTGCGATCGAGGTATTACCCAAAGGGCAGTGGGAAGCGGCTTCGGTGTTGGGGCTTAACTATTTCCAGCAGCTTCGATTTGTGATTTTGCCGCAGGCGGTCAAGCTGGCGATCGCGCCGACCGTTGGCTTTCTGGTGCAAGTCATTAAAGGCACCTCGTTGGCATCGGTGATTGGTTTTACAGAACTTTCCCGCGCGGCGGCACAGATTAATAATGTGACGCTGGAACCGCTGTTGGTGTTTTCCATTGCGGGGGTGATTTATTTCTTGCTGTGCTATCCCCTTTCTCTGTGGAGCCAGCGAATTGAGCAACGTCTAACTTAGAACGCGGGATGGGTAAAAACTATGGTGCCAAAGCTGTTGCGAAAGAGGTTGCGAGAGATGTTGCCAACTAGCTTGCAAAAGATGTTGCGAAAGATATTGCAAAAGAAGCAGTTTAGAACCGCGATCGCCCTATTTTTTGCCAGTCTGTTTTTTACAGTCGGGGTGACTGCCTGTTCGGCTCCTTCGGTGAAATCGACTAAAGTGGATGCCTCCGCAGCGGCGATACAGCGTCCCACTGCCATTGATCCGGCGATCGCTTTGAAGGCAGTGATTCAGCGGGGAGAAGTGAAAATCGCAGTTCCAGATGACTTTCCGCCCTTTGGCTCGATTGATGCCGAGATGAATGTGCGTGGATATGACATTGATGTGGCAAGCCTCGTCGCTGAGGGCATCGGAGTCAAGTTGCAATTGGTGCCCGTTATTGGCAACTACCGGATTCCCTTTCTGCAAACGAACCGGGTGGATATGGTGATTTCTAGCCTCGGAAGAAACAAAGATCGCGAGAAAATCATTAGTTTTTCGATTCCCTATGCCCCGTTCTACTCTGGCATTTATGGTGGAGCAGATCTAAAAACAGCGGATTACGCCGCCCTGTCAGGACATACCGTGGGCGTGACGCAAGGCGCATTGGAGGATCTCGAACTGACGAAAAACTTGACGGAAGGAAAGATTGAGGGGGTCACGGTGAAGCGATTTGCCAACAATAGCTTAACGGCTTCGGCGCTGGTCTCGCGGCAAGTGGAATTGATCGCTACTGGAAATGTCGTTGCCAATAAGCTGATCCGCAACAACCCCGACAACCAAATTCAGCAAAAGTTTGTGATGAAGAATTCACCTTGCCATGTGGGGCTGCGGCAAGGCGATGTTCAGTTGCTGGAGAAAGTGAACAGCATTCTCACCAACGCGCGTCAATCGGGTGAACTCGACACGCTATCAAAAAAATGGTTTGGCGAACCGCTGGGCGATCTGCCCAGCGCTTGAAGTCATTCCCATTCAAGTATTAAGGCGCATTCAAGCATTAAGGCTGATTCAAGCATTAAGGAGTAGGCATGACTCAATTTGAGGCAACTAGAAACGGGGCTACGGCAGAAACGGGACCCGCGATCGTGGCTCGTGATGTGGAAAAGTGGTATGACAATGGCTTTCATGTGTTGAAGGGCGTAAGCCTGACTGTCAATCCAGGGGAAGTGGTGGTCGTGATGGGTCCATCGGGTTCTGGCAAATCTACCTTCATCCGCACTTTCAACGCGCTGGAACCGTTTCAAAAAGGCAGCATTGAAATTGATGGCATTCCCCTAACTCCCAACATGAAAAATGTGGATGCGATTCGCCGTGAAGTGGGGATGGTGTTCCAACAGTTCAATTTGTTTCCCCATCTGACCGTGCTGCAAAACGTGATGCTGGCACCGATGCAGGTACGGAAATGGACGAAAGCGAAGGCACAGGAGACGGCAACTCAGTTGTTAGACCGAGTGGGAATTTTGCATCAAGCAGACAAGTATCCGGCTCAGCTATCGGGCGGTCAGCAGCAGCGGGTGGCGATTGCCCGTGCCCTGGCAATGCAGCCGAAAGTCATGTTGTTTGATGAACCGACTTCCGCGCTTGATCCAGAAATGGTTCAGGAAGTCTTGCAGGCAATGCGAACCCTGGCAACCTCTGGGATGACGATGGTCTGCGTCACGCATGAAGTGGGTTTTGCGCGGGAAGTCGCCGACCGAATCGTGTTTTTAGCCGATGGCTTGCTGGTGGAAGATACGACTCCTGCTGAGTTTTTTAATAACCCAAAGAGCGATCGCACCAAGAAGTTCCTGTCCCAAATTCTGCATTAATTTTGCATTAAAGATAGGACGTTCAATCCCTGCCGTCGGTTGGATTGCACCCTAAAAATTAATCTGCAAACCCAATCTGCAAAACGAAAGTCTTGCGGGATGCTTGACCTGTTTCTTGATTTTTTGATTTCTGTTTTTTTGATTGCAGTGTGAGGATTTGACTAGCCATGTTTATGCCTTTCAATCGGGTTTTTCTGCTCACTTCAACGCTCTTAAGCCTCAGCAGCCTCACCGTTACAACCGCCGCTGAAGCCGAAATTCCCAAGGCTGCAAATCTCAGCGGTTCTAGGGTGCAACAAACTTTGCAACAGATCGATCGCTATGGGGCAGAAGGCGAAGCGGTGGATGCCCTGCAACAAGTCACCTCTGTATCTCAACTCACCGATGTGAAGCCGACCAATTGGGCATTTCAAGCATTGCAGTCCCTCGTAGAACGATATGGCTGCATTGTCGGCTATCCCGATAAAACCTATCGCGGCAACCGTGCCCTGACTCGCTATGAATTTGCGGCAGGTCTCAATGCTTGCTTAGATAAGATTCAAGAATTAATTGCTGCTGCCACTGCCGATTTTGTCAAAAAGGAAGATCTGGAAATCGTCAAAAAGCTGCAAGAAGAGTTTGCCGCCGAGTTGTCAGCCCTGCGAGGGCGAGTAGATGCGCTGGAAGTCCGCACGGCGACTTTAGAAAAGCAGCAGTTTTCAACCACTACAAAACTGAATGGTCAGGTGATTTTTGCCATCACCGATGCCTTTGGCGGTGCTAGCCGCAATGGTCAGGATGACAACTACAACACAACCTTCAGCGATCGCGTCCGGATCAACTTCAACACCAGTTTTACAGGAAAAGATTTACTCACGACGCGAATTCAGGGAACCAATATTATCGAGCCGCGCCCTGCAACTGACACCGCTCCTGGCAATGAAGCTCGTCTCAGTTTTCAATCTGGCAGCGACACCAGCAATGCCGCGTTTCTAGGCTTGATTCGATATCAGTTTATGATTGGCGAGGCTGCCAAAGTGGTCGTTGCCACGGGGAGTAATATCGGGTTTATCGATGTATTAGACATTGTTAGTCCGCTGGCAAGTGACTCCCAGGCAGGCATTTCGCGCTTTGGTCGATACAATCCGGTTTATCGCTTGGGGTTTGATACGGGGGCAGCAGCCAATCTCAAACTGGGCAACGCTTTCAAGCTGGAAGTTGCCTATTTAGCCAGTGAACCCAACATCCCGGCTGCTGGAAATGGATTGTTCAACGGGGACTATGCTGCCCTTGCTCAGCTTGTCTACACGCCGAGCTTCGGGACGATCGCCTTTACCTACGTCAATGCCTACAACGACAGTGGATTGAATCACGGCACGGGCAGTGTTTTATCCAACCTGGGCGGACGGGCAGTGTCTTCCAACTCCTTTGGGATTCAGGCAAACTTCAAGCTCAGCCCAAGGTTTCAGTTGGGCGGCTGGGTTGGGTACATGGATGCAGAAGCCAGAACGGGTGCTGTTCGGGGCAATGCCAATGTTTGGAACTATGCCGTCACCTTGGCATTTCCTGATTTGCTGAAAAAAGGGAATTTGGGTGGAATTATTGTGGGGATGGAACCCAAGCTCACAGGCAGCGATCGCCTGCTGAGTGGCTTAACTCGCCGGAGCGACAAAGATACTGGACTGCACATCGAAGCTTTTTACCGATACGCCATCACCGACAGCATCTCCATTACTCCTGGGGTCGTCTGGCTAACGGCTCCCAACCACAACAATGACAACAAAGATATTGTCCTAGGCGTAATCCGCACCACGTTCTCGTTCTAGGCTTTCTGCCAATTCATCCAACCTCAGCCTCTTCCCAGTCGATCAACTAGGGAGAGGTTTTTTTGTGAGGAAATGTTGATATATGTTTGCACTGCAAGCCAGTTTTTTGTTACATTAAATACAGAAATAAATCGTTCATCCTTCAAAAGTACATAACCAGATTCGCTTTGAGAGACGGAAGTAAGGAAAATCCTGAAGGAACGCGCCTCCTATTCACTTCAACCACCTAGAGGCAGGTATCATGAAATCCTTGAATCAAAACACAAACACTCAAACCCACCATGTCAATCCTCAAACGGCTGCATTCATGCTGTCCTGTGGATTTTCGGGTAAGGCAAATTCTTTTCAATGGGCAAGAACTAATCAGCCATTGACCAAGCCCGCTGAGCATTAAGTCTGAGTGGCTTGATTAAATTCTTACTTTGAACCGGAGCCGATTCTTAAAATAACAGAGTCGGCTTTTTGGCGCGATCGATAGGCTCAGAGGGGCGGGCGTGAGTGGCGACAAGAAATCACTTATCTTTTGTAGATAAATAGATAATAGGAAAGCAAAGATTGGAAAGACTCCTGTGAACTGCGATCGCGTGCTTAGCGCTTACGACTATACCCTCCCCACTGAGTGTATTGCCCAAACTCCGGCTGTACCGAGAGATCAGGCTCGGCTGTTGGTGGTCAAAGGGGATTCGCAGCAAGCCCATGGCATCTTTCGGGATTTGCCCAACTGGTTGCGATCGGGGGATCTTTTAGTTTTAAACAATACCCGCGTCTTACCTGCCCGTCTGCATGGCTACAAAGCGAGTGGAATGCCCGTGGAGGTATTGCTCCTAGAGCCTCA